>JBMOGB010000390.1:0-3481 GCA_049318585.1 Bacteroidia bacterium | reverse complement strand
TTTTGTGCTTCTGAAACTGAAATCATGATTTTTTATTTATGCCACAGATTAACACTGATAATTTTTATTGTGTTTATTTGTTTTTAGCTTTCCAATGAAATATATCTGCAACAAAATAAATGTTTTTTTATCTGATACAAAATTTGATAAATAAATCTGTGTGAATCTGTGGCATCCGTGATTATTTATCCACCCAATCCAATCATGCTGATTTCGCGTGTTTCGGTGTTTTTTTTGCCCCAGTTTTTATTTTCATTGTTACCACCTAGCATTTCTTTTTTACTTTTTACACTTTGATGAATTAATGGTTCAATGTCATTCCCTGCTCGAAAAGCACCTAAAATATCGGTTTCTTGTTTGCCAAAAAGGCAATTATACATTTTACCTTCAGCCGTTAATCGCATTCGGTTACAACCGCTACAAAACGGTTCACTCATGGTGCTTATTACTGCAAATGTTCCTTTGTAATTTGGAATAAAATATTTTTTTGCAGTATCATTTTTCTCATTGATTAATTTTATGAAACTATATTTTGAGGAAATTACCTCTAAAATTTGTTCATGTGTAAATACTTTATCCTTGCTCCATTCATTGCCCGAAAATGGCATAAATTCAATAAAACGAATGTGTAACGGTTTGTCTTTGGTCCATTCTATAAAGTTTAGAATTTCGTTTTCATTAAAGTTTTTGATGGCTACTACATTTATTTTTACGTGGAAATTGTTAGCTAAAAGCAAATCAATGTTCCGCATTACTTTATCAAATTCATCACGTTTGGTAATAGATAAAAATTGCTCTTTAACCAATGAATCTAAACTTACATTTACTGAATTGATTCCTGCATTTTTAAAAGTTTCAATAAAATCATTTACAAAAACGCCATTGGTTGTTATGGTTAATTTTATTGGATATTTTGATAACTTTTCAATGATTTCTTTGGCATCTTTTCTTACAAGTGGTTCACCACCTGTTAAACGAATTTTGTTTACGCCATTTTTTATAAATACTGCCGCAATGCTATCAATTTCAGCTGCCGACATGTATTTTGAATTGGTTGATTTTCCTGTTGGTAAATATTCTGCTGTGCAATACTCACAACGCAAATTGCATTTGTCGGTAAGCGAAATTCTTAAATAATCATGGGTTCTGTTGAATTGATCTTTTATCATTCCGCTTTTTTATTTGTATTTTTTAATTCAGGATTTTTTCCATTTCTTGCCTTTTTAAATTCACTAATTCCTTGCCCAATTCCTCGCATAATTTGAGGTATTTTTTTACCACCAAAAAACAATAAAACAAGAAATAAAATAATTAGTAGTTCTCCAAAACCTAACCCAAATATTCCTAAAATTATAAAATGATTCATGGTGTGAAATTAGTTTGTTGTTGTTTGATTCAACAAAACTATTCAAATAAATTTAACTTACTAAACTAAAATATTAGTTCAAAAGAAGCTTTAAACAAATGTCTGTAACATTTGGTGAAACCACAAATACAATAGCAAGATGTAAGCGAGTGCAAAAAATCAACAATTCCTATTGTTTATTTCTCCGATATTAATTCATCAAAAAATTCCACTTCACCGTTAGAAATATCGTAAAAGGCACCTACAATTTTTATTTCTTTTTCTTCTTCCATCAATCGTAAAGTAGCACTGTTTTTAAGAATATTTTCAATGGTAAAATTTACATTTTTTCGTGATACAATGTCTTCCACTTCATCTTCTAACGGATAAGTTTTTTGAGGGTTAATTGCTGGTTTTATTTTATTGGTTAGTTGTGTTAAATGTTCCAATCCAGCATTGTCAATTGCACCTTTTACTGCACCGCAATGACTATGGCCTAATACCACAAAAAGCTTGGTATGTTTTACTTTAGCAGCAAATTCCATGCTTCCCAAAATGTCGTCATCTTCAATGTTTCCTGCTAATCTACCTACAAAAACATTTCCTATACCTTGGTCAAAAATAATTTCTGGCGGCACTCTGGAATCTATACAAGTTAGTATAAAAGCATAAGGATGTTGGCCACCTTTAGTTGCTTCAATTTCTTCTTTGTAGTTGGTGTTTTTTAGCGCATTATCTAAAAAACGATTGTTACCGTACTTTAATTCTGCCAATGCTTCTTCTGCTGTTTTAGCTTTATTTATTTCTGCGTGTTTTGCATTTTTTTTAGCCAAATCATCGTTAGCTGAATTGTTGTTATTACAAGAAATTATTGTAAATAAACTTGCTAAAATAGTAAAAGTTATATTATTAAATTTCATAAGATTATTGTTTAGTGTTTTTTTGAAATTGTAGTTTTATTTGGTAATTTTTTTAGATAAATTATTTCTAACTTTTGTAACCATTTCGGTCGAAATATCTTTTTTGCTATTGCCCCAACTATTGTAAACAAAAGTTAACGCATTGGCTATTTCTTCATCGTTTAGTACTTGTGCAGTCATTACACTATTGTACTTTTTACCATTCACCCTAATTTGTCCATTATGTCCTTTTATTACAATTTCTATTGCCCTATTAGCATCAGCATTCAAATAATCTGAATTAGCTAAAGGTGGAAATGCATTGGGTAAACCTAGACCTGTAATTTGATGGCAAGCAAAGCAATTGTTGTTGTAAACTGATTGTCCTTCAGCTATTCTTTCTTTTAAAGTTATTGGTTTTTTGTGTTTTGTTTCATAAACATTGTCAGGCATTACCTGAATTGTTCCACCTTCAGGATGGTAAACACCTTCATATTTTTCACCCGAAAAAATACTTTTATTGGCTTCACCACTTACTTTTAACATGGCTAAACTTCCTTTGTTAAATGTTCTGAAAATGGAGTGATCAACCATAATAAATGTACCTGGAACTTCTACTTTAAAATCTACAATGGTAGAGCCACCAGCAGGTATTAATGTAGTTTGTACATTATGGTTTAATAATGAGCCGCCTTCAATGTTTACATTGTCAAATATTTCGCCAATAACATGAAAAGAAGAAACCAAATTTGGTCCACCATTTCCTACAAATAACCTTACTGTTTCACCCACATTTGCAGTCAATGCATTGTCGCCATTTAAAGCTCCTACTTTACCGTTAAATACTACATAATCAGGCTCTTCTTTTATGGCCTTTGTCATATCAAACGATTGTAAACCTTTTGCACCATTAGCACCTTTGGTATAAAAATCGCCTTGCATAATGTAATACTCTTTATCTACTTTTGGTAATCCGCCTTTTGGTTCTACCAATATTAAACCATACATGCCGTTGGCAATATGCATTCCCACTGGTGCAGTAGCACAATGGTAAACAAACAAACCTTGGTTCAATACTTTAAACGAAAAAACTACTTCATGACCAGGAGCCACAAATGAAGAAGCTGCTCCACCTCCAGGACCAGTTACTGCATGTAAATCTATGTTATGAGGTAACTTATTATGGATCAAGGTTATTTTATGGGGATTAAGCAAAAAGTTTTTCCAACCTAAAGAG
>JBMOGB010000389.1:0-3482 GCA_049318585.1 Bacteroidia bacterium | reverse complement strand
GCGAAGTACTTGATGAAATTATGCCTTATGGTTGCATTATGGCTGGAGACTGGGAGATTGACGCACCTTGGAAAGTGAAAACGAGAGAAAAATATAAAAACAGACAAGAAAATAGTGACAATACAATATAGAACTGAAAGAAAATCACTCTTTAACATTTCATTTTAAAGCCCGACGCGCAAACTTTTGCATATTTGTTTTTTGCGAAACACGATCCAACGCTCTAAAAACCAAAAGAGCCATTTTTTGCCAAAGCACTGAAAGACGATAAGGCATAAAAAAGTAAATTTGAAAAGAAAAATAAAATACAAATGGGATTAGACTTTTCTGAAATATTGGTAATAGGAGTTTCTTCTAGAGCGATGTTCGACCTTGAGAAAGAAAATCAAGTATTCAAAAACGAAGGAATTGAAGGCTTCAGAAAATATCAACTTGAACATGAAAACGAAATCCTTAATCAAGGTACAGCATTCCCATTAATTCAAAGTCTTTTGCAATTAAACAATATAGCCAAAAAGCAAATCATTGAAGTTGTTATAATGTCTCGAAACAGTCCTGAGACAGGTGTAAGAGTTCTGAAAGCTATTAAACATTACAATTTACCGTTGACAAGATGGGCTTTTTCAGGTGGTGAACCTTTATCACCTTTCCTGGATGCTTTTGATGTTGACTTGTTTTTATCAAAAGACGAGAAAGAAGTACAAAAAATAATTGACACCGCAAATTGTGCAACTGCTTTGATTTATGACCCACCAGCCGACTACAAACCTGAAACTGAAAGAGTAAAATTTGCATTTGATGCAGATGCTGTTGTTTTTTCTGAAGAATCAGAACTGATATACAAAACCAAAGACTTAGCAGCTTTTCATAAACACGAAGAAGAAAACGAAGATGTGCCGTTGAATGACGGACCTTTTGCTGAACTATTACGTAAACTCTCAAAAATTCAAGAGCATTTGCCAATGACAATTGAATTAACTCCATTGAGAATTGCCATAGTTACAGCGAGAAACGCACCAAGCCATATGCGAGTTATCAAAACTCTTAGAACTTGGGGTGTTTATGTTGATGAAGCTTATTTTATGGGTGGCCTTTCAAAAGACAAAGTTTTGAAGGCCTTTGGTGCACACATTTTCTTTGACGACCAAGAAATACATTTAGATGGCTCAAGCAAAGTTGTGCCTTGCGGCAGAGTTTTATATAAATCTGATTCGCCTATGAAACAATTTGAGAAAAAGAAAAACACAGATGCAGGAAACGACAATAAATAACGACAACCAAGTAAAATCCAAAAAGCGGGTTACTGACCACGGTGAAGTTTTTACTAACCAACGTGAAGTAAACCATATGCTTGATTTGGTGAAACACGAAACAGAAAGAATTGACTCTCGTTTTTTGGAACCTGCTTGTGGTAACGGAAACTTTTTAGCTGAAGTATTGAGACGAAAATTAACGGTAGTTGACAGCCGATATAGCAAAAGCCAAATTGAATGGGAACGCTATTCCGTTATAGCAGTTTCGAGCATTTACGGAGTGGACATTTTAGAAGATAATGCCCAAGAATGCCGAGACCGATTGCTTGGCATTTACACAGAATGGTATTCCAAAACATTCAAACAAATAAATAATGATTGTATTCGTTCTGTTCGTTTTATGTTGAGCAGAAATATACTTTGGGGTGATGCTTTGGACTTTACCAATCCTGAAACTAAGCAACCAATCATTTTTTCTGAATGGAGTGCTGTAAACGGATCTATGCTAAAACGCAGAGATTATATGTTTAAATTTTTGGTAGAGAAAACACACCAGTTTGCAATGTTCAATGACGAAGGCAATGCAGCAGCTATTGACGAACCCGTAAAAGATTTCCCGCTTATACATTTCTTAAAACTTGGAGTAGATGATACTAACGAACTATAACCCAGATGTACTCTCATGCCTTGCCAATTTGAGCAATGATGAAGTGTTTACGCCACCAAGTTTAGTAAACGATATTTTAGACTTGCTACCTGCCGAACTTTGGAGCAACCCAACCGCCAAGTTTTTAGACCCTGTTACAAAAAGTGGTGTTTTCTTGCGTGAAATGGCAAAACGACTAATGAAAGGTTTGGAAACTCAAATACCTGACAAACAAGAACGCATTAACCACATTTTTAGCAAACAACTTTACGGAATAGCCATTACCGATTTAACGGCTTTACTTTCTCGCAGAAGCGTGTATTGTTCCAAAACAGCCAATGGCAAATACTCCCTATGCGAAACCTTTGATGATGAGCAGGGCAACATTCGTCATAATCGAATGAAGCATACTTGGCAAAGTGGAAAATGTACCTATTGCGGAGCAAGCCAAGAAGTTTACGACCGTGATGATGCTTTGGAAACCTATGCTTACAATTTTATTCACACAGAAAAACCTGAAAAAATATTCAATATGAAATTTGACGTTATCGTTGGAAATCCACCATATCAATTAAGCGATGCAGGACACGGAAGAAGTGCAAGTCCGATTTACCATAAATTTATTGAACAAGCGAAAAAGTTAAATCCAAGATATTTAACAATGATTGTACCTGCTCGGTGGTATGCAGGCGGCAAAGGTTTAGATGACTTTCGTGCTGAAATGTTAGCGGATAAAAGAATTAGAAAACTCATTGATTTTGAAAATTCAAACGATGTTTTCCCAGGCGTTGATGTAGCAGGTGGTATCTGTTATTTTCTTTGGGACAGAGACAATAAAGGGCAATGCGAAGTAGTAAATCTCATAGAAGGTAAACAAGTTAAGTCCGAAAGAGACTTAAACGAATTTCCTATTCTAATTCGCCATAGTCAAGCTATTCCAATAATTCGCAAAGTGTTAGCAAAAAAAGAAAATGGTGGAAAAAGATTAAGTGAAGTAGTTTCTTCAAGAAAGCCCTTTGGTATACCTACTAATTACATCCCAAAAAATAGCGGTATTCCTTGTTGGTTCATTCAGAAAATAGGCTTGAAATACGCAAGTAGAAATGACATATCTGATGACAACAAACTTTTAGATAAATGGAAATTGTTAGTGCCACCTGCACCAATTGCAGGACAAACCGATTTCTCAAAACCTGTTGGTTTTTATTATGATGGCAATACTCGTATTGCAAAACCTGGTGAATGTTGCACTGAATCATTCATTGTTGCAGGTGCGTTTTCAAACGAAAAGGAAGTTCTATCATATAAATCATATCTTTTTACAAAGATTGCAAGATTTCTTCTCCTTCAAACAGTGGTTTCACAACACGTAACAAAAGATAAATTTCACTTTATACCTGACCTTGGAAAATATGAAGGCGAATACACAGATAAAATGCTAATAAAAAGATGGGGAATTACCGATGAAGAATGGAATTTTATTGATTCAAAAATCAAGAATATTGGTGTAAATGAAACAGCCGAAGTAGATGAGTAAAAAAGAATTTTTTCCGCCCCGACCGTCCACCAATCCCACCATTTAT
>JBMOGB010000388.1:0-3507 GCA_049318585.1 Bacteroidia bacterium | reverse complement strand
TGTTTTAAAAACGTAATCGTTACGCTCGAATTGACGAGCTTTTTGAAGCTTTTGATACAGCCTCTTTTTTATGTTTTTTACAATTATTTTATTTTAGAACTTAAGGGGTTTCTTATGCCACTCATTTCAGCTATATCTACTTTTATACTGCCTACAAAAATATCGCTTTCTACACGAATAGGAATTTTATTATCATCGTCAGTTACCCAAAGTGTAAGTGCTTCATTATCTTTAAAAACTCGGCCTTCAATTAATTGAGGTTTTACTTTTATTGTTTTAAAAGTGCCTAATTCTGTTTTTAAATTTTCGCGCTTTTCAAATTTAAATCTCAATTCATAGGTTTTACCATCTAAGTAAAACGGAACAGGAAACACTTCACCAGGTTTTGCATTAGTCATATCCAAACTTCTAGCATAATAAATTGCACTAATAATGTCTTGTGTATTGGTTACAATTTCTGTTTTACCTCTTTTGCCAATTGCAGTTTTTGCGGCATGGTCAAATAAAATAAAATCAGAGTCAGTATATTTTCCTTCTTTAATTTTTTTTGTTGCTTTTAAAGGCACCAATGCTTCTTGATCTATATAACTTTCAAACTCGTCTTTTACCTTAAACATCATGTCAACTAAACCAGCAGATTTGCCATTAACTTTTACGTAATAAGTGTTTCTGTTGTTCACTAATTGCGGATTAGCATCAATACTAAAATAAGCTTTTCCGCCATCTAAAGGGCCGTAATGTACTCTGTATGTTAGTTTTTCGCCATAAGTAAATGCACTATTTACTTTTTTTATTTTAGCTAATACATCATCTAATTCAGTTTGTTGAGAATTGTTTTGTGGCATAAATGAACACAAAATCAATAGTGAAATAAAACCAATGTTTTTCATAATTATTTTTTTATAAAATCGTACTTACAAAACATGAGCCAAAATATTTATTTTGGCTCATGCAATGTTAAACAATTGAATTTATTTATTTATTTATTAAATTACTTGCTTCAAATTTATATTACTCTTTAATTATCTTAGTAGTAAATTGGGTTTGATCATTATAGAGTTTAAGTAAATAGATGCCACTTTTAAAGTTACTTAGGTCTAATAATTGAATATTGCCATCTTTTTTACCCGATACAATTACTTTACCACTGTAATCGAAAATTGAATAGTAAAGTTCCATTTTACTTTCAATATTAAACAATCCATTTGTTGGATTTGGATAAATAATTATTTCATCATCAAATTTGTTTTCAGTAACTGAAGTGTATTTTAATTCAAAATCATCACTAAAACTACTACAACCATTTGTAGAATCAACTCTTAAATTATAAATACCATCTTTAGTTGTAACATGAGTTTTGCTTTTTTCACCAGGAATTTCAACATTGCCAAAATACCATTGATTTGAAATGTTAGAAGAAGAGGAAAGTATTTTTCCTGGCAATAAAGTAATAATTGGTTTTACTGGACTTGGTAATACATTTACACCTTTTATTATTGAATCTTTACAGCCATTTGAACCTAAAATGACTAATTTTATGTTGTAGTTTCCAGCTTTAACATAGATTTTGTTATTTGGAGTTGTTGACGATGAATTTGTATTATCGCCAAAATCCCAATTAACATTTGTAATCCAACTTACTCCATTAAGTGAAACATTGTTAATTACAAAACTATTGCTATTCTCACATTGGTTTAAATTATTGATACTAAAGTTTGCTGTAGGCTTTATACTATTTATAGAAAGGTTGTTATTTATAGTTTCAATACATCCTCCAGGTCCACTTGCAGTAAGTTTTACATTAATTGGTCCTGTAAAATTATAAGTATGTATTGGATTAGCATTTGTTGATAAATTACCATCTCCAAAATCCCATGTAAATGTATATCCATTATTAGCTGTATCATTTAAAAATTTGATTTTCATAGAGTCGCAATACACATTTTGTATTTCACTGGTAAATGAAACTAAAGAATCTTTGAAAAATACATTTACATCATCAAAAGCTGCATAACAAGGCCCTATTGGATCGTTAGTTGTTAATGATATAATGATTGATTTTGCTGCTCTATCGGCTGCACTTGGCCTATAAATAGTAGATAATAAAGTTGGATTATCGAATGTGCCAGAACCATTTAATGTAACCCATAAAGTTGTTGTAGGTGTTCCAGCTTTTGTGCCTGTAAGATTAACAGATGTAGCATTAGAACAAAGTGTAACATCATTTCCAGCATTTACCGAAGGAGGAATATTTACTGTTACTTTCATTGAATCACTCATTGCGCTACATGGTCCATAAGGATCATCGGTGGTAAAAGTTATAAAAAATGAACCATTGGCTATTTCTGATATAGTTGGAATGTATGTTGTAATTGAATCGTACGACAAAAATTGATTATTGGTTGAAGAAGTCCAACTACCATTTGTAGCCGAACCACCAACAGTTCCTGTAATATTTACAATACTATTTCCACAAATAATTTGGTCAGGACCAGCATTAGCAATAGCCAAAGGATTGAACGAAATATTTAAAGTATCGGTTACAGCATTACAAGGACCAGCAGGATCGTTTGAAGTTAACACTAAACGAACCAAACCATTTAATTTATCGGTATTTGAAAATGTATAATCAGTTACAAGTGATGAAGCATTTAAAAAAGTACCAGAACCTAAAGTTGACCAAGAACCATTGGTAACCAAACCAGTCACACTGCCAGATACAGAAACAGAATTGCTGCTTAAGCAAACAGTTTGATCGGCACCAGCATTAACAATTGGCAATTGGTCGTATGTTAAAATCATGGCATCACTCACATTTGCGCAAGTGTTATTAGGGTCAAAATTAGAAATGGTTAAAACAACAGAACCATTAGTATTATCGGCCATGCTAGGAACATAAGTTGAAGTTAGAGAATTGCCACTATAAAAGAAACCAGTTCCAGAAGTAGTCCAGTTTAAAGTACCACTAGTAGCATTAGTAGAAGCATTTAAAAGAAAGTTATTATTGGCACAAACATTTTGATCAGCACCAGCACTAATAGTTGCAAAAGGATTGAATAAAACAGTCATAGTGTCAACAGCAGCAATACAAGGACCTGCGGGATCATCGGTGGTATAAATAATTTTAACAGAACCGTTGGTAATATCATTACTGCTAGGAACATAATTAGCAATTTTTCCAACAATATTTTTAAATATACCAGAACCCAAAGTGCTCCAATTAGCAAGTGTAGCACCATTGCCAAAATCACCAGTTAAATTAACAGAAGTGGCATTATTACAAAGAATTTGATCAGCTCCAGCATCAGCAAAAGTAGGAGCATTAATATTTACTATCATCGAATCTTTAGCAGCACTACAATCGCCAAAAGGATCATCAGTAGTATAAGTTAACACTACAAAGCCATTGGCTATTTCAGTATTTGTAGGAATGTAATTTGTATTAGCATTAAACGACAAAAATTGATTATTGGTTGAAGAAGTCCAACTACCATTTGTAGCCGAACC
>JBMOGB010000387.1:0-3534 GCA_049318585.1 Bacteroidia bacterium | reverse complement strand
TATCGGCACTGCTAAAAGTGGCAGCTGTAATTCCTAAAATAAAAACAATGGCGCCAATTCCACCCACATGGTTTAAGGCGATGGTTGGAAATAATTGATCGGTTTTGGCTGGAATTTCTAACCCTTTTAAAGCAGCAAATTGGTACAACAAAACACCTAAACCTACAAATAATATATTTATAAAAACCACTACAATACTGAACCAACGAATGTTCTTTTGTGCATCGCCTAGGTTTTTACAACTTAGGTTTTTTTGCATCATGTTTTGATCCAATCCTGTCATTGCAATAGCAATAAAAACACCACCAAAAAATTGTTTAAAAAAATTGTTTTTACCTAACCAATCGTCAAAGAAAAAAGTTTTACTCATGGGGCTTTCTTTCACTGCTGAAATGGCATCGAACAAATTAAAGTTTAATTGTTGGCAAACTACATAAATAGAAACTGCAACACCTGCCAATAAAAAAGCAGATTGCAAAGTATCGGTCCAAACCAACGTTTTTATACCGCCTTTGTAGGTGTATAAAAGTATCAATCCAATTACTATTAAAGTAGATACTGAAAATGGAATATTGAACGTACTGAAAAAATAAATATCTAATACAATTAAGGCAATGTAAAGCCTAAATGCTGCGCCTACCAACCGTGATAAAATAAAGAATAATGAACCTGTTACCTGGGCATTTTTACCAAAACGTTTTTCTAAATATGAATAAATAGAAATGAGGTTTAATTTATAATACATTGGCAATAAAAATTGCGCAATAATTAGGTATCCAAAAATGTAACCAATAACTATTTGCATGTAGCTAAACTGGCCAGTTCCAACAGCGCCAGGCACCGAAATAAAAGTTACGCCTGAGAGTGAATCGCCAATTAGGCCAAATGCTACAATGTACCAAGGCGACTGTTTATTACCCGTAAAATAACTATTGCTATCGGCTTTATTAGCAGTGTACCAAGCAATAAGCATGAGCAAACCAAAATAACCAATTACGGAAAATAAAATAATATACATTGACATGAGGGCAAAAATATTTTTTACAATGGAATTACCGCATTTTATTTATCCATATAATACATTTTACGTTCAATAAAATCGATTAATGAATGAATAACTTTGATGTGAATTTCTTGTGCTCTATCGGCATACTGACTATAAGGTGCACGTATTTCAACATCGCAAAGTGGAGCCATTTTTCCGCCATCTTTTCCGGTAAGTCCAACTATTTTTATACCTTTTTGCTTCGCAACTTCCATTGCCTTAATCACATTTACCGAGTTTCCACTGCTAGAAATGGCTAATAAAACATCCCCTTTTCTGCCTACAGCTTCTAGGTAACGACTAAAAACAAAATCGTATCCGTAATCATTTCCAACGCAAGCCATGTGGCTAACATCACTCATTGAAATGGCACCAATAGCAGGTCTGTCATTTCTGTATTTTCCTGTTAATTCCTCTGCAAAATGCATGGCATCGCACATACTTCCACCATTACCGCAACTTATTATTTTACCATCAGCTTTTATTGAATCAACCATAATTTGTCCTGCTTTTTCAATGGCGTCAAAGTTTTTATTTTCACTTAAAAACGCTGTCAAAACTGTATTTGCTTCTTCAAAATGTTGTTTAATGGTGTTCATAAATATTGGATTTTTTTAAAAAGCAATATTACATAAAAACTATTTAAAACGAATAACCAACCTACATATTGATTTTATCGTATTTGTATGAAATTATCCAAAGTTTGTTTAAAATAATAATTTAAATATATTTGAAATTGGAAAAATTTATAAAAACACATAAAATGAAAAAAAATCTACTTTTATTATTTGCTTTGTCACTAATTGGACTGTTTAATTCCAGCTATTTAAAAGCCCAAGCACCTTATTGTGCTGGTGGTTATACTTTGGATGGATGTGGTACAAATGACTATGTTAGAAGCTTTACTTTTAATACCTTATCTAACCTAAACACTGCATGTACTCCGAATCCTTATTATGTTTTATTTCCAGCAACGGGTTCGTTAACTACAACTGTTATGCCTGGTTCAACCTATACAATGACGGTAACTGGTGCTACAACAAAACCAAATGGTTTTGGTGTTTGGATTGATTTTAATATAAATAACAGTTTGACCGATTTAGGTGAAATGGTTTATTTTACACCTGGAGCTTATGGATCATTAACTGCTGGAACTGTATATACCGCTAATATTTTAATACCAACTACTGCAACTCCAGGATTAACAAGACTAAGAGTTAGAGCAAATTGGCAAAATTATACCAACGCTTGGGTTGAAGCAAATGCTTGTGCAACTATAGCTGATTGGGGAGAAATAGAAGATTACACTATTCAAATAGGAAGTAATGGACCACCACAACCACCTATTGCTAACTTTTATGCACCCGATACCGTTTGGATCAATAGCCCTGCTACTTTAATTAATACTTCAAGTTTCCAAAGCCGTGTGTTCTGGGATTTCCCAGGCGAAAATCCTTTACAACCTGGTTACTATCGTCAAGCTGGATACATAGATACTGCTAAATATTATAACAACATTACTTATACTTTTACTTCTCCTGGTTTAAAATTGGTAAAATTATTAGCTGTAAATAATATAAAAAGAGATTCATTGCGCGATTCAATTTATAAATACATTTACGTTGATACTCCTAGTCAAGCGCCTCGTGCCGATTTTATTACTTTTAAACGTATTATGGGTATAACAGAAGAAGCCCCTTTTATTGATTTATCAACTAATGGCCCTACGCAGTGGGATTGGACAATAGATCCTCCTTGTATTAGTTGTATAACCGATCCTGCAAATGGAATTGCTAATTATTTTATTACAGGGACTGGCCAACTTGGATATAATGTAGCAAGCCCACGATTAGCAGCATTTGACCCAGGTCAGTTTAAAGTTTGTTTGCGTGTTTGGAACTTACGAGGTACCGATTCTATTTGTAAAAACGAATACATAAAAGTGGTAGAAGGAAATTATATGTGTTCTGGTTCGGGCGGATTTGTAAGTACACAAGACGAAGGATTCCTTTATGGAATTAGTGGTCCTTACCAAACTTATGCGCGTAGTAGCTGGCCTAGTAACTGCCCTGGTTTTACCGTTGCACCTTGTGCCGATTCAATTACTTTATTTGTAGAAAGAATAAAAATGTGGCCAACCGATAGTATAGTAATTTATAATGGTCCTAGTACTACTTCACCAAGAATTACAGCCATTGGTGCAAGTTCATCAGGACAAATTCCTTTAACTACAGCACAGTCAATTATAAAGGGTGGAAGTGCAATATCATTTAAATACAAACCAGGAGCGGGTGCTTTGCCTTCAGGATACGATTCAGCTTCATTTATTATTAGATGGAAAGCTACACCAGCAAGTTATCCAAAACCAATTTCAATCATTGACATTGCAGATACAGTTTATTCAAACCAATTGGTTTCATACAAAAATAAATCAACTGGAAAACTAATGAAATACAGTTGGGATACCGATGGTAATGGCATATTTGATT
>JBMOGB010000386.1:0-3537 GCA_049318585.1 Bacteroidia bacterium | reverse complement strand
GCTCTACCTGCTTCTATTCTATTCATATTTGACTTTTCAAAGTCGCAATTATTAGCTAATTCAACTTGACTAATATTATTACTCAACCGAATTTCTTTTATTTTTTTACCTAATTTTATTAAATACTCTTCGTCAGTCATACAGACTGCCAAAATGAGTTTGTATAAAAAAAATATGGTTATCTTTTAGGATAACTTACAAAAATGTTTAGGTTTGCAACAATTAACTTTTGAAATAAAATAAATAATAACATGGCTAATCCTTTTATTAACAATTCAACAACTTCGGAATTAGGACAAAAACTTTTTGAAATTCAATCTGACAGCTCATATGGAAATCCAATAAGCATGATTTATTATTCAACCGGGATTCCTAGTTTTGATAGTTTACTTAATGGTGCAAAATTTTATGAATTTAAATATACTTTCCATATTATAGCATATGAGAAAGCAATGTTATTTACGTTAAGGAATAGCAAAGAAGAAATATTTTGTGCACTAAAAAGAGAAAATATTACCAAATGTGAATTATCAGGAGTATTAGATGTAGATGTTGTTACTCAAAATAAAGCAACTAATATGCTTAAATCAGGTGCTTTTGGAGGTGGATTAATTGGGTCAATTGCTTCAATTGGAATTGGTCATATTTCCGAAAAAATTAGTGGTATCAAAACAAAAAAAGAAAAAGGAGTTGAATTTTATCTAAGTTATAATGACGAAGATGAAATAGAAAAAAATATTATTGTTTATGCAGCAGGAGCATATGCTGATTTACTCTTTGCATTTTTATCTGGTTATTACACCAAAGAATTACCAGACAAAATGAAAAAACCAATAGATCAAAGTAGTAGTTGCTATATTGCAACAATTTGTTACAAAAACAATTCTGGAAATGAATTAATAATGTTTCGAAAATATAGAGATGAGTATCTTTTAAAAAATACATTTGGCAAAATTTTTACTAAAATTTATTATAAAAGCAGTCCAATATTAATTAGATTACTTCTAAGAAGACCAATAATTACAAAAAACATAAAAAGATACATACTCAATCCAATTTATTTAATTATTTTAAATAAATACAAAAAATGAGAAGTGTTGTAAAAAAAGTATAATTACATACAGCTAATTTTTAAAAAACATGATTGATTTTAATTCAAAATGGCTCCTCGAGATAGAGAATCTTAATATTGTTATGACATTAACAAATGGTATATGTCGCTTAGTAATTATTGAAAATGAAATAGAAATAGTTAACGAAAAATTTGAAAAGAATGGTCACTATTGGGGAACAAATTCTGAATGGTATGTCTTCGATAAATTTACTCAGGGTGAAATTCTTCAACTAAAATTGAAAGATCAAAACAATTTACTCATTGCCTTCAATAAAGATAGAATAGTTCTAGAGAACTACAATAGAAGCTATTTACTTAAAAAAGTAATCTATTAGGCTACCTCTGCTAACATCTAATTGTAGGATACTAATTAACGAGATTTGAGTTCGGACAATAATTATTGCCAGAGACAAAATAATATTGCTCACCAACGAGACGTTGGCGAGGGCAATACTATCCAACCTTTTCTTTTATTTCCTCTAAAACGGATTTAGCAATTTCATCAGCTATTTGGTTTTGTTGTGCTTCGTT
The DNA here is from genome assembly GCA_049318585.1 of Bacteroidia bacterium. Classification (GTDB taxonomy): domain Bacteria; phylum Bacteroidota; class Bacteroidia; order UKL13-3; family UKL13-3; genus JAAFJM01. Next base: position 1,892 of record JBMOGB010000386.1, on the reverse strand, counting down.
TATAGATTGGTGGTAAAGGAAATCTAGGGTTTTTAGTCCATATGAAATAGTGAATTTGTAATCTTGAAATATGAAATAAATATTCTTAGTTATTGTAAAAGAATTTGTTCCATTATTTTTATATCCTTTTAAAATAAAAAAGAGAGCAAAATTATCCATTACTTCATAGTCTGTCATTCTTTGCAAAAGCTTATTAGTTATACTTGTAACATTATTAATTAAAAATCCACCATTTGAAGTGAGCCCATTGTTTAGACCTAGTATAGTTTCATTCGACATAAATAACTCACTAAATTTATTGATTTTATTTGATAATTTCTCAACTAATGGGCTTATTATTTGGGTTGTCATTTCAATCAAAACTTCCTTTGTTTTTTGAATTTCTACAAGTTCTTTTTTCCTATTTCTTTTCAATAATTCTATTTCCTTATCCAAATCATCAGGTTCATCCAAACTTTCATTATTTGCTGCTTTTATTTGTAGTTGTAAACTCCAAATAAGTTGGTCAGAAATATAGTCAGCAAAGGCTTTTGTGTCGCCTATATCTGCTTTGTTTAACGCTAATAAATAGTTGGCTTTGTCTGCACTTTTTATAATTACAGGTGGTAAATGATGTTTCAATAAAACATAGTTCATCAACAAACGAGCTACTCGTCCGTTTCCATCATCAAAAGGATGAATGCGTACAAAACGATAATGTAAATAAGCTGCTAAATCTTCAGGTGAAAGTTCTTTTTCTTGGTTATGCCAATTCACCAATTTTTCCATTTCTGCAGCCACTTCTTCTGGCTTGGTATAATGAAACATTTCACCATTTTGCAACCTTACAGAATTAGGGAATTTTTTGTATTGCCCTATTTCAATGAGTCTTCTTGTATTTTGTCCATCAATTGTTTGTGCTTCTTTGTAAAAAGGTTTTACTAAAATTATTTCATTCAATTCCCTTATAAAACTTTCAGTTAAGTGTTTTTCTTGATTGCTTGCTTCTTCTTGTACAAATTTTATTGCTACATCATGCGCTTTCATTTCTTCATATTCGCGCATATCTTTTTCACCAGTAGCTTTGTCAAAAAAAATCAACAATTCTGTTTGACCATAAGTAAGCGTATTTCCTTCTATATGATTGCTGTTGTAATTCCATTCCAATCTGAATTTTCGCCAAAGTTTTTCTTTTTGCTCTCCAGTTAATTCAGGTAGTTTGTTAAGTTCAGCTTTTAAAGTAGTAATTGAATTACTTAGGTTTTTCATAATGGGATTTTTCAACTGTTATTGCAAATAAAAGCAATTTAATTGCAAAATTAGTTCTTGAGTTATTTTATCCACAGAGATCACAAAGGATTGCACAGAGTACACTAAACAAATTGGAGACTTTGCCAATTGCACATTGCCAATTGCCAATTATTTTTCCTTAAACTTGCACTCATTTTATTAGTAAAAATAAGCATTGTCGTTCAATCCATTCCAATATCATTTACCCGTTGCAGATATTATTGACGAGGTAAAAAACCATTTAACCAATAACAATACTTTAATAGTAAATGCGCCACCTGGTGCGGGAAAAAGTACGCTTTTGCCTTTAACTTTATTGGATGAAAATTGGTTAGCTGGTAAAAAAATTATTATGTTGGAGCCACGAAGGTTAGCTGCTAAAACCATTGCTACTCGCATGGCTGAACTTTGGGGCGATAAAGTGGGTGAAACCATTGGTTACCGCATTCGGTTTGAAAACCGAGTAAGCGCGCAAACCAAAATAGAAGTAGTAACCGAAGGTATTTTAACACGCATGTTACATACCGATAATGCATTGGAAAATGTGGGTTTGGTAATCTTTGATGAATTCCATGAACGTAGTTTATTTGCAGATGTGGCCATGGCTTTATGCCGAGAAGCAC
>JBMOGB010000385.1:0-3548 GCA_049318585.1 Bacteroidia bacterium | reverse complement strand
TACATCAAGGAAATGGATTGAATAAAACATTGATTATTTCCGATATTTTTCAAAGTGGTTTAATTGATTTAGATTTATGTACTCAAATAAATGAGTTGATAAAAGCCAATCAAATTACCAAGCTAATTAGCATTGGAAATATGTTTGAAAAGCATAAAGACTTATTTCAAGTTAAAACACAATTTTACCATAACACCCAATATTTTATTGATGCTTTCAGCAGTTTAACTTTTGAAAATGAAATTATTTTACTGAAAGGTGCTAGGCAATTTGAGTTTGAAAAAATAAATGCATTATTGGAAAAAAGAGTACACGAAACGGTTTTTGAAATTAATTTAAATGCATTGACCAATAATTTCAATGTTTACAAAAAACTAGTTGAACCAAAAACCAAAATTATGGCCATGGTAAAAGCTTTTAGTTACGGAACTGGAAGTTATGAAATAGCAAAAACGTTGGCATTTAATCAAGTTGATTATTTTGCAGTAGCTTATGCCGATGAAGGTGTGGTGCTACGCAAAGCAGGAATAAAAACACCAATTATGGTTATGAATCCTGAAAAATCGAGCTTTGATTTGATTTTAAAATACAATTTGGAGCCAGCCATTTATAATCTGAGTATTTTAAATGATTTAATTAAAGCCATCAACGGACAAGAAATTGGAATTCATATTGAATTGGATTCAGGCATGAAGCGGTTAGGATTTGATGAACCTCAATTGCACGATTTACTTTCGGTTTTGGCGCATAATAATCACATTCAAATAAAAAGTATTTTATCGCATTTGGCAGCAAGTGAAGCTCATGAACACGATGCGTTTACTCAAAACCAGATAACCAAATTTGATGCATTTTCTCAAAAAATAACTTGTGAATTTCCTTATAAAATTCTTCGACATATTTTAAATAGCAGTGGAATAGTACGATTTAAAAACGCACAGTTTGATATGGTTCGTTTGGGAATTGGTTTGTATGGAATTGACCCAGCTTTGGATGTTCAAAAACAACTGCAAGCCATTGGAAGTTTAAAAACCGTGATTTCACAAATTAGAAATATTAGTGTGGAAGAAAGCATTGGTTATGGCCGAAGAGGCACAGTAAATAAGCCTTCACGAATAGCCATTGTAGCCATTGGTTATGCTGATGGATTGGACAGAAAATTAAGTAATGGCAATGGTTATATGTTGGTAAATGGAAAACAAGCGCCAATTATTGGCAGCATTTGTATGGACATGACCATGATAGATGTTACAGAAATTACTTGTCAGGAAGGCGATGAAGTCATTGTGTTTGGTGGTGAGTTAAACATTGAAATTTTAGCTGAAAAATTGGGTACCATTCCTTATGAAATTTTGACATCCATTTCTCAAAGAGTAAAACGTGTTTATTACGCAGAATAAACCATGAATTTACCTGAAATAACCCAACAAAATATTGCGCAACTTTTAAACAAAGAAGCCATTATTCACGAAACCATTGCGCAAATTCAAAAGGATTTTGGCATGTATAGCATTGAAATAAATTTTGATGGAAATATAGAAACTGCCTATGAACAATTGATGATGAAACTGACAGAAGAAATCACAAACTTATTGGCAAAAGATAAAAGTAAATTGCAATCTATTTTATACCGAATTGACCTTTCAGAAATGGCTATCAAAAATGCCCTTCGACTTACTTCGACTTCGCTCAGCAACCATCGCTCAGGGACCGATATAGCAGAGAACACACAACAAGTGATTGCACATGAAATTATAGTACGAGAATTGAAGAAAGTTTTGACTAGGAATTATTTTAAAAATTTAGGGTAAAATGGGATTATCCTATTTTCCTATACTCTTTATTATTTAGATAAAGTTCAACATTATTTAAAATGTATTCAACATATTTAATTGTTTCTGTTTTGAATTTTTCCAAATCTTGAACACTATAATCTTTTCCTACGTCTGCAAACGAAAAAGTTCCATGAGCTAAATCATTTCTTCTATCCTTTATTGATACAAGTTTTCTACCATGGCCAGTTTCCTTATAATTGCTGTTATTTACAATGAAACCATAAATTTTTGATAAGTTAGAAATAGTCTCATTATCAATATTACCTTTTGAGATTTCTTCTTTTTTAAAGGATAATTTTATGATATCATTCGAAATGTTTGAAGATAATTTTGAAAAGTTTTCTGGACTTATATTCTTTTTTTGTAAATCTTTTATTATCTGCTCCTTTATTTTATCTTTTAAATTATCAAAATTAGTTTGGTCGTCATTATGTATGGTTGTTCTAATAATATCTATAGTGTTTGAAATTGTTGCTTCAACAAAATTATATAACATCAAAAGCATATTTGCTTTTAAAATTTTAAATAATATTTCATTCGTGTCATTCTCAAACGAACAAACATGTTTATAATATAGTTCTATCTCATTTTCCCGTTCAGTAAATATCAGTTTAACATTATTCATATCCTAAAAGTTTATTTTTTACAAATTCTATTCTTCCAACAACTTTTAGGCGGTTATTTGCAGCATCCGTTGTAGTATGTTTTAAAAAAGCCTCTCCGTTAATCCATTCTGATGTATCTATTGGTATCAAATCAGGCTTTTCTCTTAATGCTAAAGTAACCCCTACTGAAATTGCTTCAAATCTTACTCGTGCAATTGTTTTAGACGTATCTGTTTTTTTGAACCCGGTTGGAAAATATTCACTTACAAAATTTAACATTTTTTTGAACTCTTGTTTTGAAATTTCTTCATCATATCCATTTTCATGCTTATCTTTTATATATTCATCTAAGAATACATCAACCCTATGAACAAATTTTTTAAACTTCTCAGAATATGCAAAGTATCTTAATACAAGCTCTTGTAACTCACCTCTTTTTTTCCTTTTTTCAGCAACGGGACATAAATCTATAAAAAGTGAAAATTCAGAACAGTCTTTTATAAATGAATAAAATTTACCCTCTTGATAAATGCCTTTTCTTATTTCCATATCTGACAAATCATACGGGTCGGTATTTATTCTCTGAAAAATATCTTTTTTTGTTTCAAAATCAGCCTTTTCAGTTAATTCAACTGAACGTAAAGTTTTTCTGAGTATTCTTCTCTGTCTACTTTCTAATAAATCAGAAAACACAAAACCGTTTAATTCATCTAATTTTTCTAATCCAACTAATTTCAGTGTATTATTTTTAAATGAAACCAATGTTCTTATTCTTTGTGAACCATCAACAATTTCTAATTTTCCATCAGTTTTATCATCAGCAAAAAAAATATATGGTATAGGTAAATCCAAAATAATTGATTCAATGAATTTAGATTGCTTATCTAAGTCCCAAACAAATTCTCTTTGATATGGAGGAATTTTATACTCTCCTTTTTCAAACATATCTATTATATGTTCTACAGTAAATTCTCTAGTATCATAATCAACGGGAACTTTTTCTTTGAGAATTTGCTCCTCTGCAATATTATTTTCTTCTAGTGTTTTCATTCTAAATATTTTTAACGTGTTCCTTTATACTTTTAGCAATTACTTGTCCTAATAAAAC
>JBMOGB010000384.1:0-3551 GCA_049318585.1 Bacteroidia bacterium | reverse complement strand
GCTTCATTTAAGGCTCGGTGTGTTTCTTGACTTTCTCTTAAATCTTCTAATATGCGTTTGTTTTCAGTTATATCTAAATGAAAACCAGACATTAGTATCGGTTTATCGTTTTGGTCCCAATTATGAATTTTTCCTTTAGATAAAACCCAAACCCAATGTCCTATTTTGTGTTTCATTCTAAATTCAATAGAATAATAATCCGATTTGCCTTTTAAGTGATTTTCTAAATTTGCTTTTACTATATTTATATCATCAGGATTTACTAATACAGTAAAAGTTTCAAATGTAGATGGAATTAATTCAGCTAAAGAATAACCAATTATATTGGCAAAACGTTCGTTAAATACAGTTTCACCAGTTTGAATATTCCATTCCCAAGTTCCTACGTTTGTTCCTTTAATAATTTCGTCAAGTCTGGTTCGTTCTTCCGAAAGTTCATCCAATAAATTTTTCTGCTCAGTAATGTCTTCAAAAATATAGAACCTACCAAAATACTCATCATTTTCACCTCTTATTTGAGTTGAAAAACGTTGAATGGTTCTGTTATTGGTAAATGCAATTTCATCGGTAATTACATTTCTGTTATTTTCATCTTGCAGTGGTTTGCAACTTTCGGCAAATGCAGGAATATCAATCAAAACAGGCAAACAATCGGGAATAATATCATTGTTTTTTAGCTCGCCTTTTTTCATTTTTTCGGCTAAATGTTCAATGCCCCAAATTTCACAAAAACGATTGTTGAAATAAAGTATGTCATCGTTTCTGTTATCAACCACCAAAAAACCCAATGGAGAAGAATTAGCCATTAGTTTTAACAACGATTGGTTCCAAACCAATTCTTCTTCTATTTTTTTAGATTCAGTAATATTTTTAATATATCCATGCCATAAAACAGAACCATCGGCTTCTATTTGTGGCATTGAATTGCCCTGTAACCAGTTTATAGTTCCATCGTCAAACTTAACTCTGTATTTGTAATTCCATATAGTAAGCGTTTTTGCCGAAATTTGAATAGATTCAACAACTCCATTAAAATCATCGGGGTGAATGGCTGAAAACACGCTACTGGCATCAGTTATTATATCTTCAGGATTTACCCTGTAAATATCTTTAATTCCAATGCTACTATAAGGAAAACAACTGGTACCATCGGGTCGTAATTTGTATTGAAAAATTACACCAGGTACGTTATTGGCTATTTTGCCTATAAATACGTTGTTTTCATATAGCTTTTCAGTTTTTTCAATTACTGACTTTTCAAGGTCTTTATTTATATCATTTATTTTTTTTTCTAAACTTTTTCTTTCATTAATGTCTTCTTGAACAGCTAAATAATGTGTAATATTACCATTTGAATCTTTGATTGTTGAAATGTTATTTTGAATAAAATACAAATCTCCATTTTTCTTTTTATTTATAAATTCACCCTTCCAAAAACCTACTTCTTTAAGTGTTTTGTATATTGTTTTATATTCTTCGTTAGTAGTTATACCCGATTTAAAAATACTCATTTTTTTGCCTAGCAACTCTTCACTGCTGTAGCCAGTTAACTCAACAACTTTTGGATTTATATATTCAATATATCCATTTATATTAACTATAAAAGTAAGTATTGGGCTTTGATCAATGGCTTTATACAAGCCTTCAATTTGAAAGTCATTTGTTTTAGTTACAGTCGCATCATTTTCATGAAGTTTTTTAAACAAAGTGAATTCTTGTTGCAACGCTTGCAATTCTTTTTGTAATTCCTCGTTGGTTTTATTTTTTTGCTCCATTTTTATTAATAGTACTTGTATAATTATTCAAAACCGAAAACCAAAAAAGGTATTTGCAGTCATTTATGCGTCACTTAAACCATATAAAATACGGCTTGCAATGTATATTCAAAATTTATATTTTTTTTCAAATAAGTTTAAATCATAAACAAACATAACTAATATTTAAAATTTTCAACTATCCTATGTTTACATTGCAATTTTGTGTCCAAGTGGTTATGAAATTGTTATGTTGTTGATGATGACTAATAGAAGCAGAAAAAACAAAAATAAAGTGAAAACTAGTATTGTCTCATTTTGGGACAAATTGTTCCATTATGAAAACAACTAAACATAACACAAGTATTAGCAAACCTATAAGGTTTTTAAAAACCTAATAGGTTTGCTGCCGTTGTTGGTGTTTTAGCGAAGCGACACCAACAACAATATATTTGTAAAAGGTTGCTGCCGTTGTTGGTGTTTTAGCGAAGCGACACCAACAACTTGTTTCTACTAAAAAACCAATCTTATACAAGGATTACAAATCCTTTATTAAATAATTCGGGATTGCAAATCCCGAACGGCTGGTGTTTTAGCGAAGCGGCACCAACAACAATATATTTGTAAAAGGTGCGGGAACGTCATCCTGAGCGGAGTGAAGGAACTACTGCCAGTTGTTGTGTTCTCACCAACTACTCCACTTCAAAAGTTGCAAACTTTTATAATTTATACTCACCAATGACGCTCGCCTTGCGATGCTTACTTGCGAGCGCTTAGTAAGCCTATAAGGTTTTTAAAAACCTTATAGGTTTGCTGCCGTTGTTGGTGTTTTAGCGAAGCGACACCAACAACTTGTTTCTACTAAAAAACCAAACTTATACAAGGATTACAAATCCTTTATTAAATAATTCGGGATTGCAAATCACGAACGGCTGACAACATGCTATCCAAATATTGCAATTAAAACACCTCCTATACAAAGTGTAAAAATAGAAAAAACAATAATCAAACTTTCTTTATCAGTTGAAGTTGGAACAATCAAAAGACCAAGCGCAATAAAACTTTTTTTCATGATTTATAAATTGTAATTATATGCTGCCGTTGTTGGTGTTTTAGCGAAGCGACACCAACAACTTGTGCTGCCGTTGTTGGTGTTTTAGCGAAGCGGCACCAACAACAATATATTTGTAAAAGGTGCGGGAACGTCATCCTGAGCGGAGTGAAGGAACTACTGCCAGTTGTTGTGTTCTCACCAACTACTCCTCTTCAAAAGTTACAAACTTTTATTATTTGTACTCACCAATGACGCTCGCCTTGCGATGCTTAACACCTTGCGAGAGCTTAGCAAACCTATAAGGCTTTTAAACCTTATAGATAAACTAAAGCAACTCTCTTTTTCCTTCACTATGAAACGAATGAAGTTACATAAACACTTGTTTTATGTATGTTTTATGGGACCAACATAAAAGCTGAAAAGCAAAGAGTATTTTACAATATTCTATTATTAACAAAACTTGTGTTCATTTTCAAAACCACATGATAATGCGTTTTATTGCATTTATAGCATTTTTTATGTTTAAGGTTCATAAAAGGAATATGGTTTAGTAATTGAATCTTTCTTATCCTCTCTATGTCGCTTTGGTTATTGCAATGAGGACAACTTTCATTTGTTGAAATTTTTTTATAAAATTGGTACATAAAAAACAATAATGTTAAAATGCATACAGCTGTTATTACCATTTGTAATTCTGGTATTTCAAGTACATTCATATTTAGTTGTTATTTTTATTGTGATTA
>JBMOGB010000383.1:0-3588 GCA_049318585.1 Bacteroidia bacterium | reverse complement strand
CCATTAAACTAGTTCTTAAAATGGTTCTTTCTCTATTATCACCCATGTTATATTTTTTTGCTATTACTTCATTTTTATTTGCAATAGCAATCCAAACGGTACCAACAGGTTTTTCTTCAGAACCTCCGTCAGGACCAGCAATTCCGCTTGTTGCAATGGCATAGTCCACCTCAAATTTATTAAGAATTGATATAGCCATTTGTTTAACACAAGCTTCACTAACTGCACCATTATTTTCTAAAATATCATCACTTACATTTAACTCTTGTGTTTTTATTTTATTATCATAACTAATTATACTTCCAATAAAATATTTTGAGCTTCCAGGAATTGATGTAATTTGATGAGCAATAAAACCACCAGTACAACTTTCTGCTGTTGCTAAAGTTTTATTTTTTTCTTTCAATAAAACTCCTACTACCTGACTTAAATTGTCATCACCTTCACCATAAATATATTCACCTATTCTTTCATAAAATTGACTACAAATTTGTTCAACTTCTTGAATCAGTTTTTCTCTATTATTTCCATGTGCACTTAACCTTAACCTTACAGAACCAACCGATGGCAAGTATGCAAGTTTTATGTAATCAGGTAAATTATTTTCTAAATCTTTTATTTTTTCTGCTAAAAAGCTTTCACCAATTGAGCAAGTTTGTAGGGTTCTATGATAGATAGTTGGAAGTTCGAATTTTTGTTTCAATAAAGGTATTGCTTCTTCCTCAAAAATTACTTTCATTTCAAATGGAACACCGGGTAATGAAATAAATATTTTATTGTTTATATCAAACCACATTCCAGGTGCAGTGCCACTTCTATTCCATAATGTATTGCAGTTCGATGGTACCAATGCTTGTTGTAAATTAATTTCAAGCATTGGCATTTTTCTCATTTCAAAAATACTAGTTACCCATTCTAAAACTTTGTTATCTGTTACTAAATTTGTGTTGAAATATTCGCATAAAGTTTTCTTTGTTATATCGTCTTTTGTTGGCCCTAAACCTCCAGTAATAATTATTATATCACTACGTAATTCAGCATCATGTAAGCATGCCAATATTTGTTCTTTTGTATCGCCACAAGCAGTACGTTGATATAAGCTTATGCCCAATAAACTCAACTGTTGACCAAGCCAAGCACTATTGGTATCAATTACTTGACCTATTAATAACTCATCGCCAATTGTTATAATTTCTGCTTTCATAATTTGTAATATTTTTTATACTTTTATTGTTATTATTATGTTGGTTCAACATTACATATTATTTATTTTATTATCATGTTACTTTTTATCATTTATTTTTTTTGTTTTATCTTCAATCTGTATAATTTATACTACTCATTTTTATGAAAAATATTGAAAATTTTACTTAACTTATAAAATATATTTTATTCATGAATAAAGTATATTTTATAAGTATAATATATTGCAATCGTTGCGAAGCCTTGTAAAATCAGTATCTAACAGCTGTTGTGTTATACATATGTTTGTATAAATATATTACATAATGTATATTTGTTTATAATAAGTTCATAATTTTTTTACGAGTTAATAACAAGAAATTATAAAACAATGATTCTTATAGACAATAGCAAACACTGATGTCTTCAAGCTTTTATATTTCACTTGTTAACAGATAAAACATAATAAATTTTATAAATTATGAAATTATAAAAATCAAATGCTTGACTTTTATATGTTCTATCATAACTTTGTTTTCGTAATCAAATTAAATTATTAAATAATTATGGCAACAGCTAAAAAAACAAAAAAAGCAGCACCTACAAAAAGTGCAACTCCTGCAAAGAGTACTGCACCTGCAAAAAGTGCAGCACCTGCAAAAAAAGTAGCAACTAAAAAAGCAGCAGCACCTGCAAAAAAGGTAGCAACTAAAAAAGTAGCAGCACCCGCAAAAAAGGTAGCAACTAAAAAGGTAGCAACTAAAAAAGCAGCAACTAAAAAGGTAGCAACTAAAAAAGCGGCTGCTCCTAAAAAAGCAGCAACAAAAAAAGTAGCAACTAAAAAAGCAGCAGCACCAGCAAAGAAAGTAGCAACTAAAAAAGTAGCAACTAAAAAAGCAGCAGCTCCAGCAAAGAAAGTAGCAACTAAAAAGGTAGCAACTAAAAAAGCAGCAGCTCCAGCAAAGAAAGTTGCAACAAAAAAAGTAGCAACAAAAAAGAAATAGTTTTTATTTTTTTTTATAAAAAGCCTTATCAATTTTTTTTGATGAGGCTTTTTTGTTTTTATGCCTTATTTTTGTTAAATTAAATATTATGATTATTTCATTACATCCCAAAAACCCAAATGCAAGAGACTTGAAGAAAGCTGTTGATATTTTAAACAACAATGGCGTTGTAATTATTCCTACTGATACTATTTATGCATTGGCATGTAAACTTGATAATAAAAAAGCCATTGAACGGATGTGTAAAATAGTTGGCAAGAAACCAGATAAAGTAAATTTTTCATTGTTATGTTCTAGTCTTAGTCATTTAAGTGATTATACTTCAGCTCTCGATAAATCTATTTTTAGGCTAATGAAAAACAATTTACCTGGTCCATTTACTTTTATTTTAAAAGCTACTAATAGTGTTACAAAGTATTTTGAAGGCAATAAAAAAACCATTGGAATTCGTGTTCCTGATAATGTGATTGCTCAATTATTAGTTGAAGAAATTGGAAGCCCTTTAGTGGTTACTTCTATCCACCACGATGATGTAATTATAGATTATATGACCGATCCTGAAGAAATTCATGATAAGTTTGAAAACTTGGTAGATGCCGTAATTGATGGTGGTAGTGGAGGTAATGTTCCTTCTACAATATTAGATTGTAGCACTGGTGAAATTATATTAGTAAGAGAAGGTAAAGGAGTTATAAACGAATAATAAATTATACTCACAAGTTATACCAATACTGTTTTAGCCTCATTTATTTTGTTATTTTTGGAAACTAAAATATTGAGTTTTTTATTTTTAAACCTTTATTTTATTCATCAATTGTTTTACCTAATCAGTAATTTTTTTACTGATTATATTTTTTATATATATGTTTAAAAAAACAACAATAGTTTTTATACTTTGTTTTGCGCTTTTTATTTCAAATAATGCTTATGCCCAAGTTGAAATTATTACTCCCGACAGTAATGATGTAATTGATACCGAAGAAGAAGATGAAACTGACGAAGAGTCGATAGAATTTGATAGTGTAATTGTTGAATCAAATGGGCCATATTGGGATTTTTTACGACCACGTGATTTTATATTTGATACCAGTAATGCACCAGCAAATAGGTATTATAATTTTTGGGATACTGTTGTAATTAATCCATACAAATCTGATTTAAAAGTGATGAATGATACTGTTGTACTTTCATTAGTTACTGATGGTTGTGGTTTTCATCCACCTGCAATTGGCGATTTAAGTTCTACATTTGGTTTTAGACGATGGGGGAGAAGAGCCAAGTTTCATTTTGGTGTAGATGTAAGAATGGATGTTGGAGATCCTGTTTATGCTGCTTTTGCTGGTGTAATTAGAATTGCTAAAAAAAGTGCTGATTATGGTTACATGGTTTTAATCAGACATGA
>JBMOGB010000382.1:0-3600 GCA_049318585.1 Bacteroidia bacterium | reverse complement strand
AACCAAAAGGAACAAAGAAGGGTTTAAAAATTATACTATCAATTACATTCTTAGGAATAGCCTTTATATAGGTCAAAGAAGGTTTAAGGGTGAAGTATTTGAATTACCTGAACTGCAAATAATATCAAATGAAACATTTAACAAGGCTCAAACAATTTTAGATTCAAGCAGTAAAAAATTGAATATGGGTAAAAAGCATACCTATTTACTTGATAATAGATTGATTAAATGTGGTGTGTGTGGTAAGTCGTTTTATGCCCATACTTCAAACCCTCACAGCCTTACAGGGGCTGGAAATCAATATAAATGTATATCAAAGAAATATAATGATAGTTGTGGGAATTATGGTATAAGTATTCAAAAACTTGAAAGCAGTATTAAACAAAATATTGAGAAATATTTTAATAACGATATGATTCAAGTACTTGATAAACAAAACTTTGTACTCTTAATTGAAAGTAAAAAATCTACAATTGTTGATTTAGAATTACAAGCCAAAAAATTTGAAATAGAATTGGAACGAAATGTAGATGCATATATTAATGTTGCTATTAGTAAAGCTAAATACATAGAGAAGAAACAAGCAATAGAACTAAAGCAAGCCCAAAACTATATGAAGCAAACCCAACTAAGGAGCGAGGTTACTAACTTAGAATATGAATCTAATATTCCTGAATATTCAGAATTGAATAGAGATGTTTTACAAAAGTTGGTGCAATCAATTGTTATATTTCCAGTTGCTAAAGGTGAACTATCATTGAAGCAAAAGAATGATAAAGCGGTTAAAGTTGTGTTAACTGTTTTAGGTAGGAGCATTGAATTCTATTTAAGTCATTATACAAATATGAATGAAGTTTTAAACACATTACAACTGACTGCATAAGACTAACAAACAAGGGACAATAAAGAACCTCACTAATATAGTGGGGTTCTTTGCTTTATGGCTTAATATAAAGCCTTGTAATGCACTCTAATTGATTGGGCAATGATTGTACCATGAATGAATGATTTGTTAAAGCCCTTCACATTTAATTATTGTGGGTAATACTTCACATGGAAATAATTATAAGAATGTCAGGGACTTTAAATAATACTATTCAATTAATATATTCAATTGGTACTATCTAAACAATTCAATTGAAGGGGGTTAGGTATCAAATATTCAATTTGGCTACATATCCCCTCATTAGAATCAGGTTCAGAATATTTTGATTTTATCCCCCTTGGGGTAGGGGTAAGACTTTAACCCCAAAAACAACCCCATATAAACCCCTCTAAAGCCTTTATTTGTAAGGGTTAACACCAAGTTAGGACATGGGGTTAATAGGGCTTATTTTAGGGCAAAAAACAAGGTAAAAACATTCAAAATATGTCCTATTTTGGGACAATAAGTGAAGTAAATACCATAATGGGACAATTGAATATTAGGTAAATGTTAACGAAATGTTAAATTATCAACATTCATATTTTTAATTAATTATTCAGAGTATTTAAACGTATAAGTAAGCAAATAACTATAAATAAAAACAAATCAAAAAAAACGAATCAACATGAAAAAAGAAAAAACAATGTTTAGTGTAATTTTAGAAACAGAAGATTTTGAAATTATGAAACAAATCCAAATGGATTTTAAATTTAGTACGATTCAACAAGTTGTAAGACATTTAATTTACAACCCTGTAAGTTTACACCAATACAGCGAAATTTCAAAAAAGAAAAATTAAAAGCATGTAAGACCCTAAGAATTGAATAATCTGTATAATGCTGCGAAACATTTAAAATATTCAATTCTCAAGGGCTTTAAAAATAATTTGAAGTGATAAAAACATAAATACAATGAGTAATGAAAAAAACTATTGGGGATGTGATATTGTTGAAGAAATATTGAACCCGAACATAAACACAATTGAAAGTGAAGACCTAAACGAAGCCTTTAATAATTGGTCAAAAATTGAAACAGATAAGCCACAAATTGAATTATATTATCAATTCATGTTATCAACCCAAAAAATTGAAAATGAAATTGATTGGTCAATAATTGAATTAAACACCTAAAATATAGAACCATGAAATATATAAACTTAAACCGGTTAACAAATAAGGATTGTAAATTGACTTACAAACAATTTGAATACATATTAATTTTACTTAATCAACAAAAAGATACTAAGAATTTCTATGTTTTCAAACAAGAATTTCAATACATAACTTACCATGAACTTTCAAAATTTTTAAGTATAAAAACAGCAGTTCCAATAATTTCAGCATTGAAATTAAGGGAAGAAATAAAGCTAAAATTATATTCATAAAATTGAATACAACTAAAAATATATAGGGGAAATTTAAACGCAATTGCAATGCTTTTCTATTTTCGAGGGTGCAGGGTTTTTTACTGAATTTACCTGCACCCATTTAACACTAAATTCATAAAATAACTTATAGAAGTAAATCAGTAAAAAAAATGAAAACAATTAACTTACCTAAAAAAGAAAAAGATTATCAGTATTCAAATAACATATTGATAAACAACATTCCCAAACCTCAAAAAAAGTTTATCATTTGGGAAAATGATGATATTTTCAATAGTGATTTATTAGATTTTGAATTTCGTTTATTACAAAAATTATATTCAATGAAAAGTGAATCAAAAGTCAATACCGAACTATTAGCAAAAAAATCAGGTAAAACCCTAAAGACAATCAATAGAACATTTGAAAGTTTAATTCAAAAAAACTACATTCATATTTCAAATGATGGATATTTGGAGATATTACGAATTTCAAAAAATACAATTACAGTAGAAATGTTAAATGTTAAAGATTTGAAAATGAGGTTCTTAGCTGAAAAAAGTAAAATTGAAAACCTTGTTGTAAATCAATAGGTTTAAATAATTGAATATCAATACTTTAAATCAAATAATTATGTCAAAAATAGTAGTAAAAATAGGGGACATAGATGTCCGTAAAGTAGGGGACATAGATGTCCGTAATAGGGGACATAGATGTCCGTTAAAAACCTCTGAAAGCCTTGGTATCATTGAGTTTCAGCAACTGTAATACTATATATAATACTACAAATAAAAAAAGGGTTTTTTCCTTCGGA
Source organism: Bacteroidia bacterium (assembly GCA_049318585.1). Classification (GTDB taxonomy): domain Bacteria; phylum Bacteroidota; class Bacteroidia; order UKL13-3; family UKL13-3; genus JAAFJM01. The sequence continues at coordinate 498 of JBMOGB010000382.1, read as the reverse complement.
AAAAAAACCCTTTTTTTTATTAAAACTCCTACCAGTGCCACCGTTCTACGAACGCTGACACTGTCAGGGTATTGGAATTGTGTTTAAGATTTGTTTTAAATATTGGTTGGGTTTTGGGCTTGCTTCGCGCCCAACCCAACCAATTTAATGATTGATTGTTTGGCATAAATTCAACTGTAAACAGTTGAATTTATTGGGTAATATATTCAATGGTGATAATAAATAATAAAAGCGTTTCACGCTTTTATTATTGACTAAATTTCAACTATAATAGATAATCAATACCAAGTTATGAATTGAAAGTAATAAGGGTTTAAAATAGGTTATTCAAGGTACTGGTTCAAGGTACTGATTCAAGTTATAGATTCAATTTATAGATTCAAGGTACTGGTTCAAGTTATAGATTCAAGGTACTGATTCAAGTTACTGGTTCATGGTACTGATTCAAGTTATAGATTCAAGGTACTGATTCAAGTTACTGGTTCATGGTACTGATTC
>JBMOGB010000381.1:0-3615 GCA_049318585.1 Bacteroidia bacterium | reverse complement strand
TCAATAAATTGCAATGCTTTCATGGCAACAAAAATATGAGAATAAAAAACATTTTAGCTTTAATTATTTGTGGTTTTATTTTAGGTAAAACCAAAGCGCAAGTAACTGATGAATCGAGGTATGAATTTGGTTTAAGAATAGCTCCACAAATTAGTTGGAGCACGCCTGATAGTAAAAGCATTACCGATGGAGGCATTAGTTTAGATTGGAATTATGGTTTTCATGTGGCCAAAAAATTCACTTCACGTTATGCCATAGCTTTTGAAGTGAACGTAATAAACATGACTTCAAAAATTAAATTTTCGGATTCTATCAATGTGTTTTCTCCTACAAAATTACCAGCAGGAGCACCTACCACTGACATGACTTTGAACTATAATTTACGTTATTTGCAAATACCTATTTTGTTTAAAATGACTACAGATCCATTTAAAGATAAATGGAAAGTTTATGGCGAATTTGGTGTTGGTTTAAGTATGTTATTGCGCAGCAAAGCTGAAGTAAACTCTTCTGTTTTAAAACTAACCGAAGTTGATGTTGATAATCCAGCTGATGGCGATAAATTTTCTATCAATAAAAGTTCAGCCAATGATGATTACAGTGTGAAAGTTAATTTTTTACGCCCTTCATTTATTATTGGTGGCGGTGTAATTTACGATTTGTTTGGAAATACAAAAGCCTTTGCTGGCCTAAGATATGATGGAGGTTTGGCTGATTATATGGATGCAAATAAATGGACTGCAAACAATAGTTTTACTGCCTTAAATATTGGAATGATATTTTAGGATTTTAAGTAATTACCTATTCAAAAATCAGATAAGCTTTAAATAAATTTGAAAATAACTTTAGCACAACTGAATTACCATACTGGTAATTTTGAGTTAAATACACAGAAAATTATTGATGCAATTAATAATGCAAAATTTGCAAAAGCTGATATCATTATTTTTTCGGAATTATCGGTTTGTGGTTATCCACCTCGCGATTTTTTGGAGTTTCATGATTTTATAAATTTATGTTTACAACATGTAAATATTATTGCTGCGCAATGTGTGGGAATAGCTGCTATTATTGGTTCTCCAACTGTTAACCCCAAAACTGAAGGTAAAGATTTATTTAACTCAGCATACTTTTTAGCCGATGGAAAAGTGCAGCAAATTATTCATAAAACTTTATTACCAAATTACGATGTTTTTGATGAATACCGTTATTTTGAACCTAACAGAATATTTGAAATTGTAAACTATAAAGGCAAAAAACTAGCCATTACTATTTGCGAAGATTTGTGGAATTTAAACGCAAATCCAATGTATATTCAGTGTCCAATGGAAGAGTTAATTAAGCAACAACCCGATTGTATCATCAATATTGCAGCTTCGCCATTTAGTAAAGTGCAAATAAATACCAGGTTAGAAGTTTTAAAAACCAATGCCATGAAATACAATTTGCCTTTGTTTTATGTAAATCATATTGGTGCGCAAACGCAATTAATTTTTGATGGTGGAAGTTGTGTGTTGAACAGCAATGGTAAGGTTGTACAGCAATTGAAACATTTTGAAGAAGATACTTTAACTGTTGATTTGGATGCTATCAATTCAATAGAAAATGTTTCAGAAATCAATAACAATGAAACGGTAAATTATCATAATATAGAGCAAGCTTTGGTGTTAGGAATAAAAGAATATTTCAGAAAACAAGGTTTTAAAAAAGCAATACTTGGCCTTTCAGGTGGAGTAGATTCAGCCATAGTGGTGTATTTAGCTGCCAAAGCTTTGGGTGCTGAAAATGTATTGGCGGTGATGTTGCCTTCGCAATATAGCAGTGATCATTCAGTTTCAGATTCGGAAAAATTAGTAACAAATTTAGGCGTAAAAAGCGATTTGATTTCCATTGAAAATACTTTTGCTGCTTTGCAAAATACTTTGAACAAACAGTTTGAAAATACTGAATTTGGAATAGCGGAAGAGAACATGCAAAGTAGGAGCAGGGCAGTTATTTTAATGGCTTTGGCCAATAAATTTGGTTATATTTTACTCAATACTTCCAACAAAAGTGAATTGGCTGTAGGTTATGGAACTTTGTATGGCGACATGTGCGGTGGCATTTCAGTTATTGGCGATTTATACAAAACAGAAGTGTATGCGCTTTGCGATTTTATAAACCGCAATGAAGAAATTATTCCTAAAAATATTTTAACAAAAGCGCCAAGTGCAGAATTACGTCCTAATCAAAAAGACAGTGATTCATTGCCCGATTATGAAGTGCTAGATGCCATATTGTTTCATTATATTGAAGAAAGAAAAGGACCACAAGACATTATAGCTTTAGGATTTGATGAAGCCTTGGTTTTACGAACTTTAAAAATGGTAAATACCAATGAATGGAAACGTTTACAAGCTCCACCAGTTTTAAGAGTTTCAACTAAATCGTTTGGCCCAGGCCGCAGAATGCCTTTGGTGGCTAAGTATCTTGGATAAATTCGAAAAAATAAATTCTAAATTCGAAGACTTGTAGTGTTTTACTGCCATTGTTGGCGTCCTCGCCAACAATAATAAAGCAGCTTACCTTACTATCCTTAGTCTGAAGCAAAACCATAGCATAAGGACTAAGGATTTAAAATGAGTAAAGAGTTTCCAAACTCTTTTTTAAAACCGATGTATGATTCCGATAGCTATCGGAAACTACATTCATTTTTAATCCTTAGAGCGCTTCGCTAACTCTTAGGATAATTTTAGTTCTTATCCCAATATTTAATTTTTAGAATTTCGAATTTCGATATTCGTTTTTCGAATTTTCTATTTCCTTTCCTTCATTCAAAATAAAAGTCATGCAAGCAATTCACTTATTGCTATGCAAATAATCTATCATTGCAATTATAAAAATAGTTCATTTACCCAAACAAAAAATTACAATTATGGAAGTTAAAGATAGCAACGGAACCTTATTAAATGAAGGCGATTCGGTATCAATTATCAAAGATTTAAAAGTTAAAGGTTCGTCATCAGTTATTAAACGCGGAACCATTGTTAAAAATATTCGTTTAACTGACAGTGAAGAAGAAATAGAAGGAAAAGTGGAAAAATCGATGATGGTTTTAAAAGCTGAATTTGTTAAGAAAGCATAATTATTTAGCCACTTTTGGTCTGTTAGTAAAAAATAATATTGAAGGCGAGGACGCCTGCAATGGCAAAAAGGAAACAGTTACCATTTTTGATAACTGTTTTTTTTATTTAATGTAATCAAAATAAATAATTTATTACGTCATTGCGAGGAATAATTATTCAAAAAAAATCAATATAAATAACATGCAATGCTATGTGTTCTTATTTAAAAAACAAAACTTGAACCACATAGGAACATAGAAAACATAGCATATAAATCTATGTAGCCTATGTATCTATGTGGTTTTTATTTTACTAATAATTTGTGTTTTATAAAATATCAATGTTATGAACGAAGCTTCCGATAAATCTGAATCACGATGGGATTGATTCGTTCCTCATTATGATGATAAACCATATAAATAAAAAAACTGAAATGATAAAAACATTACTTTTTTCAATAATTGCATTGCTATTTTTTGCTTGCAATGAAACACCTAATAATGCCAAGGTT
>JBMOGB010000380.1:0-3621 GCA_049318585.1 Bacteroidia bacterium | reverse complement strand
GGAATACCTTGTGTTAACTATGGAGAAATTCACTCCAAATATGGGTTTAAAGTTAACCCAGAAAAAGATGAATTATTGTGCGTGGATGAGAAATATCTTGAAACAAATCCATCATCTCTTCTTTCAAATGGTCATTTTGTTTTCGCTGACACATCTGAGGACATTGAAGGTTCAGGAAATTTCACTCACCTAATTGGTAATCATAAAATATTTGCAGGATACCACACAATAGTGTCAAGACTTAAAATAAATGCACACCCACGATATGTGGCTTATTTCTTTGATTCAGTAGCGTACAGAAATCAAATCAGAAGCGAAGTCCAAGGTGTAAAGGTTTTCAGCATAACAAATAAGATATTGAAAGATACCATACTGTTTTTCCCTGAATTAACTGAACAAGTCACAATCGCTAACCACTTAGACTACCAAACCCAAAAGATTGACCGCCTGATAGCCAATAAAAAAGCACAGGCAGAAAAACTTAAAGAACTGCGGCAATTAGAAATCAACAATGCCGTTACCAAAGGGCTAAACCCCAATAACGAAATGAAGGACAGTTCTTACGAATGGTTAGGAGAAATTCCAAGCCATTGGGAAGTAAGAAAAATAAAACAACTTTTGAAGCCTGAAAAAAATGCAATCAAGACAGGTCCTTTTGGTAGTGATTTAAAATTTGAAGATTTAATTGAAGAAGGAATTAAGGTTTATAATCAAAGAAGCGTCTTAGATAATGATTGGGAAAGTGGCGAAGGTTATATTTCAGAAAAGAAATATGAAACATTAAAAACGTGTACGATTTATCCTGACGATATAGTAATTACTACAAGGGGTACAATTGGTAAAGTTTCAATTTTCCCGTCAAATGCTGAATTAGGCATTTTACATCCTTGTTTAATGAGAATTCAAATGAACTCTAAAAGAATTCTAAAGGACTATTTAAAAATAATCATAAACGATTCAAGTTTCTTTTTTGAAGCCTTAAAATTGGCGAGTAATGCAACAACAATTGATGTAATTTATTCTGAAAGTTTGAAAGAAGTAAAAATACCAGTTCCGCCAATTCAAGAACAAATTGAGATTACTTCATACCTACAAAAAAGAATAGGTTCAACTGACAAGTTAATTAAAAATATTCAAGTTCAAATAGAAAAACTGCAAGGTTTGAGAAAGATAAAAATATACGAAGCCGTAACAGGTAAAATAAAAATAAACGCTTATGTCGAAGCAACAGCGTAAAGATTGGGAACGCATATTTGAAGACCACTTTTGTCATCAGTTAGATACAAAGTGGGGCTACCGCATTTTCCGTGATAGTGAAATTACAGTTGATAAGGTTAACTGTATTCATTGGGATAGGCTTGAACAGTTTTGGGAAGATACTCAACGAGCAAAATTACAAGCCATAAAATCGGAACTTGGTTACGAATGGAAAAAAGAACTTGGTAAAAAAATTAGTGCAGAACTAGAAAACAAACCGTTGTTTCAATTATTGAAAGATGGTTTGAAAATTAACGGACAACACCATTTAGACTTATTATATTTTAAACCTGAAAGAACTGATAATACTGAACAGACAACCCAATATAAAAAGAATATTTTTAGTGTTATTCGTCAGTATCATTTTACCAGTGCCGCCAACGCAAGGCAACAGGAAGACGACCGACAAAGTATTGATATTGTTATTTGTTTGAATGGTTTTGCAATAATAACTATAGAGCTAAAACACACACTTGCTAAGCAAAATGTAAACGATGCTATAAAACAATATTGCAACAGAGATATTGACAGAGCCATTTATCACCGTGCTTTTATTCACATAGCATCCGATGATGAAAAAGCAAAAATTGCCACCACATTCAGTAAGCCTCCTACCAAAAACGATTTCAGGGAATTTAACACAGGCTTACTAAACCAAAAAATAAAAGGTGATGATTACGCAGTGCAATACTTGTACAATGAAATTTTGATGCCTGATAATGTTTTGAATTTTATTGAACGTTACTTATATGGCAATACAGAAGGTTGGATTTCCCCACGTTACCATCAGCAACGTTGTGTAAAACGCATTTACGATGACATTACAACGCATTACAGTAAAAAGAAGTCGCTGAACCTGCGCTATCTTATTCAGCACAGTGCAGGAAGCGGAAAAAGTAATACAATAGTTTGGTTGGTACAAAACCTGCGTAACCTTCATATCAAAAATCAAAAGCTTTTTGACCATATCATTATCCTTACGCACCGCATCAATCTTGATGACCAAATAAGCAAAGATTTTATAAAAGCTATTGGACAAACTGGTGTGGTTGGCTATTGTAAAACCAGTAATGATGTTCGTTTGGCATTAGGCGAACGATTAGACAATTATCGCAATTCAGAAATACCAGTTAATGCACCAGTAATCGTTACCATTCTGCACAAGTTTTCTTTCTTAAAAGATTTGGCAGACCAATCGGGCAAAAAGATTTGTTTTATTATAGACGAAGCACACACCAATCAGGAAGGCAAGTTGCACGAAAAAATGGTGGATGTATTTGATGAAGCAACTGGATTAACAACGCAACAAAAAATAGAGGAAGAAACAGATGAGCAAGAAGAGTTGATTGATGAAATTTCGAGAAAGGTATTTCCAAATCTTTGTTTTATTGCTTTAACAGCTACTCCAAGTAACCAAACTATTATACATTTTGGCATAGAAGGCCGTCCATTTGATGTTTACACAATGGATGAGGCCATAGCTGAAAAGTATATAATGGATGTGGCGAAAAACATAATTACCTACGAAACGCTATACGAACTCAATTACAAATTACCAGACGACCATAAACAAAACGAATATCCAACCCTGCAAGTTTATAGGGCGTTGAAACTAAAAGCCTTTGAAGATGATGAAGTAATAAAAGAGAAATGTAAAATCATTGTTTCCATTTTCAAAGACAGAACAGCCGACAAAATTGAAGGTAAAGCAAAATCAATGATTGTAACTTCAAGCAGATTGAGTGCTGTTAAATACAAGCTATTTTTGGAGGAAGAACTCCAAAGACGAGGTTTTAAATGGAAAACTTTGGTTGCTTTTTCTGGTCAAATTAATTACAATAGTAAGTTTTATTCTGAAACAGAAATGAATCGAATGCTCAATCCTACACCTCAAACTGTAAAGATTGAAGATTGTTTTGAAAAAGGTGATGACATTCGTTTTTTAATTGTTGCCAATAAATTTCAAGTTGGTTTTAGTGAAAAAATGTTGCACACCATGTTTGTAGATAAAGCGCTTCAAGACAGAAATGCAGTACAAACCATAAGCCGATTAAACCGAGTTTATCCAGGCAAAAAGTTTGAAACATTAACCGTTGATTTTACGAATTCTTATGATAAAATCATAAAGGCATTCCGAAAGTATCAGCACAATGTTGAAAGTCACAAAGAAGCCAACCCTGACGACCTATACAAAATCAAAGAGGAGTTATTGAAACGTGGCATTTTTACGCTTGAAGATGTTGAAAATTGCATTCGTTTATTCAATAGTGAAGAAGCTAGTGACATTGCACCTATTTCAGCCTTGCTTACGCAAGGTGTGCCGTGAATTATTTTATAAAGTGAGTTGCCTTTATAGAATAAATG
>JBMOGB010000379.1:0-3689 GCA_049318585.1 Bacteroidia bacterium | reverse complement strand
CTGTAAAATTTACTTTGCAATTAGGTTCTACCATTCCTTTTGTAAGTACTTTGGCCTTTGGATTCAGGCCTATTGTAATTGCTTATTTACACTTGGTTTTGTTGGCATTTATTTCTATTATGTTGTTACTTTATTTGTTTAGTACTCAATTATTATCACATTCCAAACTAGGAATAATTGCATTAGTTTGCTTTGCAATTGGCGTTTTTTTAAATGAATTTGTACTAGCTATTCAGGGCGTTGCATCATTTAGCTATACTGTAATTCCTTTTGCAAACACCATTTTATTTATAATAGCTTTGAGTTTATTGCTTTCAGCTTTTTTTCTATTTATTATAAACTTTAAAAATAAAACAGAAAATAATTAAGCATTTATTATGACCCGTGTCATGTCAATTATTTGTTGAAATAAATAATATTGCAACTGCATTTGAAAAAAATAATTTCCATATCGCTTTTAGTTTGTATGCTACTGCAATTAACCAATAAAGTGGGTGTAATTACTTGGTTTAAAGTAAATCAAAAGCAACTAACAGCATTGTTTTGTATAAATAAAGCAAAGCCAGAATTAAAGTGTGATGGTAAATGTTATTTGAAAAACACGTTGAAAAACGTGGATGATACTGAAGGTTCCAAAAACACCATTCCAACAAATAATAAAAGCAGTGTAGAAGATATTTTATTCTTTGAAAAACACAATTCAAACATTTTTTTACAATTTATTTCTGTTCGATTTTTTATAAAATATAGCAGCCAACTACATGCTGCTTTTGAGCCAAATATTTTTCAGCCACCCAAATATTAATATATTTACTGACTATTTATTTATCGATTTTTTTTCAAAATCGAATTCTCAATTATTTTTAAAAAAAACAATCACATTTTATGAAATTTAAAACAATATTGGCAATAGCATTTGCCACCATATTACTTGCAACAAACGCATGTAAAAAAGAAGAAACAACAACTGTAACTCCAACTCCTGTTGAAGTTGATCAAATTCCAAGTACTTATAAATTAATTGGTGAAACCTATATTTTAGGTGCTGCTGCTAAAGCAAAAGTGTATTCAGAAAAAGATCTTTTTGTAGGTTATAATAAAATATTTGTAGCCATGTATGATTCTGTAAGTAATTCTAGATTAACCACTGGACATTTTGATGTTATACCAATGATGGATATGGGAATGATGAAACATTCAGCTCCATTTGAATTAGAAGATGATACTTTGCCAAGTGATAAATTTTGGAAAGCAGCCATTGTATTTATTATGCCAAGTTCAGCTGGAAAATGGACTTTAAACATGGCTTTTCATAACCACAAAACAGACAAAGAAGGCGAAGGTGAATTAGAAGTTCCAGTAATAAATCCAACTACTTCGGTAATGAAAAGCTTCAAAGCAAGTGATAGCACCAAACTATTTGTAACATTAATTCAACCAGCTACACCAAAAATTGGTTTAAATAATTTTGAAATTTCAATTCATAAAAAAGATATGATGGACTTTCCTGCAGTAAATGATTACACTGTTGAAATTGAGCCAACTATGCCTAGCATGGGACATGGTTCTCCAAACAATGTAAACCCAGTTTTTACTTCAATGGGACATTATATTGGAAAGGTAAACTTTACCATGACTGGTTTGTGGAATGTAAAAATTACCCTTAAAAAGAATGGAGTTACCATAGATAACAAACAATCATTCGACATAACTTTATAATAGAAACAATTAATTTTAAAAGGAGCATTTATTTATTTAAATGCTCCTTTTTACTATTGAATTATGTCGAAAAAAAATCTAATAATTTTAGTATTGTTTTCTTATTTTCATGGTTTTACCCAGAACAATTTAGGCGATACTGTTAATAAAACAACTTCGCTTAAAGAAGTGATTATTTGTGAATCAGAAAACAACAAAACCAATGAAGCATTTAATTTTTACAAAAGCAGCAAATTAGCTAGCACCGAAGATATTTTACAACGAATAGAAGGTGTAAATTTAATTAGAAGAGGCGCATTTGGAATGGAGCCAACCCTTAGAACTTACAGTGCCGGACAAATAAATATTACCTTAAATGGCATGAAAATGTATGGTGCGTGTACCGATAAAATGGATCCTGTTACAACATATGTTGAACCTAATAATTTGAATAAAATAGAAGTAAACCAAGGTGCTGCAGGTGGTTTATTGGGAAGTACCATTGGAGGTAGTTTGAACATGCAATTAAAGGAAGCAACTTTTAACTGCAAGGATCATCCACAACTAAATTTTTATACGCAATATGGCTCTGCCAATCTTTCAAAAAACATTGGATTTAGCTTAAATACCAACTCAAATAAATTGGCTTTGAGAATAAGTGGTGCATACCGAAAAGCCAATGATTACAATGCTGGAGGAGGTGTTACAGTTTTGCATAGTGGTTACGAAAAATTGAATTTAAATTTTAGTGTTGCTTATCAGTTAAACAAAACCAATCATATTGTTTTCGATTATATAAACGACAATGGATTTAATATTGGTTATCCTGCTTTACCTATGGATGTTTCATTTGCAAAAGCAAATATTTTTTCTGTAACTCATCGTTTTGTAGCTAAAAATTTGAAGCATGTTTTAGAAACAAAATTTTACCATAACAACATTTCTCATGCAATGGACGATACCCACAGACCTGAAACTATTATGCATATGGATATGCCTGGTTGGAGTTATACCAACGGGTTTTATTCTCAATATAAAATTCAGAGCAAAAATCAATTGTTAAATCTTAGAATTGATGCACATCAAGCATTTACAAAAGCTGAAATGACCATGTATCCAACCAACGAAAAACCAATGTTTATGCAAACTTTACCGGGGAATTTTTTGAATAATATTGGTTTGGCTGCAAATTATTTGTTAAATATTGACAGTGTAAAATGTATAGGTTTCAATATTCGCGAAGATTATAACTATCAATACATAACCGATGAATTTGGTATTTTACAATGGCAAGGTTTTGGAGTAAATACCAATGAAGTTAAACAAAATTTTTTAACTACTTCTTCTTTGTTTTTTCAAATGAAAAAAGATGTTTTTACCAATAAATTTACTGTGGGTTACGGACAAAGATTACCAACTGGAAACGAAAGAATAGGCTTTTATTTGTTTAACCGAGCCGATGGTTTTGATTATATTGGTAATTACAACTTAGCGCCAGAAAAAGCTTTACAATTTGAATTTTCAAATAGCATTGACAAAAAGAAATGGAGTTTAAATTCAACTTTGTTTTATCATCAAATAGCAGATTACATTTATGGTTATATATTAAAAGATTATAGCCCAATGACAATAGGAGGAAGGGGAGTTAAAACTTATGCCAACTTAAATAACGCCAAACTTTTAGGATTTGAAACTGCAGCATCTATAAAATTATTTAAGAAAATAATGTATAAAGGCAATGTTCGTTTTACTTACGGATTTTTAAGCAATGGACAAATGATGCAGCAAGTTCCACCTTTAAAAATGGTAAATACTTTGCGTTACCAAATGAAAATTTTTCAGTTTCAATTGGAGCATGTTTTAGCATTAAGTCAAAACAATATCAATATGGATTTTGGTGAAAGTAAAACTTCAAATTGGCAAATTGTTAATGCTAGAATTGCAGTTGCAAAATCAATTAAAACGTCAATTTTTCAAGTAAGTTTTGGTAT
>JBMOGB010000378.1:0-3713 GCA_049318585.1 Bacteroidia bacterium | reverse complement strand
TAGGATTTTCGGGATAGGGAGTAAAATAAGTACGTTGGCCTAAGGCTTTAATAGCTGTGTTTAAAGCTACTTCATGTTTTTCAAAAAGATTCATATTTTGAGTTGTCATATTGGAGCAAAAATAGTTTTGAATCTGAAATAGACAAATATTGTTTGTTTTATATTTTATACTTTAAAATATATTTTAAAAGTTGTACCAACATTTACCTCACTTTCAATGGCTATTTTGCCATTCATGGCTTCTATTTGGTTTTTGGTTATAAACAATCCAATACCACGAGAGTTGGCATTGTTATGAAAAGTTTTATACATACCAAATATCTTTTCTTTGTGTTTTTCTAAATCTAAACCTAAGCCATTATCTTGTACACAAAGCACTATAAATTTATCTTCCAATTTAGCCGATATATTAATAACCAATGCTCTTTCGGGCGATTTATATTTGATAGCATTGGTAATTAAATTGAGTAAAATACTGTCTAAATAGGCAGGAATTACATTTACTTCAATAGATTTATCAACTGTATTATTAATTGTAATTTTAGATTCTAAAATGGATTCATGAACTACTAAAAAAGTGCGTTCCAATTCGTTTCTTAAATTCAAAATAGCTTTTACTTGATTCAAATTATTTTGAACCGAAATTATCTCATTTAAATTCTGAATAGTCTCTTCTAGTTTTTCGGTACTAGTTTTAAGCATTTCAAACAAACTAGACTTTTCTTCTTCATCATCAGCGTTTTCTATTAGTTTAACAATTCCTGTAAGATTTGCTGAATGTGAGCGAATATTATGAGAAACTATATAGGTAAAATTTAACAAACGTTTGTTTTGATTCGCTGTTACATCGGTTAAAATTTGCAATTCTTCTTGTTTTTGCATACGCTCAGTAACATCTTTTTTTACATCAATAAAATTGGTGCAAACTCCATTTTCATCAAAAATTGGAGTTGTCGTTATGTCAAACCAAATTGGCTTTCCACTTTTGGTATAGTTTAATAAAGTAGCACTAATGGGTTCGCAAACCAATGTTGCATTCATCAATTTATTCAGTATTTCAACATTGGTTTCTTTTCCTAACAATAAATCTTTTTGTTCTTTACCAATTACTTCAGGCAGAGAATATTCTGTTATTTTTTCAAATGCATCATTTACCCAACTAATTTTGGCATTTGCATCGGTAATTGTTACTGCATCTGAAGTTTTTGCTGCTACTAAAAGTAATTCTTTCAATTTCGAATCAATTTGTTTTTGGTAGGTAATATCCTGAATGGTACCAAAAACTTTAACACAAACACCATTTTCAAACAAAGGCATACCAATTGCTCTTACCCATTTGTATTTTCCTTTTGCCGAAATTAATTCTAATTCTTCATCATAATTATTACCAATAGTGGTTGATTGTTTAAAGAATTCTGCAATTTTTTTTCTGCTATATCCTTTTTTGAAATATTTTAAAATTGAAAAAACATTTGGATTGAAATCATTTTTGTCTAAATCATATAATTCATAAATCAAATCAGTCCAAGTAACTTCATTGGTTAATATATTTACTTCCCAGCCACCAACTTTAGCAATTGAACTAGTTTGTTCAAGCATGTTATTTACTTGCTCAAAGTTCAAACTAATTTTTTTCTTTTCGGTAATATCTCTGGCTACAATTATTAATTTATTGTTTTTACCTTCATTGTCATAAATAAAATTTAAAGTATCTTCTCTCCATATATAAAAACCATTCTTGTGTAAATACTTGTAAACATAAACCAATGAAGGTTGCTTGTTTTCAACAGCATTTTTTATTTGTTTCATAAATTCATCCCTAAAATCTGGGTGAATTAAATTCAAAATCTCTTGCTCGGTTTTTAAAATTTGTTCTTCTTCAGTATATCCAAAAATTTTGGTATATGATTTTGAAGTATAAATAATACCTTTTGTATCTAAAACTACAATTCCATCCGAAGTGTTTTCACTAATAAATCTAAAATTACTTTCACTTTTTTGGAGTTTTTCTTCTTCCTTTTTTCTATCGGTAATGTCTTTACTGTAACCATACCAAACTACCGATCCATTTTGTTGTTTTTCAGGCTTTCCAAGTGTAGATATATGCTTAATTTTACCACTTGGAGTTGTAATTACATGCTCGTTTACAAAAGGTGTTAAATTTTCAAATGAATAATGCAAGTCATCAACAAACTTTTTCAGCATTTCTTTCGATAACATTCTGAATAAAACATAATGATTTTTATACACTTCTTCAGGTGAAATTTCATATAAACTTTCAACTGAACCACTAATATAATTAAATTTTGTTTTTCCTTTTTCGGTGCTTTCATATTGAAAACTTACACCAGGAATACTTTCTGCTAATTTACTAAAGAATTCCTTACTTTTTGTTAATTCATTCTTACTGTTTTCAAGTTCTATATTCTTAGTTTCTACTTGCTTTCTTTCGTTATTGAAATTTACTTTAATAATGCCAATTAATTGCTTTAGCATAATAAAAACAAAAACTAAAGTTAAAGTAATATCTAAATATCTATCAGTTCTTGACGAATAAACATGTAAAACAGAGTTTGGATAAAAATACTCAATAATATACAAAAACACAACAGTTAATATACTTCCAATTGTAAAGTAAAATTGCTTTTTTATTTGAATTATAAATGAAGAAATGGTATAAGTTACTATAAACAATAAAATGGTACTTCCATTAGAGCCATCGTTAAAAAACCAAAGCAATATACAGTAAACATTAAATGAAATAATTATATAATCATTTTTCAGGAAAATTGATTTTGGTGATTTTAAAAACAAATAAACTAAAAAATAAAATAATGAACCAAAAATAGTAACAATGGCAGTTTGATACATTCCAATAGGCAAGTTTGCCATAGTTGCAACTATGGACATCATGGAAATATAAAAGGTGACTTTTATGAGTATTTTATGTTCTAATGATTTTGATTTATCCATATTTTTTTTTATTTCAAATAAAACTATTTTGAAATATTAATAATAAAACATCAATAATTTGTATTTTACAAATAGAATATTAATTAATGAATTTATTGCTATAAAATTTTGATTCTTTTATCACCAATTTTTTACAACTTTATGCATAATACAATATAATTTTTAGCATGTAATTTTTGTATAATTAACAAAATCAACTAAAAATCTTTCCACATAAGGTAAACCATGAGCAAAGTGTTTTGAAAATTAAAGAGTATTGCATTATCATTGCGCGGTCTTAATAAACAATATGGTGATTAGTCAATTTATATTTTATACACTAGCTGCATTTACACTGCTAAGTTCATTATTTGTAGTTTTCAGTAAAAATCCAATTTATAGCGTTCTTTGGCTAATAGTATGTTTCTTTACTATAGCTGGGCATTTTGTAATGCTAAACGCTCAATTTTTAGCGGTTGTACATATTATAGTTTATTCGGGAGCTATAATGGTTTTATTCTTATTTACTGTAATGCTTTTAAATTTAAACAAAGAAACAGAACCACATAAACCAACATTGCTAAAATTTGGAGCTGTAATAGCAGGTGGAGCTTTGTTTTTAATTGTAATTGCTGCCATGCGCAGTAGCATGCCAGCACCTTATGTTGCTCCGCAATTATCGGAAATTGGTTACGTAAAAAATATAGGAATGAAACTTTATAAAGATTATACTTTACCATTTGAAGTAGCATCTATTTTAT
>JBMOGB010000377.1:0-3729 GCA_049318585.1 Bacteroidia bacterium | reverse complement strand
ACTTATTGTAACATTTGTTGTTCTTGGAGTGTTGGCATTTACATTTGAAAAGGTAGAAAATGACAGAATGCTTTATTTTTATGCTGCATTGATTAATGTAGGATTTGTAATGTTTCCTTCATGGTTTTTTCAAGGAATTGAGAAAATGAGTAAAATTACACTTTTCAATTTTGCAATCAAGTTATTAGGACTAATTTTAATTTTTCTATTTATATGTAAACAAGCTGATTATAGAAATTATTTGTTAATTCTTTCGTCCTCTTATATAGTAGTTGGAGCAAGTGCAATGGTTTATGTAATTGTAAATTACAAAATGTATCCAACATTTAAAAATGAGCAAAAAGTAGTAATAAAAGGCTTTCCAATATTTATTAACAATTTTTTTTCAAATATTTATACTGCAATAGGGCTTACAATGCTTGGTTTTTTTGTTTCGGAACATGAACTTGGAATTTATTCTGGAGCATATCGCATTATAATGGCTGCATTAATGATATCAAGTTATCCAATTAATGTTGCGCTTTTTCCGTATATCAGTAGAAAATTTAATGAATCATTGGAGGAGGGATTAAGTTTTTATAAAAAGTCATTTAAAATAGTGGGGATATTTGCTTTTGTTTCAAGTTTGTTCATATTTGTTTTTTCTGAGCTAATAGTTAATATATTATTAGGCCCTAATTTTGCAGAATCAGTTTATATATTACGAATTTTGTCCTTATTGCCTTTTTTAGTTATGATTGCAAGCATGTTAACAGTTCAGGGAATGTATGGATTACAATTACAACGATATGCACCCTATATTGGAATTTTAGTATTTACATTTAGTTTTATAGCAAACTATTTTTTGATTAACAAAGTAGGCATTTACGGCGCAGCATGGGGTTATGTTATAGCTGAAGTGCTTGAGATAGTTTTTGTATTTGTATTATTGTTTCACAGATTGAAAAAGAGAAAGGTCGTTCTATGATCATAGTATTTTTACTTTGTATTTCATTAGTAGTATTAAGTTTAGTTACATCAAAAAACAATTTCCTTGCGCCAGGGGTAATAACTTCGGCTGTATGGATTATTGTTTTGTCACTTTTTTGGCTTTTGCATCATAATTTACCACCATTATCTACAAAATTCTTGGTTTCTTTAAGTATTTGGATAAGTATTTTGTGTATTACTTCATTATTAATCCAATCAGTAAATTTCAAAATTGAAAATCCTGAGCCAAGTCAATTTGTCAGAAATATCTTTTTCTGGATATCCATCCTTACTTTTCCAATGTTTTTATTGTTTGTTCGCGATGCATTAGCTTTAGGCGATTCAGGTAGTTGGAGTACTGACTTAAGACTTGCAGCATTAGGTCAAACCAAACATTTTAAAGAAGTATATGATGGAATTCACATTATTATTTGGCAAGTTTCCTATACAATTGAGCTTTTTTATTTGTCAAAAAAGAACAGATCAAAAGTTATTGTTCTCATAATCATTATACTTGCTTTTGGTTTTTTGACGATGTCGAAAATTGTTTTTCTTGATTTTTTTGTTAAAACAATATGTATTCTCTTTTTCAAAAACAAAGTTTCTATTAAACATTTTTTTCTTGGTTTAGTCGTTCTATTACTTTCATTTGTCGCTTTACAATCAATTCGTACTTCTATTGAAATGGATTCTGATGACAGAAATGATTTTGTAGTGTTGTATTTGTTGAGTAGCATGCCTGCTTTTGATACTGTTTTGCCTGGAACTGCTTATAATTGGGGTGAAGATGTATTTAGATTATATTATGCTGTTACATATAAACTTGGAATATCGGACGTAAAACCTATAGAACCCATTTTACCTTTTATTCATAAGCCTGTATTCACAAATACATATACGATTATGTATCCATTTTATAAGGATTTCGGATATTGGGGTGTTGGAATCTTCGCATTATTATATGGATTCATATTAGGCTGGATTTTCAAAAAAGCTCAAAAAGGCTCTGTATTGTATATTCTGATTTTTTCAACTTTGGCATTATCAATTGTATTACAATATGTTGCGGAAGTTTTGCTGACTAATCTTTCGGGATTTTTAAAGCAAATTGTAATTTTATCACTTCCATTTTTTGCCAGTAAGTATAAAATATTTGAAAAACAAAAATTCATTAGTTTAAAAAATAATGGCTGATTCTATTCAAATAGTAATTGTTCTATATAGATGTACGTTGGAAGAAAGTAAATCATTTCTTACCCTTACGAAAAATCTAGATCAAATATCAATTGATTATGAGCTAATTATATATAATAACGATGCTGATACAATAATTCCTGATGTTGATAACTATTTGATTGTTAATTCAACGGGAAATAATATGCTTGTTGGAGCATATAATTATGCTTTATACAGGGCCATTGAAAAGAATAGAAAATGGTTATTGCTATTAGACCAAGACACAAATATTACAATTGATTATTTAAATGAAATAAAATATTTTCTTGAGAATAACAGTTTAAATACTAAATATATAGCTGTTGTACCTGTATTAAAAAAGAATAGTTTACATTTGTCACCAATTGTTTTTTCTCCTACATTTGGTCCATATATTACATATAAAACAGTAGGTGAAAATTCAGATAAAAAACGATGTATTTCAGCATATAATTCAGCCACATTATTACAAGTTAATAATATGAAATCTATTGGTGGGTTTTCGTCAAAATATCCACTTGACATGCAGGATCATTGGTATTTTTATGAATTTTATAAGTTAAATAAGCCTATCTACATAATGAATTGTATTCTGGAACAAGATTTATCATTATTAGATATGGAAAATTCTATGAGTTTAAATAGATACAAATTGTATTTACAATCTCAGAAGAGATTCGCAAAGGAATTAAGTGTTTTTGCTCAGATAAATCAAAAAATTCAATTATTTAAAATTATAGTTTTACAATTAATATCAAGGTCAAAAAGAAAATTTTTAAAAACAACTTTGATAGAATTTGTTAACTAAGCACTATATGCAAAAATCAATTGATATATTACTTTCGACATATAATAGTGAAAAACATCTTGAATCACAGATAAATTCACTATTTAATCAAACTTACACTCTATGGAATTTACTCATCAGAGATGATGGATCAACTGATGGAACGTTGGAATATTTAAAGAATTTGCAAATAAAATATCCGGAAAAAATTAAGCTGTTTGTTGAAAATAAGAATGTTGGGGTGATCAAATCTTTTGAGTATTTACTAACTTATAGTAATGCTTCATATATAATGTTTTGTGACCATGATGATGTTTGGCTTCCAAATAAAATTGAAATTACTTTTTCCAAAATGCAAGAATTAGAAAACGAATTTCCTAATCTTCCAATTTTGGTACATACTGATTTAACTGTTGTAAATAATAACTTTCAAAAAATACATGATTCTTTTTGGAAATTTTCAAAATTAAATCCCCAATTATTATCAAATTTCAATTATTTAGGTGTTTGCAATGGCATTACAGGTTGTACAATGTTAATAAACAGGAAAGCAATAGATATTAGCTTACCAATATCGCCAAACGCAACTATGCATGATTCGTGGATTGGACTTTGTGTTAGTAAACTTGGAAAAACTGGTTATGTTAATAATTCAACGATTTTATATAGACAACATGCATCTAATCAAATTGGTGCAACAGAGATTAAAGGCACATTCAACTATGTCAATTCTCGAATTCAAAATTTTAAAAGTGTAA
>JBMOGB010000376.1:0-3740 GCA_049318585.1 Bacteroidia bacterium | reverse complement strand
GCATGTGTTTCAACAAATGGATAAACATATATCGCATATTTAAGCAAAAAGTAATCATAGTTTTTATCTTCAATAAAAATGTTACAACCATTGATTCCTCTGTTGTAAATATGATAAAAACATTCAGGTTTCAAATGTGTTTTTCTTGTTTCCATTTCTATTTTGCTTTGAATGTATAACTATTGACTTTGAAACGCAACCGATGCTTTCGCTCAGAGCGAAAGCATCGGTTAATATGCGAAGGCATCGGTTTGTACTAATTAAATCCTATTGATTTTCTTTCTTCTGGTTTTATTGCATCAATTTTAAATTCTTTTACATCATCTAACACCAATTCAAAAATCATTTCTGAAGTTCGTTCTGTAGCAGGAATTTTTGCTAATCGCAAATGTTGATTTTTTATTGCTTCTTCAATTATTTTGCGAATACTGCGTGCATTTCCAAAAAATTTATTCCTAGTTTGATACATCATTTCGCTGTATAATTTGATATGATTTGATGCTTCTTCGGTTGGTTTAATGGCATTATTAGCAAGCATTTTTAAAGCTATATCGTGCAATTGCAAAGCATCATAATCTTCAAACTGCATTTCTCTATCAAACCTGCTTTTTAGACCTGGATTACTTTCCAAAAACTTTTTCATGTTATCGGTATAACCAGCTACAATTACAATAAAATCGCCACGCGAATCTTCCATTTTTTTCAAAATAGTTTCCACTGCTTCTTTGCCAAAATCATTTTCACCACCTTCGCTTAAAGCATAAGCTTCATCAATGAATAAAACGCCTCCCATTGCTCTGTTCAAAACTTCGTTGGTTTTTAAAGCCGTTTGACCCACAAATCCTCCAACCAAATCTTGTCGATCGCATTCCACTAAATTACCTCTTTCTAAAATTCCAAGTGCTTTATAAATTTGTGCTAAAATACGCGCCACTGTGGTTTTACCTGTTCCAGGATTACCTGTAAACACTGTATGTAACGAAAACGATTGGCGAACATCTTTGCCTATTTCACGGTAAAAACGAACCAATTTAACCAACTCATCTATTTCATTTTTTACTGTATCTAAACCTATTAAATTATGTAAAACTTTAAGCGATGCAGTGAGTAATTCTTCATCAATTGGAATATCAGTTATTGACTTATGTTTGATACCAAAAACTTTTTCAATATCTACAGTTTCAATAGTACTTAAAATGTCGTTGCTTAACTCGCTTGGGTTTGGCGACTGCATTAAACGCAAGCCCATGTTCATTTTACATTCGTCTATTAAACTGTTAACATAACGCGCATTTCCAAACATTCTGTCTCTATCGCGGTATGCATCTACCAATTTTTTAAACATCAATTCCTTTGAAAATTCATTGAATTTGATGCCTCTTTTTTGAGTAGAATAATCGGCTATTAAAAGTAATTCTTTTGGTAAATAATCAGGGAAATCATAAAACATTTGGAACCTGCTTTTCATTCCCGGATTACTTTCTAAAAAGCTATTCATTTCATCGGGATAGCCTGCGGCAATAATGGCAATATCGCCATCACCATCGCTCATTTCTTTTAGTAAAATTTCAATGGCTTCTTTACCAAAATCTTTGCTGTCATCGTTTTTTCTGGCCAAAGCATACGCTTCATCTATGAATAAAATTCCACCTTTAGCTCGCTTAATAATTTCTTTGGTTTTAGGTGCAGTTTGACCAATATATTCAGCAACTAAATCACTCCTATCGGCTTCTATTACATGTCCTTTGCTTAACAAACCCAATTGATGATAAATTTTACCAAGCATTTTTGCAACAGTAGTTTTTCCTGTTCCAGGATTACCTGTAAATACTGCATGTAAGTTTATTTTTTCAGAATCGTCAAATCCTTTTTCTTTCCTAATTTTTAAAAAATTCAGGTAAGTTGTATATTCTTTTACTTTCTTTTTTATAGAATCAAGCCCAATTAAATGATCAAGCTCGTGCATAATGTTTTCAATGTTCTCAGGAGTGTTTTCAACTTCTATGTTTTTAGCAATAAGTTTAGGTTTTACCTTCACTTCTTTTACTTTTGGTTCAATTAAAAACTCATTACCAACATCAAATAAAATACTTGCCACTAGCTGATCCATAAAAATAACTTCTATGGTATAATAATCTAACCCCCAAGTTCCTTTCAAATCATTTCCCCAACCAATACTACATTCAAATTCTGGCTCTGAGGGGTCAACAAAAAATATTTTTTCAACCGAACCTTTCAGTTGACCAGAACGGGTTTTAAAGTTAAATATTAATTCACAAGGCCATTTTTCATCGCCTTTTACTAAATTTTCCGAAACCATTTCAAGCCAAACATACCTTGTTTCTTTGGTATCAAAAGCACTTAAATAATTGCGCTCTTCTTTTGAAATATTGGTTTCGGTTCCTTCGTAAAGTTTATTACTTTTTATATTAAAATAAGGGTTTTCGGTTTCTGTAACTACACCCACATCTATAATATAAAATGCTTTTTCGGCTATAAAAACACCATCAATCCAAGCCTCCCACCTATAAGCACCTTTTTTCCAATAAGTACCTGAACTTTTTACACCCCAACCTTCTCTAACATAAACAATATTTTCTTCTTTTTTTATTGTTCTATCAGCGGTAAGCGTACAAATTTCAGAACTATCATCTTGCTTTACACACTTCAAACTAATTTTTACATCCCATTCTTTTTCATCAAATAGTTTATTGAAAAATGAAAGTTCACAATATATAAAGGTACATTCAGAAAGGTCGTAAACTTGTCTGTATTTTTTTTCATTATTCGCTAACCATTCAGTACTACCAAATATTTTTAAGTCGCGATATTTATAATTTACTACTTTATCTTTTGCCATGACTAAAGTTTATTTTTTTTGCTAATTAACGAACAATTTATTTGCATATTATTATTCAAAAATCAAGAATTAGAATTTTTACATAATACTTACTATAACTAACTAGTATTCAAAGCAATTTTATTTATTAACTATTTCATATAAAATCATTTAAAAAAATATTTCGCAAAATAGTAAAAAAAGTTTTGTTGTTTGCTTGAGAATGCTACATTTGCACTCCCTTTAAAAAAGCAATTGGTGAGATGGGTGAGCGGCTGAAACCACCGGTTTGCTAAACCGACATACGCGTCAAAGTGTATCGAGAGTTCGAATCTCTCTCTCACCGCACAAATTTTTAGGGGCGAGTAGCAAAACTTAGTTCAGAAATTTAGCACTTTTGAAAAATTTGCAAACGGGGTGTAGCGTAGCCTGGTATCGCGCCACATTTGGGATGTGGAGGTCGTAGGTTCGAATCCTGCCACCCCGACTTTAAAAAGCTTAACTGAAAAGTTAGGCTTTTTTTTATTATTTAATGTGGAGGTCGTATCACGCCTTGCGTGACTGCCACCCCCAATTCTGTTAAAGCATAAATCAATTTAAAGACTTGGGCTTTTTTTATGAAGTATTTTGTTTACATCATTTTTAGTTCAAAATTGAACAAATATTATACTGGTTTTACCGAAAATTTAGTGATAAGAATAGCTCAACATCAATGTCATTAAGTTAAGCATTTTAAAAAAAATCATATATTGTTCTCGACTTCGCTCGAACTGACTGCGTTGAAAGTCATTTCGAGCGAAGTCGAGAAAGTATAAATGTGCATATTTTCTTTTACTTAATGTTATTAGTACAACACAATTCAGGAATTAGTACTTTTACTTCGAAAGGAATTCCTTGGAAA
>JBMOGB010000375.1:0-3762 GCA_049318585.1 Bacteroidia bacterium | reverse complement strand
ATCGCAAATACAGTAAACATACTTGTTTATATACCTTGCGACAATCGCAAATACGATAAACAAATTTTTGTTCTTTATTCTCTCATAAATACAACTTATTAATTAACCTCTGATAATTTGTTAAATAAAGAATGAAAGATGATTTATATCAATAAATGAATTAATTTTAAGGAACAAATAATAGTTTTTGTGCAAAAAATATGAAAAAGCTGCTTATTATACTTTTATTTTTTATTTCATCTTTTACTGTTAATGCTCAGCTTGATGTTTTTACTGCCGGTTTGATTTACAACAATTTCTATTATAAAAATATCGAAAATGATACATTAAACGGATTTTATAATAGATTAGATTCCGTTTCTTTAGATATGAATCAGGATAATCAAAATGATTTTGTAATTAGCAGATACTTCGATTTTTCAGCCGTTACTCATACAGATGAATTTTATATTAAATCTATAAACGGGTGTAATATAGCTGTTGACAAAACCATACAGTGCGATCCTGTTGCATATAATTATAATATAGGGAAAATTTTTACTTATGGTGATACAATAAATTCAACTGATGTAAATTATCAGGATACAAAAGTATATATGGCAATTGATAATATGTTGACTGGATGGGGAACATGTTATTCCGGCTGCTGGAATACATTATACAATAAGTTTATCGGAGTTGAAATTACTGAAAATAATCAAACTATACATGATGCATGGATAAGATTGGGTGAGATCAATTGCTATCCGGCAGCGAATAAAGTAATTATTTATGATTATTGTCTGAACAAGAAAAATGATTCTATACCTGATCTTTATACTACCACTTAGTTCAAACTTTATCCTAATCCGGCAATTGAATAATTTAGTATTAATTTAGTTCAACAATTTTATTTACCAGATACAACACTTTCAGTATATAATATTATTGGACAACTACTTTTAAAACAATTCATTACACTATTAAAATCAGATATTAATATCAATTGTTTAGAAAAGGGTTTATAAATTATAAAGATAAATAATGATAAAAAGAGTATAATTTGCAAATTCGTCAAAGAATAAATATAATTTTAAAGAAAACCTAACAGTAAATTGGAAAATATGAAAAATATTTACATTTCATTGATTGTATTACTTACATTCAATCATTTATTAAAAGCCCAATCTTATGATTTAAATTCTTTTCCTGCTAAAATGCAAGTTGCTGGAAATAAATCAGCTAATACTATTAGTATTTCAAAAAACATATACTCTTGGGGTAATGTAAGAGCCTTAAATGAAGTAAATTCAGATTCTATCGGTGAAGCATATCCATATATTTCTGCTGATGGACTCAGATTATATTTTTCTCAAGGATCTAACGGATTATCAAATTTATATTATGTCTCCAGAAATAATACTTCTCAGAATTTCAGCAACAAACAATTACTAAGCTCAAATTTTCCATATAATTCATTGAGTTGCTATCTGACAAATGATGAACTTGAAATATATTTTATAAAATCATCTTATTTAAATGATTCACTATTCTACTCTTCCAGAAGTTCCATTTCATCAGTGTTTGCTATTCCAGTTTCTGTAAGTTTGCAAGGAAGTAATCATGGATTCTATAAAGGTCCATCATTAACACCCAATAAACAAGAATTATATTTATTATATAAGTTTGATACTAATCAATATATTCTAAAATTTAATAAAACTGCTAATAATATTTATACATTAAATGACACTATAGATATTCCTTATGGATATCAGGCAGAACCAGGACAGCTTTCCAAGGATGGTTTAAAATATTATATTTCATTAAACATAATAAATGATACTATAACTAAAATATATCAATTAAGCCGGACTAGTCTTAATACTGCTTTTACAAATCTTTCTGAGCTAAATAATTGTATTAATGATACTAATTTTACATACAATTCTCAGCCAAGTATATCAATAAATGAAAAAATATTTGTTTGGGTAAAAAACAACAATGGTATGTGGGACGGCAATGATTTATACATTGCTAATGACACAATTGTATCTTCTTCTAAATCATTTAATGCGAATACAATAACAATTCAACCCAACTTTGTTTCAACTTTTCTTACAATAAATATCCCTATTCAAATAGACATACAAAATACAATCATTTATATTTATAATATGCAAGGACAATTGATACTTCAACAACTTCTATATAAAGCACAAAATGAGATAAATATTAGTAGATTTGCAAAGGGTTTATATATTGTAAAGATATATAATGATAAAAATAGTATAATAAGTAAATTTGTGAAAGAATAAAATGCTAAACCCTGACTGGCTTTAGCTTAGTCAGGGTTTATAGAATTTTAACTTATATAAATGCTGATTTAGTAAATTTAAATTATGATGAGATAGTGTCTTTTAATTTAGAAAATTAATCTTCTATTTATTTAAGTACGAAATTGATAGGTAATGTAAGTTTAACATTTACTGCATTTCCATTTTGTTTTCCTGGATTCCATTTTGGCATTCCAAGTAAAACTCTTATAGCTTCTTCATCACAACCGCCTCCAATTCCTCTTAGAATTTTAATGTCTTGTATATTACCAGAACTATTAATTATAAATGATGTGTAAACAATACCACTGATATTTAATTCTAAAGCTTCTCTGGGATATCTCATAGCGGTTTTTAAATATTTAAACATTTCGTCATCACCACCAGGGAAATTTGGCATTTGACTTACGACAACGTAAGTAACTTCTGCAATTGGTTCTGAAACTATAGTTTTTTCCTTTAATATTTTAGCATCAGGATCATCACTTTGATTCTCAATAGTTACAGTTGCAATTACTCTACTATCATTAAATACCTGATCATTAGATAGAATTATATCGCTCTCGTCAATATTTTCACTAATAATTGGAACAACATTTTTGATCGAATTATGTATTTTTGAAGGTTCAATAAAGACTTCTACGTCTGTCTTTTTCTGTGGTGGATTAAGAACAACATCACTTAGAATATAGCGTTCATCCATTTTAGTATTATCTTTCTTGTTCAATACATTATTAATAATAATTGGTGATCCAATTACCATTGTTACTAATGTCGAAGAAAGTAATACTGCAATAATATGCCTTTTAACTTGATCCTTTCTTAATTCGTAGGCGCCATATTCATGATTTTTACCTTTGAAAATCATTTCGCACCATTCTTCTGAATAAATTCCTGAGTTTTTCATAGCTTTAATTATTTATATATCACAAATTTACACATTAAAATAAGTAAAAACAATTGATAATAAGCTATCGGCTTGATAAAAAAAGCTATCGGTTAGTTTCTAAAAGTTAACGGTATAGATATTGTTTGTCTGAATATTAATTAGACTATTATCTGATAAAAAATCATTCTTATGGCTTTTGTTTTAAAATACTTAGTTAATTATAAAAATAATTATAGTAAGCAAATTTGATAATTATGAATTTTGAATGACAGATAAATAACTTGATTCATTTGTGAATTACAATGCTATATATGCAATTTTGAGGAATGATATTTTAGTCAAAATAATTTAATTAATTTTAAAACTCAAAATGTCAACATATAAGATTTGAAAACAATTATATTTTATGATATTATTGAATTATCATTAAATAAAAAAAAATAAACCCTACCTTTGTCAAACTTAGGAAATATTTAAAATATAGCAAAGTGGAAAACAATAACCTTCATCAGGCTGAACTGGCTGCAAAGTTTGTAAATCAAACCGATCGACATGTTT
>JBMOGB010000374.1:0-3770 GCA_049318585.1 Bacteroidia bacterium | reverse complement strand
AGACAAGCGTATGCAACCATTAAGAACGCATACAAAGCAAAACAACGTAATCCAGTAACAACTGCAAGTGATTTACGTTCATTAGTTCCAGTAGTAACTGGTAAAACACAATATACTTTCCCAATAATTGTTGGCGATGATGCTAATAATTATCCAGAAGCTATTTTGTTAAACAGAGCAGATGCTTTTACAGCTGTTGAATTAGGTATCTTTATTGGTGCTAAATCTTCAACTAGTGATACTGCTTATGATTGGTACAGTTATCCAAATGCAACTATTTTTACTGCTTCTGGTGCTGCTACTGCTTTTAAAACATTGTATAATAATAGCTTTTTAAATGCTACTATTAATAATGTTCAGTATTTACAAAACTATTCAGTTAGTCGTATTCGTAAAGCTCCAGTAGTTCAAACTGGATTAACTTATGGTTATACAACTTCTGGTGCTACTGCTCCAAATGGTGTTGATAGTTTTAATGGTCAAACTGACGGATTTTATCCATTAGTTCCAACTTTACAGTTATCTGGTACTAGCAAAATAGATATTACATTAAACTTGAGTGCTGGTTTAACAGCTGCTTCTAGTGGATCTTATGTAATTTTATTGGCAGTTCGTGGTTTCTTATCATTAGGAGCTTCAAACTTAAATAAATAGTAACAATTAATAGAAGTTTGCATTAACTTGCAAACTTCAATTTTAAAAAATAAAATTATGCCAAATACAGCTTTTATCATTAAGAACGCAGAGTACGTTGAGGTGCCAATTCCAACTGGTAATACTAAAACGCAAATTTATTTTCCAGATTTACCAAATTTAAGGAATAGACCAATTTTTGGTATGGAATGTTATCCAAGCACTATTGCTAGTATAACAAGTTCTGGAGCAACAGTACAAGCTTATGCTCAATTATTAGATACAACAGTAACTTTATATTATGACGGTGGAGAGTTTATTGTAGTACCAGCAATGAGTTTAGTTAGATTAAATTATGGTGCAGCAGCACATATCATTTATGATATACCACATTTAGCTGGTCAAAATATTGTATGGACAAAAAGCTATGTTACCATGTCAGGTACCATTGCTAACTATGCAGCAAAATCATTTTTATTTAACGTATATTACAACAGATAAAAAATTATGAAGTTAGCAGAATTTATAGGAGTAGAAGCAATAAACGAAAATTTAGAAAATCTAAATTTTGATGCCATTGGTGTGTATCAAGGTAAACTGGAGAAATTCAAAAAAATAGCAACAGATGATTGCGAAGAAACAGATTTAATCCTAGCATTTAACCAATGGGCAGAACGTATGTTGCAATCTAATCCTATAAATTCTCAACTTTATGCAATACAGCTTTATGAATTTCCAAAAGAAGGTGGTAAAAATTTAAGAGGAACCACCAGCTTTACTTTTATGCTTTGCGATAAAGTAAAAGGAAATATAAATGCACCAGTAGCTAATAATAACAATTTTATTAGTGCCAAAGAATTGAATTTAGCTTTAGAAAATCAACGACTAGCTTTTGAAAATAGTTTATTACAAAAACAACTAGATGAAGAAGAAGATTTTGAAGAAGAAGAACCAGAAGAAATTGGAGCTATTGGCCAAATACAAAATGCTGTAATGGCAAAATTACCACAGCTAATAGATATGCTAATAGCTGGATTTTTAACACAATCAAACCCAACACAATCAAACAATATGAATTTAGGAATAGGAAGCAATGTTGATGAACTTATTATTGAGTTTAAAAAAATCAACCCAAATATAGAAAATGATTTAGCAAAATTGCTAAAAGTAGCAAAAGAAAAGCCAACACTTTTTAAAATGCTAATAGAAAATTTGAGAGCAATGTAATAATGGCAAGTTATAAATTAAAGGATATAATAGACAAGCCAATAAGAGCTAAAAAAGAAATTAGTTTATACAGAAACGCTTTAGATACTGCTGTACCTTATGCAACTGTAAAAGCTGGTAGTATGATTGGTATTTTATTTAGCATTGTTACTGCTAAAGCTGGTAGAAGTGTAGATTGGCTTATGTTTTATGATAGTAATAATAAAGCTTATTATATACCAGTTAAAACTGGAACATTAGATGAAATTTCTTTAAAACAACAAGGTGTAAAAACAGTTGAAGAACAAACAAAAGAAGAAGAAAACAAAGCTAAAAAAGATGCTGGAATAGTTAGCTATTATATAGAAAAATATGTACCATATATAATAGGTGCTATTATAGTAATACCAGTTTTAAAATCAATCATTGATAAAAAATTATAATCATGGCAAAATACGATTTATTAAAATTTACAACAAGTAGCAGATTTTATAATGCAGCTGGTGCGATAGAAAAAAATCCAGATGATTTAGGCTATCATTTTGTAAATACTGGTTCTGTGATAGTTTATATTAATAGTTTACCTTTATATCCTTCTGGAGTGCTTGACACAATGTATGCTGGTTATAAAGATGAAAGTTTATACAACATCAAATTTGATTTAACAGCTGGAACCAATCCAGAATTATTAGTATTATCTTATCAACAAAAATAATTATGGCAATTTCAAGTTATCCAAGAACAATTAAAAACGGTCAAATAGCTACTAATGGCGATGCCAATTCTGGTACTGGCCTAATGCTGTGGGACTCTGCAACCAATACTTATATAGCTGCAACACCTTCTACTTTTAGTAGTGGTGGTGGTGATGCAACAGCTGCTAATCAAGCAACCCAAATTAGTGAAGCAACACTAAGTAATGAATATTTACAATTTATAGATAATAATAGTGCAGACATAGTTACTAATACATCAACAAGTTCACAAAGTACAAATAGTGGTATTTTGATAGATACATTTGCTAGACAAACATTAACAGCTTCAATGGTAGCTTTAACTGCTGCTGCTTGTAAATATGTTACTTTAATAAATTTAAGTACAAACGTAAAATTTTCATATAGAATTGGAACTAGCACTAGTTTAACTTTAGAGGCTGGTTATTCTGTTAGAATTAATACATCTAATGCTTCAAACTTACAAATTCAACAATCTACTGGCGAAGCACAAATTTGTGAATATATAGTTACTGCATAGATGCTAGGTAATGGGAAAAAAAATATAGGATTTACCAGCAGCTTTTATACAAATAAAAGTGATGCTGCACCAGTTGTATATGATGCTGATGCAGTTTTGTATTTTAATAGAATTATTGCTGCTGGTGGAACACTATCAACAATACAAAAGAATGCAGTTAATACAATGGTATTAACTTTTAAAACAACTGATGCTTGGAGCAAAACACTAGCTTTTTATCCATTTTTAGGATTAAGTGCTGCAACTTGTGCTATAAATTTAAAATCAACAAGCTATAATGGTGTTTTTTATGGTGGTTGGCTGTTTCAAGATGCTGGAGTTAAGCCAAATGGCACAAATGCTTATTATGATACTGGAATTGAAGGGTATCCTGATTTAATTAATGAAAGACTTTTAAGTATGTCCACTTATATTAATGAATATTCTGAAACTCCAAGAGCGCAAATGGGAGCAATAGCTGCAAATAGTAGTTTTGATCTTATAGCTCCATTACTTGATAGTGCAACAAGTGGTAGGTACTCTATAGCACGAACAAATGGTGTCGGGCTTCCTATTATAAATCAAGCTACGCCTTTAAAAGGATTTTTGGCTGTTAATAGAAATTCATTAGCAAATTTTCAATATTATAAAGATGATACAATTGATTATATAAAACAAATTAGACCATCTAGACCACA
>JBMOGB010000373.1:0-3772 GCA_049318585.1 Bacteroidia bacterium | reverse complement strand
GATAGAGGTGAAGCAGGTGATAACGTAGGTTTATTATTACGTGGTGTTGATAAAGAAGCTATCCGTAGAGGAATGGTTATTTGCAAGCCAGGTTCAGTAATGCCTCACACTGAATTCAAAGCTGAAATTTATGTATTATCAAAAGACGAAGGTGGACGTCACACTCCATTTTTTAACAAATACCGTCCTCAATTCTATTTCCGTACAACAGATGTTACAGGTGAAGTAGTTTTACCTGAAGGAATGGAAATGGTTATGCCTGGTGATAACGTTACTATTACTGTAAAATTAATCAACCCAATCGCAATGGAAAAAAACTTACGTTTTGCTATTCGTGAAGGTGGTCGTACAGTAGGTGCTGGTCAGGTTACTGAAATATTGAAATAATAATTTTTATAATATTTACAATTGAATTTTGGGTAGAACTTGTTTCTGCCCAAAATTTATTGTCTATATACATTTGAAATTTAGGAGTGTAGTTCAAGGGTAGAATGTCGGTCTCCAAAACCGCTGATGGGAGTTCGAATCTCTCCACTCCTGCTAAATATTAAAGTGATAACAAGTAATATTGTAAACACAAAAAACTATGAATAAAATTAAAGAATACGTGAAATTATCGTACGATGAATTAATGAATAAAGTAACTTGGCCTACTTGGGGTGAGTTACAAGAAAGTACTATTATTGTAATGATTGCATCTTTATTAATTGCATTTATTATTTTCATCATGGATTTAATTAGTAATGGCGGTTTAGGGTTTTTTTACCAAATATTCAAGTAATCAAATCAAAAAATGATACAAGAACAATATAAATGGTATGTAGCCAGAGCAATTACCGGACAAGAAAAGAAGGTAAAAGCTCAAATAGAAATTGAGCTTGAAAGAGCAGGTTTAAGTGTTCATGTACCACAAATATTAATACCTACTGAAAAAGTATATACAGTAAAAAATGGTAAAAAAGTAGCTAAAGAAAAAGCATATTTACCAGGATACATTTTAATACAAGCTGAGTTAGTTGGTGAAGTAGGACATACAATTGAATCAATTAATGGAATTGTTGGTTTTTTAGGTGGTAAATCTACCCCAGTTCCTTTACGTCAATCAGAAGTTGCGCGTATTTTAGGAAATGTAGATGCAATAGGTGAACAAGGAGAAGTAATGGATGAACCATATATTGTTGGTGAAACTGTTAAAGTAATTGATGGTCCTTTTAGTGGTTTTGATGGTGTGATTGAAGAGGTAAGTGAAGAGAAAAAGAAACTAAAAGTAATGGTGAAAATATTTGGAAGAAGAACTCCATTAGAGTTAAACTTTGTACAAGTAGAAAAAGAAAAGTAAAATAACTGCTTTTAAGTTAAAAAATATGATTGATGCTGCTTTCCACGATCAAGATTATTTGCAAACAAAAAAGTAATTTTTATAAATAAACAAAATGGCAAAAGAATTAGTAGGATATGTAAAATTGCAGGTAAAAGGCGGAAGCGCTAACCCTGCACCCCCAATTGGACCTGCATTAGGTTCAAAAGGTATAAATATCATGGAGTTTTGCAAGCAATTTAATGCTCGTACCCAAGATAAACCTGGTAAAATATTACCAGTTGTAATTTCATTTTATAGTGATAAGTCTTTCGACTTTATTATTAAAACACCTCCAGTAGCCTCTCAATTGCTGGATGCTGCAAAAATCAAAAGTGGTTCTGCTGAATCTAACCGTAAGAAAGTTGGTTCAGTAACTTGGGATCAAGTACGTGATATAGCAGCAGATAAAATGCAAGATATGAACTGCTTTAAAGTAGAATCAGCCATGAAAATGGTAGCAGGTTCAGCTCGCTCTATGGGCATTACCGTTACGGGTGATAGTCCATTTCAAAATTAATTTTTAGAAAGTAAAACAATGGCAAGGATCAGCAAAAAAAGAAAAGAAGTTCTCAAGAAAATTGAGATAAACAAAAAATACACTTTGTCTGACGCGTCAAAATTAGTTAAAGAAATTTCTTATACTAAATTTGATTCATCTGTAGATATTGATGTACGCTTGGGAGTTGACCCTAAAAAAGCCAATCAAATGGTACGCGGTGTGGTAAGTTTACCACATGGCACTGGAAAAGACGTTCGCGTATTAGCATTAGTGCCTCCTGATAAGGAAGCTGAAGCACGCGAAGCTGGAGCAGACCATGTAGGTTTGGATGAATACATCCAAAAGATTGAGCAAGGATGGGTTGACATTGATATTATTGTAACAATGCCTTCGGTAATGGCTAAATTAGGTAAACTAGGTAGAATACTTGGACCTCGTAATTTAATGCCAAACCCTAAATCAGGTACAGTTACTATGGAAATTGGTAAAGCTGTTAAAGAAGTAAAAGCTGGTAAAATTGATTTTAAAGTTGATAAAGAAGGAGCAATCCACGCATCAATTGGTAAATCATCAATGGAACCACAAAAATTATTTGAAAATGCAGTTGAATTAATTTCAGCAATTAACAAACTAAAACCATCGGCAGCAAAAGGAACTTACTTAAAAGGTGTAAGCCTTAGTAGTACCATGAGCCCTGGTCTTTCAGTAGATACTAAATCAATTCCTGGCATTTAATTTTATAAAACAACAGTTATGACAAAACACGAAAAAAATGAAGTGATAGATAACTTGGCTGGTTTATTTAACGAGTTTAAGAATATTTATGTAACTAATGTAGCTAGTTTAAATGCTAAACAAACAAGCCTATTACGCGGTGAACTTTACAAATCAGGTATTACTATGCAAATTGCAAAAAATACATTGATTGAAAAAGCAATGGAACGCAGTGGTAGAGATTTTGGTAAATTAAGTGAAACCCTAGTTGGTAATACTGCACTTATGTTTTGCCACGAAATGAAAGAGCCTGCAAAGGCAATTAAAGCATTCCGTAAAAAAACAGCAATACCTTATTTAAAAGGTGCAGCAATTGACGTTGATATATTTATTGGCGACAATCAATTAGATACATTGATGGCTCTTAAAACTAAAAACGAGCTTATTGGTGAAATCATTGGTTTATTACAAAGTCCAGTTAAAAATGTTATTGGTGCATTACAAGCTTCAGGCGGAGGAAAAATTGCAGGCTTAGTAAAAACGTTATCTGAGCGTCCTGAATAATTCAGAAAAAAATAAATTTATTAATCAAAAAAAACAAAAATAAACAATACAATCATGGCAGATTTAAAAGCGTTCGCAGAACAACTAGTTAACCTTTCAGTGAAAGATGTTAATGAATTAGCAAAAATTTTAAAAGACGAGTATGGTATCGAGCCAGCTGCTGCAGCTGCTGCTGCTGCACCTGTTGCTGCTGCTGCTGCTGAAGCAGTTGAGCAAACTTCTTTCGATGTAATATTGAAAAATGCTGGTCAAGCTAAATTAAATGTAGTTAAAGTTGTAAAAGACTTAACTGGATTAGGTTTAAAAGAAGCAAAAGAATTAGTTGATGGTGCTCCAAAAGCAATCAAAACTGGTGTTGATAAAACAGAAGCTGAAAGCTTAAAAGCTACTCTAGAAGCAGCTGGTGCTGAAGTTGAAGTTAAATAATTTCAATCACTAAATAACAGACTTGACCCCAGCAATTTGCTGCGGGTCAATTCTGCTTTTTAAAAAAAGCTAAATTTTTCGCTT
Source organism: Bacteroidia bacterium (assembly GCA_049318585.1). Taxonomy (GTDB): domain Bacteria; phylum Bacteroidota; class Bacteroidia; order UKL13-3; family UKL13-3; genus JAAFJM01. The sequence continues at coordinate 125 of JBMOGB010000373.1, read as the reverse complement.
TTTTTATATCGTTTTAAACGATTTTTTTGGTTTTATTCAACCTGAAAAAATGAATTTACATAAAATTGATATCGTTCTCAATTTAAAAAAAATATTACATTGACTAACAGAACTATAACACCAGA
>JBMOGB010000372.1:0-3777 GCA_049318585.1 Bacteroidia bacterium | reverse complement strand
GTTTGTTTGGAGAGGGAAAAGATTAACATTCCTTAGAGTTAGTGGCAAGCTGGCTAAACTTAATATTCAAGAACACAGTAAATGAAAAGAAATTTAACAATTGCAAACAGACTTCAAGAAGTTCTACTGAGTGGAAAATGGATAGCTAACACAAACTTTAAAGAACAGATATTAAGTGTTAGTTGGGAACAGGCTATTCAACAAGTTGATAGTCTAAATACTATTGCTTTGTTGACTTTTCATATCAACTATTATCTTGAAGGAATACTAAATGTCTTTAATGGAGGACAACTAGAAATTAAAGATAAGTATAGTTTTAACATGCCCGAAATTAGTTCAGAAGAAGCTTGGAATAAATTAATTTCTGACTTTATAAGTAATTCTGAAACATTTATTGAAAAAGTTGAACAAATGGATGACATGATTTTTGATCAAACGTTTGTAGATGAAAAGTATGGCAACTATTTAAGAAATATTGAAGGTGTAATCGAACACAGCTATTATCACTTAGGACAAATTTCTTTAATCAGAAAAATGATTACACAAAATCAATCATAAGTCTCCTTTAGAGAAAACTAAAACCGTATTGAAAATAGATAGTAAATAGAAGATACTTACAAGCCAGCCACTAACAGCGCATAAGCCTAATGCGAGCTGTGTAGCGATTCAATCATTTGGAATTCTAATAATCTGTCGTACTTTTACCAAGCTGACGTTCTTCAAATTCCCGCACTAGGCCTATGCGCGGAACGTTAGCGAAACCCGTTTGCGGTCTCGGAACTTCAAACAGTGTATCTTTGATACGGACAATTTAAAAAAATAAAAAAAATCACTCTAATTTCAGAATTTAACCATAATGAAAACAATCGCAACAACAATTCTACTGCTGATGGCAGTAATGATGACAAACGTGCAAAACGCTAATGCGCAATGGACAACCGCCAAACTCTCTGTAGCAAGGAGTAGTTTAAGTTCTACCGCAGTCGGTACCAAAGTATTTTTTGTAGGTGGGACTACCGATTCTGCATTTGGTTACCTTTCTGCTGTAGTTGATATTTATGACGACAGCACGGGTCTTTGGACAACCGCCAATCTATCTGTAGCAAGGGATAATTTAAGTGCTACCACAGTCGGTACCAAAGCTTTTTTTGCAGGAGGGTGGAGGGGAGGTGCTTCTAATGTTGTTGATATTTATGACAACAGCACGGGTCTCTGGACAACCGCCAAGCTCTCTAGGCAAAGAGATTATTTAAGCGCTACCACAGTCGGCACCAAAGTTTTTTTTGCTGGTGGTAAATTGGTTGGTCCTTTTGCTTCTCTTGTTTATTCTGAAGTTGATATTTATGACAACAGCACGGGTCTTTGGACAACCGCCAATCTCTCTGTAGCAAGACATACTTTAAGTGCAACCGCAGTCGGCACCAAAGCTTTTTTTGCAGGTGGGTCCGCTGGAATTGGTGTTTTGGGGGTAAATTCTTCTGTAGTTGATATTTATGACAACAGCACGGGTCTCTGGACAACCGCCAATCTCTCTGTAGCAAGACATACTTTAAGTGCAACCGCAGTCGGTAGCAAAGTTTTTTTTGCAGGTGGGTCCGATGGAACAAGTGCTTCTTCAGTTGTTGATATTTATGACAACAGCACGGGTCTCTGGACAACCGCCAATCTCTCTTTAGCAAGAAGTAGTTTAAGTGCTACCGCAATCGGTAGCAAAGTTTTTTTTGCGGGTGGGTCCGATGGAACTAGTGCTTCTTCAGTAGTTGATATTTATGATAACAGCACGGGTCTCTGGACAACTGAGAATCTCTCTTTAGCAAGAAGAAGTTTAAGTGCGACTGCAATCGGTAGCAAAGTTTTTTGTGCGGGTGGGTCCGATGGAACTAGTTTTTCTTCAGTTGTTGATATCTATGACAATACACTTACAGGTATTAATGAGATGAACAAAAATGAAGGCATAAAAGTATTTCCTAATCCTGCAAACAACCATGTTACTATCGATTTAGGGGTCGACAACCAAAAAGTTGAAATAACCATTGCCGATGTTAACGGAAAAATAATTTACTCAACCTTTGAAAGCGATCTGCAAAAGATAGACATAGGCACGCAAGATTTTCAGGCGGGAATTTATGTTGTACGAATTCAAAAAGCAGATTTTATTGCAACGAAAAAACTTATCGTTGTAAAATAAAGTATGCGAATATATGGCCGGCATTTCTTCGTGCATGTAGTCAGGTATTCGCATAACAGCACCTACAAGAAATTGGCAGTTCAGTGCTTAAATGAAGCTTTGTGCTTCGTATTAAGTTCGGTGGTGGCAGAAAGTTTTCGTCTCCGAAATCGCCAACTTCTTGTAGATGCAAAACGTTTGTGGTCATTACAACTAACGATACTAAAAACAAAAACAACTTAAAATCTAAATATTATGGACAATTTGACTTCAAGAAAAGCATTTTTAAAAAAAGTGTTTGTCTTTTCAACAGGAATTTCGTTAGTTCCAAACTTGGTTCTTTCACAAAAAAAAGAAACGCCACCACAAATTGACCCGAAAACAGTATATGAGTTTGTAAAAATTGCTCATTCAGATTTTAACAAGGTAAATGAAATGGTAAAAGAACAGCCATTACTTTTAAATGCTTCATGGGATTGGGGAAATGGTGATTTTGAAACTGCTCTCGGTGCGGCAGCACATATGGGACTAAAAGAAACAGCCAACTTTCTAATTTCACTTGGTGCAAGAACAGACATTTTTGCACTAACAATGCTTGGAAAAACAGATATTGTAAAAGCTTTACTTAAAGCGTATCCAAATCTCTTGAACTCAAAAGGTCCACACGGGTTTACGTTATTACACCATGCTGAAAAGGGCGGAAAAGAAGCTGAAAAACTTTTAAAGCATTTACAAAAACTTGGCTTAAGCGAAACGTTTATTAAACTTAATTAAACTTGATTTTGCTTCATTGAAAGATGAGTATAGTACGGCACTATATCCCCAAATTGACAAGACTAATTAATAAAAAAAAAGTTTAGGACAAAAGCAACAAACCGCTAACAACTAATTTTTCGTCGTGTGCGCAGCACATTCATCTGCCTCAGGTAGATTTAACTGCCTTTGGCAGTAGCGATTAATTTTAATTGAAAGTTGAAAGTTGAAAATTAAGAATTAAGAATTAAAAGTTGAACAAATGTGCCGGCAAGAGTGAATCGGAAGTTTCCTTCCTACCGGCAGGTAACAAATTTAAAAATGCTTTTTACTGATTTTATTATTTAATTCACTTACAGAAAAGAATTCTTAATTCTCAATTCCTAATTCTAAATTCTCAATTCTCAAATTTCTTCGTAATAATTGCTTTCCACATTTTCATTATTTGAAATCTTGTTAAAATAGGCATGTCTGGCTTTTGACTCTTTTATAAACATATTGCTCATAGAAGCCTCACTTTTATCAAATTTCATGGTGTTGTTGATGGACAGATTGTGTGCCACTTTTTCCACATCGTGTTCCGTGCCGATGTAGGTAAATGTCCATTTTTTCTCCTTCATTTCTTCAATAAGCGCTTTAATAGCTGCTCCGCTGTATTCGCGAGATGCGTTCTCTTCGCCATCAGTCAGAATGGTAACCAGCACATTGCAATTTGGAACCAGATCAGTTGTTCGACGTAGTTTGTTTACACTTTGACCGATTGCGTCATAAAGTGGTGTTCCTCCATTGGGTTGGTACTTCTGCTCATCAATTCGTTGCAATTTCTCAATGTTTTCCAGCTCAAGATGCGTTTTTGT
>JBMOGB010000371.1:0-3799 GCA_049318585.1 Bacteroidia bacterium | reverse complement strand
CACATATTATTTGGCAGTTCATTGCTTTTAAGCACAACGAACATCAAATTCCTGAGATAAAAAAATTAGCAAAAAAAATTGGAGTTGATGAGTTAGGAATAAAAACTGCTCAGATTTATGACTATGAAACCAGCGATGATTTTATACCAACCAACGAAGATTTGAGCCGATATACCAAAACTGAAGACGGTTATAAAATAAAAAACAAGCTACTTAATCAGTGTTGGCGAATGTGGCGGGGAAGTGTAATTACTTGGGATGGTTTGGTGGTTCCTTGTTGTTTTGATAAAGATGCCACGCATCAGTTTGGAAATGTTTCTGATTTTAGCTTTAAAGCTGTTTGGCAAAACGAACAATACAATCGGTTTAGAACGGCTATTTTAAAGAGCCGCAAGGAAATTGATATTTGTAAAAATTGTACTGAAGGAACCAAGGTTTGGAATTAATGTAAATTCCTGAAATAAATTGAATTTAAAATTTATAAGAATCAATTCATCAAATATTTCTTTATTAATTGAAAATAAAAATAAATAGTCAAATTCTTCAAAAACCCTTTTTTGTTGATTTATACAAAATACCCATATTATTTAAATGTAATTCACAATATTGAACCAACCATATTTCACAAATATTTTTATATTTGGAGTCTTTTTTAAATAATTAAACACAAAATATGAAATTCATCAAATGGTTTTTAATTGCAATCATTACATTGCTATTTATAAGCGAAGTTGCCATATTAGTAACTGGCAAAACATTTTTAAACCGCGTATTTGCCATGACTATTTTTAGTGGTAAATTAAGTCCAGATATTGATGAACTCAATTCATTTTCATTCAGAGAAATGAAGGCCACAAAACCACAATCATGGCCAGTTTCGGTTAATTATAACAAAGCAAAAATAGATGCAGTTTTGATGAAAAAAATGGAAGATTTTAAAACAACTTCTTATTTGGTTATCAAAAACGATTCGATTATTTATGAAAATTATTGGGAACAATACAATGATAAAAGTGTGACCAATTCGTTCAGTATGGCCAAAAGTTTTACAGCGGTTTTAATTGGCATTGCCATCAAACAAGGTTTAATAAAGAAGGTTGACGAGCCAGTAGGAAATTATATTGATAGTTATAAGGAAGGTGACAAAGCAAAAATTACCATTAAACATTTGCTTACCATGAGCAGTGGCGTTGATTTTGATGAAACTTATTCAAGTCCATGGGCATGGCCAAGTGAAGCCTATTATGGCGATGACGTAAATGCGTTAACTTTAAAATCGGGAGTGAAAGAAACGCCTGGAATTACTTGGAAATACAAAGGTGGCGATTCGCAATTACTCGGAATTATTTTGAAAAAAGTTTTGGGAGATAAAAGTATTTCTGCTTTTGCTGCTGAAAATTTATGGCAAAAAATAGGTGCCGAGCAACCTGCTTTTTGGAGTTTGGATAAAGCCGATGGAATGGAAAAAGTAAGTTGCTGCTGGTATGCTACTGCCCGCGATTTTGCTCGATTTGCAAAGCTTTACAGAGATAAAGGCAATTGGAATGGCGAACAACTTTTGGATTCTTCGTACGTGAACGAATCCATTCAATTTGCTAATTTAAAAGATACAGAGGGCAAACCAAACGACAAGTATGGTTACCAATGGTGGATTATGAAACACAAAGGTCACGAAATATTTTATTGCAGAGGTATTCGTGGACAATACATTTTTGCAGTACCTGACAGCAATTTAATTATAGTAAGAACTGGTCATAAACGTGCTACCAAAAAAGGCGATGAATTACCCGATGATATTTATGTTTATTTAGACATTGCTTTAGCTTTATAAACCATGTTGGATAAAGAAAAAATGAAGCAAACTTTAACCAAAACCATTGTTAAAGGCACTAATGTTTTTATAGCAAATAACGCAACCGTTTTTGGAAATATAAACCTAGGAAATGAAGTTTCTATTTGGTTTGGTGCGGTTCTTCGTGGCGATAATGATGATATAATAATTGGCGATAGAAGCAATGTTCAGGACAATGCCGTCATTCATGTAGACCCTAATTGTCCGGTGCATATTGGTCATGATTGCATCATAGGTCATTCGGCCATTGTGCATGGTGCAAAAATTGGAAACCATGTATTAGTTGGCATGCATTCCACCATTTTAAACAATGCTGTTATTGGCGATTTTAGCATTGTTGGCGCTAATGCTTTAGTAACCGATGGCATGCAAATTCCACCTTATTCTTTGGTACTTGGTTCACCCGCAAAAGTGGTTAAACAAATTACACCTGAACAAGTTGAAAAAATTAAGCTAAACGCCCAAAGTTATGTGGATTTGAGTAAGGTTTATTTGGAGGTTTTTGGGGAATAAAAATTAATAGAACATGTCAAAAGAAAACAAATTAGTCTATTTAATTGGTGCAGGAGAAAGTGTTCATGTATTACCAATTGTTAGTCAAATTCCTAATAAACTTAGGTAAATGAAACCTTATTATAAAAGCACAAAAAAATAAGAAATATTATTACAATTCAGCTATTCAAATAATTTAATTTCAACCCTTCTGTTTAATAATTTGTTCTCTTCCGTATCGTTTGGTTTTAACGGTTGTAGGCTTCCGTTGCCTTTATAGCTGATTCTTTTTTCGTTTACACCAGCAACAATTAAATAATTAGCAACTGCTTTTGCTCTTTCCTGACTTAGCATTTTATTTTCAGCTTCATTACCTGTGTTATCTGTATGACCTGCTATTTCAATTTTATAAAGCAAGTTGTTTTTTAAATATAAAACCAACTTATTTAGTTCTTCATTGGAGGTAGGCAATAATTTAGCTTTCCCACTTTCAAAATTTATATTTTTAAGTGCAAGTGGTTTGTTAATGGCAAAACCGAAATCGTTAGTTTCAGGAGTATTTGTTTCAATACAATCACAAGTAGCAGAACCTACAATTGGAACTAAACTAATTTCATCAATAAATAGATAAATTTTTCTGTTGAGTGGTTTGCTATTAGATATTGGAAATATTTTGTAATCAGGATTCATAAAACCAATGGTTAAAAATTCTTCGTCTCCAATTGCATTATAACAAGAAAAAATTTTAGTCCAAGTATTAGGTAAAAAATACCAATTAACTGTTCTTATTTTTTTGTAATTACTTAACATTAAGCTTCTGTTTTCTGTATCTCGCAGGTCAAGTTTATTACTACTTAGGTTATAATCAATTTCGTTGGTAGTAGATAACCAACTAGAAGGTGGCCTAACAAAAAAAGACAAGCAATAGCGCTGATCTTTGATGAGTTTTTGTTTCAATTTTACTTGAAGGTATTGGTTTGAATCAGCGTTAAGTGAACCACATCCCATTATACCAACCATTACCTTTCCTCCATGATACTCATTATATTTACCTCTAATATTAGTAGAAAATTCTGTAGAAATTCGCCCTTTTGTTCCTTGAAAATAATAATCAGGTTTAGCTTTATTTGATTGCTTCATCTCCACCGGATTATTACCATTTTTAGAATTGACCTTTTGTGTAGCTTCTTCAAAACTAGGATTTGGAATTAGATTTTGTGCTTTCAATTTTTCGGCTAAAGCCACAAAAAGAAAATAACTTAAAATAAAAAAAATTGTTCTTGTCATGGTTTTGGTATGAAGGATTTTCATTGTATTGACTTTGATGTTTTCAACTGCTTTTTCCTCCTTCAAATAAACAATAAAAGTTTAAATTTTGTACGAGTTATAGTTTATAATTATTTTATATTTGAAACATGATAATTAGAACAATTGAAATTGATACAGAAGAACATG
>JBMOGB010000370.1:0-3806 GCA_049318585.1 Bacteroidia bacterium | reverse complement strand
TTACATATCCATTTTCATTTTCTATTTTCATTTTTCTAAATTATTAAATTGTTTAATAGCTTTTTTCGCTTCCCTCTGCCTTTTAGATTTTTTCCGTTGGCGTTCACATTCTGCATCCCACCGAGCAGACTTTGCAATTAGCTTCTTGTTTTCCTCAATAGCGAAACGATACATTTTCATGTGGCAAAGATTTTCGCTTTGAGTAATTTTTAAAAGATAGTTTAAATCTTTTTCTTTAGCGTTTTTTTGCTGAATGATACCGAATAAGATACAAGAGTAATAAAGCGCAATAGCAGTCACAAAATAAGCAATAGCTAATTCCAAATCATAACTTAGGTTTATAATTGCCAAACCTACAAAAGCCGTTCCGATAATAAAAAATAGTGTTTTCATTTTTGTTTAATTTATTTGTTTTCTTCAATAATACTGTTTAAACATTCAAAGCAAATAGGAGTTCCGTTTTCCGTTTCGTGCAAATCTTCTTTATAAAGTTTGCATCCGCATTCGTTACAAAAAGTATATTCTTCTTCGAGGTTGAAATCTCTGTCATCATCCTCAGGTGCATATCGCATACCGTAAAAATCTGCAAAAATCATGGTATGATAATAATTTGATTGTAACGTAAAAATTGAATAACTACAAAGGTTGCCATAAAAGTGATTAAAATAACATCTACCAATCTGTTTTTAAAGTGGCGATAAAACCACTGTGTTAGTTTTGTTTTCATTCTACTCCTTTTAAGTATTTTTCATTAATAGTCAACCACTTGTCAAATCTTTTTTTCTTGCGGGTGTTAAACTCCTCAATAGTTTCACCTTTTCTTAAAAATCCTTGTAGTGCCATACCTGTGTTTAGGAAGTTAGGCTTAACTACACCGTTTCGATCCATTTTAATAACCACTACTTTTTTGCCGAAGCATTCGATAATTTGTTGTTCCATAATAATTTATTTTTAATTTAATGCAAAATTAGTTGTCTTTTTTCGTGTGTACAATAGTTTTTTTCTGCTTTGCAACATGTTTTTGTACTTCAAAGGCTCTTTTTACGAATTTTTGATTCTTACCCCCTGCGATAATTTGTAATATTTTTTCCTGAATACCCTCTGGTATATCGCATTTTTGACTGGAATATCCATATATCATACTGTTTGATACCCCGATAATCTTTGCCACCTCCGCTTTTGAATAACAAAGTAGCCTGAGCTGTTCGAATAAGTCTGTTTTCATTTCCGATTCTGTTTTACAGTGTAAATAATTAGTCCTATGCAATAAGATAAGCAAATTACAGCTATCGAAATAGCGATTAAATCTGTTGTTTTCATTTTATTTTCTTTTTAAGTGATTAATAATTTCGTTTATTTGTGCTTCTGATAGCGTTTCTTTCAACGTTTCGGCAATAGCTGTACTAATTACACCATTTTGACCGAAGGTGGCGCAAATGTCTTTAAAATCAATAATTGCTACTAATAGCTTTTGTTTTCGTGCTTTCATATCAATATACGTTTTTCTCGTTAATAGTCTTTTTATTCGGGCGGTTCTGTTCGTTTACAATTTCCACACATAAACGTTTACTTTCATTCGTATTTCGTGTGTCTTTAGCTTCCAGAACAGCTATAAAATCATCGACTTTTTTGTCGGAGTCTTCATCGTCAAACTCATCGATATAATACTTCAATGCTTCAAGCAATTCAATAGCTTGTTCAATCATGCCATTAACTTTGTCGTTCTGGCGTATCTGATTGATTTTTTCGGTTGTTGTTAGTTTTTTCATTGCAGTAAGTTTTTTGTTTGTTCGTTTAATATCTGATTATTGTAATCGCTCCAGTTTGCATCTTGCAAAAAGATAGCAGTATTTTCATGCACACAAATAGAGTGATTTAATAAATTTGCATAGTATTTCAGATTTTTCCCTCTGGGTGCTGCATATCTTAAAACCATTCGCCCATCTTCAATATCAATTTTGAAGTTTTTTATCGGAGTAAAACCGATATACACTGTTTTAATTTCATGCTTTTCAATATGATTTAAAAAAGCTGTTTCTGATATTTGCTGTTCGATTTTATCGCTCCAGTAGTTTTTAATGATTTTCATTTTGATTTTTTTTTGGTGAGTTATTTACAATTTTTTGCTGCTCTATATCCTAGCATAAAAGCATTCATTCCGTTATAGTCCATTTTCGGACTTACTGACATTCCGTTCGAAGATAAAAACCATTGCATTTTTTTTCGGCTATCATTCGGGTAAAACTTGTGTACTGTTAAATTTAAAGTACTTGCAAAATTTTGAAGTGATTGAAATTCTGATTGAGATTCCATATTATTTTAATTCTAAAGGTATTTCGATTCCTACTTCAACCATTCTATTAATGCAATTTTCAATCGTGCCACCACGTTGTTTTACTTGTTTTAAATCATTAAAATTATCTATAAAAGTAATTTCATAGTTTACTGATTCGAATAAACACTCCATATCTTTGTAATAGTCTTTATTGTCAATTTTAGCTATATTTTTAGCATTCAATACTATTCTATTAAAATCGAATAAATCATCGCCAAAACGTTCTAAAATTGGTTTTAAACACTCTAAATGCTTGTAGTTTAAATCTAAACTTAATAATTTTTTGTAGTCCATAAAATTTAATTTTTTTATTGGTTTGTACGGACTATTTACAGTCCGTTTCGAGTAATATCAACTCTCATCAGCAAACCTGTTTATATTGAATAAAAAGCATCTATTTTATCAGTATCAGGAACATCTAAATAGCTTATATACAAACTTTTTTTATCTCTTATAAACTTAATGCTACCTTTTAAAACATCTGCTAAATGCTGTGCGCTATATTGCAAATTATCAAAAAACTCATTCAAATTATCTGTTGATAGCGTATAATTGCTATTTTTTAATTTACCATCACACAAATAAGACATACATACATTTACATTTTTAATTGCTTTCATAAAATTTAATTTTTAATTGGTTTAATACACCCCAGATTTTTTGTTCGGAGGTGTTTCGGCTCTTCAAGCCTCATCAGTTAAACTTTATATTCAGGCTCTTCGCAGTTCCAACCGTATTTTTCCCTAAATTCGAATGCTTTTTTAATATCAGGCTCTATAAAAGTCCAACCGCTATCATCCTCATTTATAAGTATATTCAATTCCTTTTCTAACTTTTCAACATCTTCTGGAGCTACATAAATAATAAAATAAGGCTCATTTTTTGAGTTAAACTCATGTTCTATTAAAAAAATTGGTTGTATAATTCCGTTTCTATAAATGTCAGTCATTTTTTTATCGGAGCTATATCCAACTAATTGACTACTTCCAAAACTGTAACTTGCTGGTAATTCTAAATTTGCTTTCATGTTTTTAATTTTTTTTGCCAGTGGACTACCACTATTTTTTAATTAGATTTTTTTGCTCCCACCTATTCGATTTTTTTCTGCTGGGGGTGTACTACCTTTGTAGTATTTTTTTTCGGACTACCTTTGCACCAATTGCATTGATAGCAGTTTACAACCAGGATGCAATTTTATGTACTCATTACATATTTGCAATTCCTTTAAATCATAGCAATTTACAGTTGCATTCGAATTATTTTCGAAAAAAGTTAGTTGAAAAATTTTGTACTTCATGAATAAATAGTTTTAAATAGTTGTTTTTATATGTTTTTATCGCTTGTAATGAATTATCTTTGTAAGATAGTACATTTATAATCGCTTAAATATACTTTAAAATAGCTTTTATATTTGCACCAGCCGGCGGCTTGTTTTGGTTTTAAGTTTATCAATCAAGATAAACAAAAAAAA
>JBMOGB010000369.1:0-3815 GCA_049318585.1 Bacteroidia bacterium | reverse complement strand
TTTGTTTTGGTTCAAAATGAAGATAAGCAAAATTACTCACACGATTACACAGAAGACCTTAGTTTTATGCCCGATGTGGTGGTGAAACCAAGCAATGAATTGGAAGTTGCTGCTATTTTAAAATATTGCAATGAGCAACATATTATTGTTACGCCTAGAGGTGCAGGAACAGGATTAAGTGGTGGAGCGTTAGCCGTTTATGGTGGCGTAATTGTAGCCATGGAAAGGTTCAATAAAATTATTGATATTGATGAAAGAAACTTTCAAGCTACAGTTGAACCTGGAGTAATTAATGAAGCTTTTCAGCAAGCTGTTATTGAAAAAGGTTTGTTTTATCCGCCCGATCCTGCCAGTAAAGGAAGTTGTTTTTTGGGAGGAAACTTAGCGCACAGCAGTGGTGGTCCAAGGGCTTTAAAGTATGGAACTACCCGCGATTATGTGTTAAATATTCAAGTGGTTTTGGTAAATGGTGAAATTATTTGGACAGGTGCCAATACCTTAAAATATTCAACAGGTTATAACCTTACACATTTAATGATTGGCAGTGAAGGAACTTTAGGAATTATTACCAAAATGGTTTTAAAATTGATTCCTTATCCAACTCAAACGCTACTTATGTTAGCACCTTTTAACTCGCCCGAAAATGCTTGCGAAGCAGTAGGAGCTATATTTAGAGCAGGTTGCAATCCGTCAGTTTGTGAGTTTGTAGAACCCGATGGATTCAGGCTTTCGGCTGCTTTGTTAAATATCAATTTTGAAATTCCTGATGCTGTTGGTGCTTATTTATTAATAGAAGTAGATGGCAATAATATGGATGTAATGATGCTGGAATGTGAAGCCATTAGTAACGTACTTTATGCGCATGAAAGTGCAGAAGTTTTATTTGCTGAAAGCTCAGAACAGAAAGAATATTTTTGGAAATTACGCAGAAGTATTGGCGAAGCTACTAAACATAACAATACTTACAAAGAAGAAGATACAGTAGTTCCAAGAGCTGAATTACCTTTATTGTTTAAAGGAGTAAAGGAAATAGGTGAAAAGTATAAATTCAGAACCATTTGTTATGGACATGCAGGCGATGGTAACTTACATGTTAATATTTTAAAAGACGATTTGAGTGATGAATATTGGAACAATAATATTACTCCTGGCATTGTTGAAATATTTGAATTGTGCAAAAAACTAGGTGGAACCATTAGTGGTGAACATGGCATTGGCTATGTACAAAAAAAGTTTATGCCAATCATGTTCTCCGAAAACCACCTGAACTTGATGCGCCAAATAAAACTAGCTTTTGATCCCAATTTGATTTTAAACCCGGGTAAGATTTTTTAGGAGGAGGCTTATTGTTTTTTTATAATTTTCTTTTATCAGGATGCTGACGATTTGAGAAAAATGATAGAATTTCTATTTGATTATTATTAAACCTATAATAAATAGTATTGTATTTTAAAACAACTACTCTCCTAACATCTTTTTTAAATTCAGAAACTTGGAATATATCTGGGTTTTTAGATATTAAATTTAAAGTTTCCTCTAGTTTTTCAGCAAGATTCTTTAGTTCTTTTTCAGACCAATTTTGCTCTATGTATTCAATTGTATTTTCTAATTCTTTTAAGGCAAAATCAGTCCAAAATATATTATAACCATTTTTCATACAGCATTCTTGCTTTTGTATGTGAATTCAGTTTACCTAAATCAGCATCTTCAATTCCACGATCAATTGATTTTTTTTCATTTTCTGAAATTGAACTCCACCAATCTTTGCTTTCATCTCTTCGTAAATCCATTATTTTCTCAATTAATCTAGAGTCCTCAATAGTGGAAAGCCATTGAATTAATTCAAGTTTTGTATTTTGTATTTTTAAATCATTCATAAATCAAAAAATTAATACCCAAAAGTACAATTTTATTAGTAATATTTTCAATATTGATTTGAAAATTTAATAGCATAAAAAAATCCGTTCTCTAATGAAACGGATTTTTATATAACTATTTTTCGAATCCCGATAGTAATCGGGACGAATTTAAATTTTCGAATTTTTACTTCAACTAATCTTCATTAATCATGTTCCAAAGTTTATCTTTTAGCTCGTCAATATGAAAATTTGAAGCGGAGCTAATAAATATACTTGGCACTTTTGGCAACGATTTTTTGATTGCTTTTAATTCTTCAGGAGTTACCAAATCGCATTTGGTAATGGCTAACAAACGCTTTTTATCAGTTAGCTCTTTATTGTACTGCTTCAATTCATTGAGCAATATTTTGTACTCACCTTTGATGTCTTCGCTGGTAGCAGGAACCATAAAAAGTAAGGTAGCATTTCGTTCAATATGGCGAAGGAAACGAGTTCCTAAACCTTTGCCTTCGTGCGCTCCTTCTATAATTCCAGGAATATCGGCCACCACAAAACTTTGGTATTCATGGTATTTTACAATTCCTAAATTAGGCACCAAAGTAGTAAAAGGATAATCAGCAATTTCGGGTTTGGCAGCAGTAATTACCGAAAGTAAAGTTGATTTACCCGCATTTGGAAATCCTACTAAACCAATATCGGCCAATACTTTTAACTCTAAAACTTTCCATTCTTCTTTTCCATCTTCACCCGGTTGGGCGTATCTTGGATTTTGATTTACTGAGTTTTTAAAATGATGATTTCCTAAACCACCTCTTCCACCTTTTAGTATAACAAATTCTTGTCCAGCTTCAGTAATTTCAGCCAAAACTTCGTTGGTTTCAGCATCTTTTGCCACCGTTCCAAGTGGAACTTCTATGTATTCATCTTTTCCTTGTGGACCGCTTCTTAAACCTGCATCTCCATTTCCGCCTGGTTCAGCAATTACATGCTTACGGTATTTTAAATGAATCAATGTCCAAGCATTGGTGCTTCCTCGCAGAATTATATTTCCACCACGTCCGCCATCACCACCATCAGGTCCACCTTTTGCAGTATGTTTGTCACGCATAAAATGCATTGCTCCTTTCCCCCCTTTGCCACTTCGGCAACATATTTTTACGTAATCTACAAAGTTTGAATCTGACATGTTTTTTTATTGAAAAATTATTTAATTACAAACATTACAATTTTGTAATATTTGTAAAGGTGTTGTATTCTTCGAATTTAGTATTTTAAAATTCGAATTTATTGAGTTGATAAAGTTATTTCATTGCATAATAAAGCAAAAATTTCTTCTATTTCTCCTAATCCATTTATTCCTCTATACTTATTTTGCGCAGCATAAAAATCCTTAACAGGCATTGTTTTATTATTGTATTCGTCTATTCTATTTTGAATAATTTCCGGATTTTGATCATCAGGTCTTCCGCTATCTTTTCCTCTTAATAGTAAACGTTTTTTCAATTCTTCTTCTTCCACTTCTAACGCTAACATAGAAGTAATAGCAGTATTTTTGCTTTGCAATAAAGCATCTAAAGCGGCTGCTTGAGCTTGTGTACGTGGGAATCCATCAAAAATAAAGCCTTTTGCATCCGGGGCTTTTTCTAATTCAGAAGCCAACATATTAATAGTTACTTCATCAGGCACAAGTTTACCTTCATTCATAAAACTTTGAGCAAGTTTACCAAGTTCTGTTTCACCTTTTATATTTGCTCTAAAAATATCACCAGTTGATAAATGAACTAAATTATACTTAGCTATTAATTTCTCTGATTGTGTTCCTTTTCCTGCACCCGGAGGGCCAAATAATACAATATTTAACATAGTAGATTTTAAATAATTATGGGCGAATTTCAATAAAAGTAAGCAATGAAACCAATTATATTTATTTTTGATGATAAAAATTTCTAAATGTCA
>JBMOGB010000368.1:0-3828 GCA_049318585.1 Bacteroidia bacterium | reverse complement strand
AATATTATGTCGTCACAATTTGTGATGACATCAAAACGTCCAAAATCAGCTCTACATTTAGTTTTTTGAACTGAATCGCATAGAGACAAAAAACAAGATTTAAAACCTCGAAATAAAATCGGATATATTACAGAAAAATAATATAAACCGAACCAAACTTAGAAAGAAAACAAATGCCAATTGGTTATTTGGCATAAGAAAAATAAAACTTTAAAACAATAATAATAAACAGATAAAACAATAATTTTCAACATATTAATTAGTATTTAGCTATTATTATGTTCTTCGAAACGTAGGATAATTCATAGGATTTCCTGAAAATAATATATATATGTGATGCCAAAGTTCAATGAGTAGACATAGTTTTTATTCATTTTTTAGATTTTCTACGAACCCGAATATAAAAAAATTCTTTTACCAAATAAGACAATTCGGATATAAAAAAAGCACTAACAATCTAATTATTTGATTGTTAGTGCTTTGTTGTCTTACTAAAACACCTATATTATTGATTAGTCTTTATTGAACTTACTATATAATTCAAATTATATGTACTGATATTCAGTATTATATATTAATTATTTGTCAATAACAGTAAAGTTAAATAAGAATAAATAAGAAATTATTCTTACCATTATTCTTACCATACCAAATTTATTACTATCTTTGTAGTGTGTTTAACCAATCATATTACAATCATGGCAAAAATTAGTTTTTATCTAACCAATCCAAAGGCAAAAAACGAAACCAATCTTTTTTGTTTTATCAATTACGGACTTTATAGAGTTGATAATGGCACAAAGAAGTACTTACCTTTGAAGTATTACACTGACATTGCACTATTACCCGACTTATGGAATAATACCTTACACAGGGCAAAGGAATCTAACAAGTGGGCGAACCCAGAAACCTTTAATGTTAGTATTGCAGCGGTCAAAGAATCGGCAAAAATCAACTATGACAAAATCAATAGTAGAATATCTGATTTTGAAACCAAAACAAAAGAGATGATCAATAGACTTTCAGAAAATGGAGATGTACCATCACATGATCATCTCCGGAAAGAACTAGATAAAATTTTCAAACCGACCAAAGTAACCACCGAACAAGACGAAACCCCGAAAGACTTATTTCAGTTTATCGACTACCTTATTAAAACTTCGAACAATAAACAATCGACTTTAAAAAGTTTTAAGGTAGTACGAAAGAATTTACTAGACTACCAATCAGCAAAAAAAACAAAGTTGAACTTCGAAAGTATTGATATTGATTTTTATAACTCTTTTGTTGACTACCTTACAAAACCGACTACCAGTAAAACAAAGTTAGGTAAAACAATAACAAATGCCGGACTATCTAAGAACACCATCGGCACACGAATAAAGATACTCAAAACCTTTGTAAGTGAGGCGAACGAAAGAAATATAAAAGTACATACCGACTACAAAAAGAAATCATTTAGAGTACTTAAAGAGGAAACAAATTCAATCTATCTGACTGAATCAGAATTAATGAAGATGTACAATATTGAAAAATCTGCAGAGAGTTTAAAGATATTGAAAAAACAATTTCGTACCAACGAACTACCCGACTATTTGGCAAAAGTCAGAGATTTATTTATAATTGGTTGTTATACCGGTTTAAGATTTTCGGACTTGTCGAAACTGAATAAAGACAATATCACATCTGACAATACCATAAACATTAAAACCATAAAAACGAATCAAAGTGTAGTTGTACCCATCCACCCGATAACTAGACAGATATTTGAAAAATACGATTATCAATTACCCCGAGTAATTAGCAATCAGAGATTTAATGATTATTTGAAACATATTGCAAAAATCGCACGAATAAACGAACCCATTACAACGGAATCGACAAAAGGCGGTTTTAAAGTATCTGAAACCACCGAAAAATATAATTTAGTAACGAGCCACACCGCCCGCCGTTCCTTTGCTACAAATGCCTTTTTAATGGATATGCCGAGTATTAGTATAATGAAAATAACAGGCCACAAAACGGAATCGGCGTTTATGAAATATATCAAAATGAGTGCAAAAGATAACGCTATAAAAATGCAATCACACCCATTTTTCAATAAATTAATCATTGCTAAATAATTACATACTAACAATTTAAAATAACAAAAATCATGAAAACAGAACTTGTAAACCACTACCAGGAGAGCGTTATTAAAAGCGTATCTCAATTATTTAATGTAGAATTAAGTACATATACTGATATGCTAAATACTTTAATTCAAGATTTTGTATCTCAAGACGATACAGAAAAAGAACATCTAAGAAACACATTAAGTACATACAGTAAATTGATAAACGGACTTGCAGAGTGCAATTCAGCGTATAATAATTTAGAAGAATCAAGAGTATTAATTTAGATATTGTATTTATATATCTAATATGTAGCACTATAAACCCCCTTTATAGTGCTATAATTTATATATAATCTAACCGGCATAAATTTTTTTGAACTTTTTTCAGAAATATGATTAATTAGAATAGATAAGTACAATCAAATATATAACTGAATACCAAACGAATAAACCGAAATAAAGTAATATTCAATATTATAAATACAGATAAGATAAGAAAATAACATCAAAAATATTTTTATTATTCAAAAATAGTATTACGTTTGCAGCGTATTAAAGACAATGAGCCAAGAGCCAATATTCCAAATGGGAGTATTGGCTCATTTTTTTTGTTTTAATTACATAACTAACAACTAGTCAGAGCCAAGAGCCACACCCCAAAAAAAATAAAAAAAATGGGACACGAAATTATTTTATCAGGAATCAGTTTTGAACAGTTACAAGACAGTTTCAGAACCATTGTACAAGACGAAGTACAAAAAATTGTATCAGGGTTAACCACCGCACCCGAACCAGCCCCCGAACTAATTACAAGAAAAGAGACAGCTCAAATATTAGGTATCAGTTTACCAACATTAGGAATTTGGACTTCAACAGGAGTTATCCCAGCCCAACGCATCGGCACACGAATCAGGTACAAAAGAACAGACGTTTACAGTTCTTTGAAAGATATTGAAACTATCAAATACAAAAGAGCGTAATAATGGAAAAGAGATGTTTAACCGAGGCGGCAAAAAAAGGCGTATTTAATCAAAATGCAATCCACAAAGATATATTTGAAGTAACGCCCGAATCAGGCTCAAATTTGCCCTTTAATTATTTTAGTATATCATTGCCCTTTAAACCTTTTTTAATTCAACAAGGGGCAAAGTATGTAGTAGAGAGCCAAGTTTACACGACCAAAGTATTAAATACAGGGTTGCGGCGGTCGAAAGTGAACGGAATTTTATACGGCGATATATGTGATCTAAAAACAGGCGGTAAAAGTTTGATAGTATTTCAATCGAACCAATTAGAGACCAGTTACAAAGTTTTTTTGTACGAAGGATATTTTCCGAAAAGTCTAAACAAAGTACTAAACGAAATTAAATCTATTGGAACATGAGCGAGAAAGAAAAATATTTTAATGTTCCAGTGCAACTGTTCAGCGGTTTTTTGGATGATAGTTCTAAATGTCTTAATAATGTTTTTGATTATGCAATTTATCAACATTCTTTGAAATTGGAAGGAACGCAAATAGAACGATTTAAGGCATCTTGTAAATGGTATGGAGTAAAATCAGGCAATAACAGTAAAAGTATTGCAGATGGCAAGGATATAACAGAAAACACACCCAAAAACACACCTAAAGTTGGAATATCATTGTCAATGTTTTGGGACTTTTACAAAAATGAGAAATCCGAGTTTGATAAAATTTGCCTTTTGGGATATTT
>JBMOGB010000367.1:0-3837 GCA_049318585.1 Bacteroidia bacterium | reverse complement strand
GGACTTTCGTACTTAATGGATCGGGTAAAAGACAATCCAATGTATGCGCATATTACTTTAGAAAAAGGTGAAAGAAGTGAGTTAGCCAATTTAGCTAATCAACTTCTTTAAATATTTGGGGTTTGTTTATGTAAACAAAACTTATATTTGCCAACTTATTTAACCAATAAGTCATCATGAATTTTTCCTTTTCCGATATCACCACCATTAGTTTAACACTTTTTGCCATTATAGATGTGGTTGGGGCTTTGCCACTAATTATTACTATAAAAAACAAACAACAACATTTAGATAGCGGAAAAGCTACCCTTGCTGCTGGTGCCTTAATGGTGTTATTCCTTATTGTTGGCGATAAATTATTGAATATTATTGGAGTTGATTTACCCTCATTTGCGGTGGCTGGTTCTATAGTAATTTTTATTTTAGGCTTAGAAATGATTTTGGGAATTGATATTTTCAGACAAGATCCAAACGATTCTAACGGAAGTATTATTCCAATTGCTTTTCCAATTATAGCTGGTTCGGGAACACTTACTACCATTATTTCAATGAAAGCAGTTTACGAATTTCAAAACATTTTGATTGCCATTTTACTGAACTTGATTTTGGTTTATGCAGTTTTAAAATCAACTACGTTTTTAGAAAGAATATTAGGCAAAGCAGGTTTAGGACTAATTCGTAAGTTTTTTGGAGTCATATTGATTTCAATTGCCGTGAAAATTTTCAAATCAAACTTTTTAGGGTTATGATAAAAAAGTATTATAACGCTCAAAAAACGCAAGGATTATTGTTTATAATTATTGGTATTTTGTCAATTATTTTAGGGGCTATATTAGTAATAAATGTAAATAATTTGTATTCGAATGGAATAACGTTACCACTTATTATTATAGGAATGTTGCAAGTTTATTTTGGTGTAACCACTTTTAAAAATACGCCAATTCATCTTTTATTGGTTCAAGGTTTTGTAATGAAAAATCAAGCTTCCATGGCAAATACTGAAATACCATTTATTCATAAAACAATATTGTTTCAAAAGAAAATGATAAACATATTCCTGATTGGTGTTGCTTTAGCAGTTTTATTCCTATTTGTATTTAACAAAACAATGTTTTTACAAGGCTTAGGAATTGGCCTATTTATTCATTCGTTAATTATAATTACAGCCAATTATTTTGCGGAGCAAAGAAGTCAAATATATTTAAAATGGCTAAACGATTATTATAACTAAAAACCTATGACACTACCATCAAACTTAATTCTAATTATATCGCTAATATTACTAATAGTAGTGCTTGTTTATTTTTTATTGCCTAAACTTAATTTGGGTAAATATGGCAATGCCTATTTAAAAACTGCCATTGCTTGGATTGCTATTGGTTACATCGCTTTTGATATGTATAAACAAGATAAAATAACCATTGTAATTATGCTTGTTTTGGGTGCAATGGTATTTGGATATACAGCATTTACAGCCAAAGAAAAGAAGTAGTTTTATAAATAAAATAAGAGACTGTTTCAAAATGAAATAGCTAGATAATATTATTTCAAGTAAAATAAAAAACCACATAGAAACATAGATATCATAGCTTTATACTATGTTTTCTATGTGTCTATGTGGTTAAAATTCTTTTTTATAAGAATTCTTTTTAAAATTCTTTATTTTTTATTTCTTACAAAGTCCCAATAAATCATCGTAATTTCCTTTAAATACGTTAAAGTCAACACCGCCTCTAATTCCATTTACTTTACCTTTTTCGTTGTGTTGCCAAAAATTCCAAGTAGTCGTTTTTTGATTTAAATCTAAGGTTGCATAATGAGCAATCCAGAATGGATATTTTTCAAACTCTTTACCTGAAAAGTAGTTTTTATAAAAGCTATAATTGGTATAAATAATTGGAGTAATACCATAATGTTTTTCGGTTAATACCAACCAACGTTTAACCTTCGATTTTAAAACTGCTGGACTTGCACTTCCTTTTATTTCTATATCTAAAACAGGAGGTAAATCTTCACAATCTAATTTTACTTTACTAAAAAAGAAATTGGCTTGTTCTTCGGCTGTTAAATGTGGTCTAAAAAAATGATATGCTCCTCTAAGGATACTGTGCTTTTTACATTGTTTCCAGTTATAATCAAAATAATCATCATCAACGGTTCGGCCTTCTGTGGCTTTAATAAATGCAAAAGAAACTCCAATTTGATCATCAAACATATTTGATACAGCTTCCCAATCAATATCGCGTTGGTGTCTGCTAACATCTATTCCATGAATTTCGTAATTACCCGGCAAATTAATTCCAAAACCAGGATAACTTGGTGAAGTAATTCCTAATCTTTTAGTAATTGTATTGCAAACTGCTTTGGCAGGTGGATATGAAATTAGTAAAAAAACTAATGCCAAAAACACAAATGCTAAAAAGCTATTGGATAATATTTTTATTGACTTCATTGATTGTTTAAATATATCTTTCAAATAAAAACGAAATAATTGTAATTTTCACACATACTAACCAATAAAAATTTTGCATTTTCTGTTAATAGTCTATTTCAATGTACTAAAGAAACGGTTGAGTAGATATAATGGTATAAATTATTCAACAATAATTTTAAAAGTAGCATTTGAATTGAACTCATCCATAATTTTCACAAAATAAATTCCATTATTATAATTTGAAATATTAAGCTGAACGCTTGATTTACTTGAATTGTTATCAATATCTAAATTCATTTTTTTTCCTAAAACATCATAAATTGCAATAACTGATTTACTCAAATCGTAATTTGATTCTATGAATAAATTATTTTTAGCAGGATTTGGGTAAATAGATATTGATTTTGTGAAATTGGTTGAATTGTTCACTCCAACATTTTGAATATTTATATAATTAGATTTTGTAACTTTTATAGGAGTAGTAAAATAATTAGCTGTAAATGAAACAGAATAACTGCCTTTTTCGTTAAATTTTACTATTGGATTTTTACTTGAACTTGTACCTGTTACAAAAGTAACTGTATTAGGTGTAAATGCCCATTTATAGGTAGTTGGAGTTCCTGTACTATTATCTGTGAATGTAACATTTTCGCCAACTGAAGCATTGGTTTTATTAGCACTAAAGTTTACAACAGGGGCTGGGTTAATTGTTACATAATTTGTTCTTATTGTATCATCTTGTCCACCTTCATAGATAACTTTTAACTTGATGGTATAAACACCAGTTGTATTAAATATTACTCTTGGATTATTTGTTGTAGCACTTGTGCCCCCTACAAATGAAACTGTATTTGGAGTAATAGTCCATTGATAAGATTTTGGACTTCCTGTACTTGTACTAGTTAAATTTACAGTATCTAAAGTTGTAGCTGTAGTTCTACTTGCATTAAATTTAGCAGCATTGTAAAATGCTTCTGGTCTGTTTATATCTTTATACCTAATGGTTAAAGTTCCAGCTATTCCTGTAGTTTGAGTAATTTCCAAAATTGGATAATGTTCGTTTTTGGCATACCAAGTATATATTGTTCTATTATTTGGAATTGGTATTTTTAAAGTAGCTATTATAAGAGAATCAGTTTCTGTAATATCGGTTCTAATTCTTATGCAATTAAACTGACCATAAGGAGTTTTTATTAAACCCCAACCATCTACTTTTGTAACTCTTCTGCCTTGTTGCGAAAGTCCGCCAACAGCAGGAATGGTAGCTGTTCCTTTAAAATAAGTAGTGTCTTTATCTCCAAAGTTTAAAGGGAATTTATATACGGTATCTCTTGGGCTAAAATTCATTGCTAAAGGAATGCCAGATACAGAAATTCCACGTCCCATTAAAACATTTGCTGATG
>JBMOGB010000366.1:0-3847 GCA_049318585.1 Bacteroidia bacterium | reverse complement strand
TTATATTGCTTGGCTGTGAATTTAGGGACTCTATAAACTTGCCACTAATGTTTCGCAGCTTGCTGCTTGCTGGGTGTTAACCCCACTTTCTTTTTAGCTTGCTAATTTAGTTAATTTCTTGTTGTTTTAACTCTTTTTGTTTAAAAACCCCCGCTTGAAGCAAGCTGCTGTTAACGGTTCGTGCTTTACTGTCCGTAGTCATAGGTTTAAAGTCCATAGTAATAACTAATATTTAGGCCACCACTATACAAATAACCAGTCACGGGTGTGTCTATGATTTTTAAAACTCCGTATCTAAAAGTAGGTTCAACTTTCAGGTTCATTCTGTCATTTATTTTGTAGTCAATGCCAACGCTTATTGTTGGTGAGATGTTTATTTTGTTGTAGTTAAAGTTTGTCGGACTTGTTTTTTCGTCGGTGCGGTCTGAATAAACCAAAATACTTGTCCGTGTCTCTTTAATGAAAATATTTGTCGTTACGCCAACGCTTGTGAAAAACCGAAATTTCTTTTTACCAATTGTGAAGTTTATTTTTACTGGAATGTCAATACAATGGAAGTCGTAAATGAATTTTGATTGATTAGGCATGCTCGGCGCGGGTTGATCGGAAATTAAATCTTGCATTTTTGTCTGATACCCTTTGTTTGAGTATTGAATACCTGTCTCCATTCCAACAAAATTATTGATTTTGAAGCAAACATTAAGTCCTGTAGTATATCCAAACTTAACTGTTTCTCTTTCATTTCTATTGTCAATTACAAGTTCGCTTGATGAATTGCCGTCATTATTTTTAAGTGTCCGAAAACAAGCGTCAGGAGAAAAGTTAATACCGATTTGAAATCTTTTGAAGTCAGGAACCGAAGTTTCTTTAGTCTTGTCCTGTCCGAAACAACTAAATGTTGTCAGTGTCAGGAGAATAATTGTTAGATGTTTCATCGTTGTCTTTTATTAATAGTCTTGTCGTTGCCTGTGTGTTGTCATAGCATGACCTCTGTAATACGCTGGCTTTGTTTTATTTCTGTCGTACCAAATTTTTCAAATTAATACTTCCACAATTAATTTCTTTCTCGTCAATTAAAGAGACTCCTTGTTTGCCGGCGTATCGTGTAACTTTATAAAAAAGATTTTGCCCCTTTATAACTAATCCTGTTCGAGTTGGTCCAGGTACTTCGATATCAAAGAGTATTACAACATAAAAACCACTCGATTCTTTTGGGTTAATAGTTCTTTTTAGTGATGACGGCTTATGTATATTATTATCTAAAAAAGATTTTAAATTTGTCATACCATAGTCAGGCAATGGTTCTTTATCAAGTGTCATAGTATCGGAAGGAAGCAATATTATAAAGTGTCTTCCAGGTAAAGACGGAACTTCATATGAATCTTCAGGAAAGTCAATCTTTAATTCTAGTGGATTTTCTGTTTCATTGGTTATTCGAGTCCAAAATAATAATTTAGAATATTCCTTCCCGTTAGGGTCGGTGTATTTTATACCTCTTGGGAAACTGTTTTGTATGATTAGACGCTTACCCATAGAATCAACATACTCATATTTCCTTACCGAATTTACAGTTTCTATAACAACAGTTTCTGGTGCTGATTTACTGGTTTGCCTATAGGAAAAAAGTACTGCAATTGCAAAAAATAATATTATTGTTTTCTTCATTGTTTGATTTTTCAGTCAATTTATTTTAGGTGCTGTTATAGGCTGCTTTTTTATTGCATTAGGTATATCTTACTTCTATTTTTTCACCAAGCAAAGGCTTCGTTATTAACAAAGTAAATTTTTAAGTCAGCAAAAACTTCATTATTTACAAAATACCATTTCCCATTATTGTTTTCTGCAAATGCCTCATTATTTGCACTGAATACTTTTTGTGCATTTGCAAATCCAAACGTGAGCAACATCGTTGCTATAACCGTTAAATATTTCATATTGTTATAGTTTAAATGCTTGTTCCTACTCATAAGGCTTTTCGGAATCCGCCCCGTTTATTAAGTGGGTTCTGGGCTCCACTTTTCTTTCAATAATTCTTTTTTGTCACATAGGTGATTAGTCCGTTGAATTTCGCAGACCGTGTTTATTTTTTCGTTAATAAACTTGCCCTTAATGTTTTTCAGCAACCCGCAGATAGGGGTGAGGTTAAGAAAAATACCTGCGAATCGTTATTTTTTAGCATTAGATTATTTTATCCCGCGAACAGCAAACCCCTATTTGCGGATAGGTGCTGATATGCCACGTTATTTTTAGTCGATGATTTTGTCAAGGTCTTTATAAATGAATTCTGTCTTTAATGAGTCCTGAGAAATGTTAAATTTTAGATTTTTAAACTCGGCTCCACGATAAGAAACACCTTTGGAAATCTTTACACCTTCAATCTTATTCCATTGCTTAACGCTCAAAATTATTTTTGCACACAAACCGTCCCCTTGTACAAAAAAATAAAGATTTTCTTGTCCGTCTTTCTCCAGATACAGATCAAGCCAATATCTCAACTTTTTATTGTTAACGAGATTTAACTGCTTAATTAGCTCATCTTTATATTGTTTTGTGTCTGGTGAAAATTTGTCAAAAATTGGATTTGAGTTATTACACTCGGGTTTGTTACAAGCGACAGTAAAAATTAATAAACAAAAAAAAACAAATACATTTTGATGCTTCGGTTTCATATAATGGTTGTTTTAATGTTGCATAACGACCGAGGCTATGGGCATTGGCGGTTTGCGGGAGCATTACTGTCGCCCAGCGACAATGTGAATGCGGGAGCAAAACCTGCGAAATGCACGTCAGCCAGCCTGTGCCCATAGGCGTGTGTTAGGTGGTCGGTGTTTGAGCTTTCTTTTTGTATTTTACATTCAGTTCTTATATGCTCAAAAATCTCGAAACTTGTTTTTCTTTTCAAGCGAGCAAAGTTATATTATTTGTGTTGTTTTAATTCAATGAGTTGCCATTTTCTCTCTTGCGAAATTTTGTCTATTTGGCCAGGAAATGCTAGTTGTATTGTTTTTATAGCATAATCAGAACAAACCATTGCATGTTCTCTCATATGTCCAACACCAACAGCCTGTCCACAAGCTCTAATAGCATTTTTTGTTATTTCAGATTTACATTGTCGAGCTACTTGGTGTATTTTAAATCCAGCTTGTCTTACTTCATGTAAAGTTGCATCACCTTTCTGCCACAATTCGTTTATTCTAAATCCGTTTTCGATTGTCTTTTTGTCAAACTCTTCATTGTCAGACAATTTCAATATGTTTTTTGCGCAATTAATCGCCTATTTAGCCAAGTCAATCTGTTTAGTTTGTTCACACAAAATGTCGATTTCTACTTTTAAGTGAGCATCGTCAACTATTTTAATCTTTGTTCTAGTCGCCATAAAATGCTTTAACGAATTAATCCAGATGCACCAGTATAAGCAAATTCAATTGCTGTCAATCGAATATGTCTTTTAGTCTGGTTGTCAATCATTTTTATTTGCAAGATTCACTATCATTTTTGAAATGATATTTTTCCAATAAATTCTTAATTCCTCTTGTTGCTCAATTTTAAAAAAGCCTGTGTGATGAAAAATTACAGATGCTCTTCCTTTTGAATTTCTAACTCTAAGTTCTACTGTTGATGGCTTTTCCCAACTGCTCAACTTCCACTTAAATCGCAAATGACAATCAGGAACAAATACAGTTAGTTTTCCTTCAATACCTGCTTTTGTAACAAACTGTTTTTGTAATTCAAAGTCGTCTATATTGATTTCCCCCAACCAGATATTAATTCCTGTTTCCGATAATAGAAACTCCCACATTGTTTGAATGCTTACACTAAATGTCTTACAAACTGAAACTTGGAAGCC
>JBMOGB010000365.1:0-3855 GCA_049318585.1 Bacteroidia bacterium | reverse complement strand
CTCCAACTTGAATATCAAATCTGTTTGTTAAATGCCTTCGTAAGTTTAAAAACCCTACATAATTATATACAGTTCTATTCAAATAGGTATCTAAAATTCCAGAAGTTTGGTTTAAACTGGAACCATAATTATCATAAATTTTTCCGGAAAATATTCCAAAATTCAAAGTAGCACCAACACCCAAAAACCATTTGGGAGTTACTTCATTTTCATACATTGCAAAAACGCCACCTGCATTGTATTGAGTATAATAACTTACTACAAAATCTTTAGGATTAAGCGCTTTTCTGAAATAAACAGCATTGCCATTTATTCCAACCGAAAACCCATTAAACAAATAAAATTTTACACCAAACTCACCAAAAGAAGTATTGGTGGTTTTGTAATCAAAGTTATCGGCAATAGATAAACCAGCATTTCCATAAACAGAAAATCTATGAAAACCAATTTGTGCTTTTATTGAATTTAAAAATAGCAAAAAAAATAGAAAAAGGGATAGTTTCTTCATTTTATAGATATGCAACAATAGGAAGAATACACTATATAATTACTAAAACTTCTTAACTATAAATGTTGATAGTTAGTAAATTGTAGGATTTAGTACAAATTGATTATTTATCAAATAAACCCAAAGAATTTTACCTGTTTAAATATTTAACCTAAGTTACCAAGAAACTATCCTGGCACTCGAGCCAAATGTTTTTCTAAGTCTTTAATTTGTGCAACCACTTGATCGTTTTTAGATTTACAATTTTTAGCTCTCACTAAAAAATCTTTACCTGCTCTAACATCTCGTTTGTTCATGTAAATTTGAACCATACCAAGTAAAGCCATGGCTTTATTATCGCTATCAAGTCTAATTTTCAATGCTTCTCTAAAATACTTTTCCGATTCTTTGAAATTACTCTTTTGCAAAAACATCATTCCTAATTGTACTTTGGTTGAACCTTCATTATCGGCTAATTTACTTCCAATAGCAGCACTCTTTTTCAAATGTTTTTCGGCAGCATCAAAATCTTTATTTGCCATTGCCATATTCCCAATTAATGTGTAATAAGAGCTGCGAATTGGTTTAAACAACAATTTTGGAAACCATACTAATTTAATAATACGTTCTACTTCTTCTACATCACCATTTTCCATTGGCTCTTGCACCAAACGAAGCGGGCCAATAAAAAAATGTGTAAAAATGGCAATAACGGCTAATGTATAAAAAATAATGGCAGCCCATATATCACCTAAACCAGCAAACTGAAGTAAAAGTCCAATAATCAATGAAGCTATTCCAGCCCAAAAACGGTATTTAATTAATAAGTTATAAAATTTCATAGTATATATTTTCGAGGTGCAAATGTATTAAATAGCAGCAAAGCATAACATAAAAATTTACAATTTATAGTTATTGCTTATAAATAACCATAAAGCAATAACTCCAAAAACCAATATATCTGCTAATTAGTTGTTTGTAAATTAATAATAATTTATTTTGCTATTATGTATCAACTAAACCACTTTTGATAGGTGTTAAAATACACAAAAATCATGAAAAAAACAACTACATTATTTGCATTGGTGCTACTATTTTTTAGCAGCTTGTATGCACAAACAGCAAAACAAATTGAGCCAAGTTTTAGCACTCAAATTATTAAAACTTCTGACTTAATTGTGGAAGGTACCATTACTTCAGTTTCCTACTTTAGAGACACTTCAACTACGGTTAGAAATATCCGTTTTAATGGTGGTCTCAAAGATGCAAAAGGTATATGGTTTATTAAATATGAAATTACAATTCATAAATTATTTAAAGGAGAAAAACTTTCTAAAATAACAG
This sequence comes from Bacteroidia bacterium, assembly GCA_049318585.1. Lineage (GTDB taxonomy): Bacteria > Bacteroidota > Bacteroidia > UKL13-3 > UKL13-3 > JAAFJM01. The sequence goes on along the minus strand of JBMOGB010000365.1, from coordinate 2,024 downwards.
TGGTTGATTTTTGTTCAGGATCTGCATCTGAACTAGATAGTTTACTAGTGTATCCAATAAGTAGAGGAGTGAATCGTAATAGGAATAGTAACTATAATTTAAATTACACAGCAATTTTCTTTTTAACTAAATCATTTATACTTAATCTACCATTTGACAATAATTTTTTTTATTTAAATGAAGAGCAGTCTTCTGTTGGTTTTTATCATTTAATAACAGAAAACCACATTAAATTAAGGGATAAAGGAGAATTAAAAGAATTTGAAACATTAGCAAATTTTTATAAATACCTTGAAAAAGAAATAGGCAAAAAAAGAATTGATATAACCAACAAAAAGTTTGAGATTATAAATACTCAATTGAAATATGAAGAATACTTAAAAAAATATTTTAATGACAGTGCTTACACGAATAATTATAGCGGTAAAATAAGGGAAGGTAAAATAAACCAATTGAACATAGACAGTTTTAGGGTAAAACCAAAGCCACCATTAAGTAAAAAAATGTTGATAGAAAATAAAAGAATTCGAGATAGTATAAATGTAGAGAACAAAAAAAGATACTTAGAAAATAAGAATTTAGATGATCAAATAATGAAACAAAGAAAACAAGGCAGTTTAAACAAAACTGTTTATAATTTGGTTTATACATTTGCTAATTCAGTATATTCAAAAAGTGGCTCAGATGTTTTTTTGGAATATGATATATTAGGCCAAGCTGATGTTACAAAGTACTTTGCTGCTATTGCTTTAAATATTAGTTATAATCCTAATGTTTTTGGAAGCTCTATATATAACAGTGGTAGTGGTGGTTTAACAATAACTCGGGGCTCATTTCTTTCTAATGCTACCAATTACCCAAATGTTACTATTTTAGATCCTCAAACGAGTACTTTTTCTGTAGTTATAGAAGCAGACTACGGAACTACTTTACCCAAAGCACAGCTGAATGCAAATACATTAGTAACTTTACTTCATATAAAAATGAAAGTGTTAAGCACTGGATTTGGACTAATGACAGGTATAAGTATTTCTTCAATAAATCAATCTCAATCTGGAAAAATGGCTCATACTTCAAATGCTGCTAAAGCAAATTGGGATTTATATAATGTAACTAGTTCTTCTACTGAAAACCATAAAGCAGCTTTGCCAGAAATTACATCCCTAAGCAAAACAAGTGTGGTTGGAGGTGTAGGAGAAATATTAGAAATAAATGGACGTTTTTTTGGCACAGTAAAAGAAAGAATTCAATTTAAAGCGGCAGAAACAACTAAAAATACAAATTTTGGTAATTTTATATCACTTGATGATTATGATTACACTTGGACGGAAAATAAAATAACTGTTAAAGTCCCATCATTAGTTACATTACTTAATGAAAATGTGATGATTGGCACAGGGCCTATTCGAATCTATAATACTTTTTCGCCATCAATTCCATTAACTTCAACTCAAACTTTGGAAATTAAATATTCTTTATTTAACTATATTCTAAAAAACAGCAGTTTAGTTGTTACGGATAAATTTAGAGCTGGAGTGGCTGGAACAGGAACAAAAACTGTAAATGGAATTGATTTTGTAGTGCACCAGGCAGTATTTAACAATCAAGATGCTATGAAATGTATTATAGCAGCCATGAAAAAATGGAGTTGCGAAACAGGTATGAATTGGAATATTACAAAAGTTGTAAATTCACTTACTACTTCTAGCTCAGAAAACCTAATTTCTTATGGAAGTAGTCTTATGACTAAAACAATGGTTACTAATCCTATTGCTTTGCGATGTAATACAAATAGCCCTTTTTACAATACATTTAGTATTGAAATTAATCCAAGTTTATTATATAGTTATAGCAATACGCAAGTACCTCCAAGTGCTTCTCATGTAGATTTCTATGGTGCTATATTACATGAGTTGGGTCATTGCATTGGTCTTGATCATACTGTTAACTTAACAGGTTACGACTTAATGTATTGGACATTAAATATACCGAGGTTACCTAACACACCTTTACTTATTACAAAC
>JBMOGB010000364.1:0-3856 GCA_049318585.1 Bacteroidia bacterium | reverse complement strand
TAGCAAAATTACCGTAAGCGCTGATTTTTGTTACTTTTCATCAGGAAAAGTAAAATAAAAAAAAATAAATTTTCATCTTAAACTTTTTTCGCATCAAGACAAAAGTTTGAAAACAAATAAGTTAAGCATTGATCGCCTTTCAGGAAAATGTTACTTTCATCAGGAAAAGTAAAATAAAAAAAAAATAAATTATAATCTTAAACTTGTATCGCATCAGTTCAAAAAGTAAAAACAAATGAAACAAATAATATTGCATATACCTCACTCATCTGTTAATATACCTTTTAAACATGGCTATATTACAAATGATAAAATTTTAGCGGATGAAATACTGAAACTCACGGATTGGTATACCGATGATTTATTTCATTCAGATAAAGATTTAATAATTAAAGCGGATTTTTCAAGAATATTCTGTGATGTAGAACGATTCATTGATGATGAACACGAACCTATGTCTCAATTCGGGATGGGGGTATTATATGTAAAATCTGATGATGGTAAGATTATTAGAAACCTTACAACGGATTTAAGAAAAAGAATTTTAAATGATTATTATTGGCTCCATCATAGATATTTGGGTATGGCAGTAAAAAATCAATTAGATAAACATAAAAAGGCAGTCATTATTGATTGCCATTCATTTCCTCACATCCCTTTAAATAGCAGTTTAAATAAAGATGCATATAGGCCTGATTTTAATTTAGGAACAGATCCATTTCATTCTCCTCAAAAACTTATTGACTTATCGGTTGACTTTTTTAATAAAAAAGGTTATACCCTTGGTATTAATCGTCCTTACAATGGTACAATTGTCCCATTAGAATACTATCAAAAAAACAAAAATGTAAATTCAATGATGCTGGAAGTAAACAGAAAACTTTATTTAAACGGTCTTACCAACGAGAAATCAAAAAACTATTCAGAAATAAAAATGCTTATACAAGAGTACATTAAAGAAATAAAAAATTGCATATAGCTTTCAATACATTACGCTCGATTATTTAAACTTTTTTATTTTTTTTATGCTTGCTCTATTTTCTCATAACTCCAAGTCAATTTATTTTTGAGCTTATGAATGCTATAATTTAGCTTTATTTTAAGGACATTTTCCAAGAATTCTTTGTTATTTTCTATATTATCTGGCGTAACAATTTCTTTATTTAATTTTTTTATCAGTTTTTCAATAATATAATTTCTGTAATTATCATCAACTACGGAAAGATAAAGCAAATACCATGGGTATTTATTGTTTATGATTGAAAAAGCTTGTTCAAAGTTGTCATATACATCTTTATTGTTAATGTCTGGGTTTTCCTCTGTAGGGTCAAATTCATTATGGTGATAAATGAATTTTTCGACCAATTTATTTTTTAGTCGGCTAATACATAACCCTCCACCTTCACTTAAAATTTCAAAAACCTTCTCTGTTTTTAATACCGATTCACTGTCAGATTCCTTCATCATATTTTTATTTTATTTAATTTGAAGTGAAATTATATTTAGACAATCTTGTGTACTTTAATTATGATGAACCTTCTTTTTAATATTATTAAAAATCACTTTTAATTCATTCAAATTATTAAAATCAACCATTTCAATTTTTTTAAAAGGATTACTTGAATTCCATTGTCCTGAGTAAGGCATTTGCCAAATAAAGCTTTTTATTTCGGTCAAATCTGTTGACACTAAAAAGAAATTACGATAAATATTTTCATTAGCATTTTGATTGATTAGGGAATGTCCTTCATTATGTTTAATTTCTTTAAGGAAATCATCATCGGATTTATAAGGCAATATTTTTTCAATAACTTCTTTATCGGTGCATTCAATCCAGAATGAATCTTTATCATTGTTTGTCCAGCACTTTTCCCAAATTAATCGTGTTTTCATATAAAATACTTTAAATTATTTAATCAATACTGAACGAATAGCCAATTTGCTGTTTCACCAATGTCTGCAGCTTGATTCCTGAATATACTAGCATATTTATCTTTAAGTCTCCACTCTTATGCAATTTTCTTAATTATTAATGGGTCACCAATTTATAAACCTTCTTCAATCTGAATGTTCTGTATATGCAATGCCTAATAGTGCGGTATTGTATAATGGAAGCTGTTTTTTGCAGCAATTAAACATTCGTTAAGTATTTCCATTCATTTTTCATACCTTATTCTCATTTTTAAGTGAAGCATAATGCTTAGTTTTTATAAATTCGTCCCTTACATTTTCAGTAAGCATCTCAATTGATATTTGATTTCTGAAAATCCAACAATAAATATTTTTTGAATCACGAAACTTTAAAGGTGTTGTAATATATTTTAAACGTTCTCTAATCATTGGTTTCTCATCTGCAAATTCCTTCTCCCCTGCTTCGTTGAGTCTTTTTGCTTGTTCTTTCATTTCTTCATATGTACAAGCATCCATTAACATTACAGAAATAGTTCCTTCAATATTCCTTTGAATATGATATTCGTTAAGGGTACTGTTTTTATTTGCTTCAACTTCATACATTCTCAACCGTTGTAGCTCTGAAAGAAATTCTTCCGCTGTAACACGAAGCCGCCAAAGTTCTCCTTTTTGCTCTAATTCCATTTTTTTAAGAAAAAATTGCTCAAAGTATTTTTCGTTTGATTCCATATCCACAATATAATTTAATACTTAAATATAGCTTATAAAATATCATCACCCCTTTAATTAAACGCTGTCTCAATAACTTTAAGAATTGGGTTTAATACCTTCAGCTTGTATTTTTTTTATTATCCTTGTTTACTCTTTATTTTCCTCTTATTTTAAATGAGCTTCTTTTCTGCTACCTTTGCCTTTCCCATTGTAGAACTCCTTGTAGTTTTTTGGGTCAATATACACATAAACCTAATAATTATTTACAGCAAATTTTCAAATGGAGGGTTCTGAAAATTTATTTTTTTGATTTTCCTCAGACGCAAAATAGAACCCATTTAATTCTTTGCTTAAAGACCATAAAGATACAATAATTTTTAAACCAATGTTAAAATAAACCTAAAAAGCAAAATAATTCCTGTATGAAATTTATTTTAAACGCGCATTTGGGAATTTTGCAAGAGAAATCAAATGAATACTAAATTTTCTTATACAATAATAAGCAATTATCCTATAAACAGAGCAGTATCAACCTCAAATTTACTTTTCTTAAATGATTTGCAAAGCAAAGCTTTTTAGAAACTGTAATACCGATAGGAATATTTGCGAATTACATTCCGTATCGGTAGAATTTACGCCACAAAACAAGAATTTTAAAATAGCGGTCCTTTTAACTGATTGCCGAAAGGCAAACAGACGCGCATTCGGGAATTTTGCGTTAAAAAATCAAACGAATGGAATCAGTGGTGGCACTGGCAAGCGTTCCCGAAGTCACGACGGATAATATACAATAATAAGAAAATGCTTTTTTCGTGACGGCTTGGAACGCGCAGGAGATTCCAGGCTTTTGATTTTAGCAAAATTACCGTAAGCGCTGATTTTTGTTACTTTTCATCAGGAAAAGTAAAATAAAAAAAATATCAACTTAAACTTGTATTGTATCAATGCATAATTTTGAATATTAATAAGTTAAACATTCTTATTCTGATAAGAAAGTGTTTCTTTTTCATCAAAAAAGTTTAAAATAGCGTTGATACTTTTAACAGATTGCCCTAAGGCAAACGGACGCGCATTCGGAAATTTTGCGTTAAAAAATCAAACGAATGGAATCAGTGGTGGCACTGGCAAGCGTTCCCGAAGTCACGACAGAAAATATACAATCAGAAGAAAATGCTTTATTCGTGACGGCTTGGAACGCGCAGGAGATTCCAGGCGTTTGATTTTAGCAAAATTA
>JBMOGB010000363.1:0-3876 GCA_049318585.1 Bacteroidia bacterium | reverse complement strand
ACTATAAAACAACAATAATAAACAGATAAAACAATAATTTTCAACATATTAATTAAATAGCATTCTGCTATTGTTCGCGCCTTCGAAACCTCAGAAATTTCTTTTAAGCGAGCCACAGAATTAGATTCAGTAAGCAAATGCTCACGCCAAACGGCGTGGGCTTTTGACTTATCAATTCTGTGTGGGCTTTCTGAGGGCCCCGAAGGCGGATAAGACAAAGTTCACGCTTTTTTTGTATCGTGAAGTTTCTTTATCTGACCAATGGAATCATCTCAGCCAACAATAAAAAGCAAATTCTGACTTAAATTTATCATTAAATAAATCGAATTATATGCCAAAAGGACTAAACATTGAAAACAAGGAATTACTGTTGCTTTTCCAAAAAACTGTAGAAAGTTCACTTCCTTTTTCGTTGAAAATAAACAAAAATTTTGGCTCTTTTTCATCACTTATCTACGACAAAACAGGTAATTATATTAGTGTAAGCACATTGCGACGGATTTTTCAATATAATAGCAAAAGCATGCCTACACTTTATACAATGGATACAATTTGTAAAGCATTAGATTATGGCAACTGGCAAGCTTTTTTAGATTGTGCCTATATCAATCACGAAGAAGAACATTACGAAATACTGTCGAGCCTTCGCTACAATGGCTACGAAAATACCGAAGAGTTTATGCGTATTTTTAACGACTTTGTATATACCGATTTTAAATATGATATTACGCTGGCATTGATAAAAGCAGCTGTTCGTAAAGCTGATATTCCGGTTTTGAGTACGATTTTTGAACTGCCTGTGGTTTTCGATGCTCCGTTTTCGGAGCGAAAAATGCGAAGACATCTTTACTTTACCGAGGAAATTGGCATGATTTTCAGAAACGACAAACAGCTTATTCAGAAGCTAATACCTTATTATGCAAAAAGTAAATATGCACAGATAAATTACATCGAACGTTTTGTGGACGAAGAAGAACTCAATGGCTATTTTGGTGACATGCTCGAAGTTTATCACAAACACAAAACAACACTCGAAGCTACTCTTTTTTATCATAGCCTTATGTGTCAGCGCGATTTTAATAATGGCGATTATGAATCAGAACACTTGCCGTTTTTGATAAATTTTAAGGAAACAGAGCCGGTCTATTTTATTCCCAAAATTAGACGAATTGCCTTACTTATAGTACATTACTATGCCACAGACAAAGCAAAAGTAGAAGAACTCCTTAGCGAAATTCCCAACACGATCCACCCCGAATTTGAGAACTGCAATACCTATTGTGCATTTAATTTCAGCAAGTTGGTTTTTCCGTTGCGCGACCACACGCTTATAAAACGCTACCTCACATACTTCAATCAATCCACCGACAAGCATTACAGCAATGTATATGCAAAACGAAATATGAATTTACTTAAAATTTACGAAGCATACCTACTTTGCTGCGATGGCAGCCCCGACCTTGCCGATCAAAAGCTCAATTCATACAATCATTTATACTCTTTCCCCAATTCTCAGAAACTTACCAACACCCATATTGATATAATTCGCCGCCTAATTCAATCGGAAAAACGGAAGCAACAATTGCAATAATTTGTAAAAGCTTGCTAATAAATCATCCTTTCTCTTATCTATCCAGCTCACAAAACGCATTCTGATATTCTATTTGGATACGTTTGGACATATATTGTTATTTTATTTTTAAATCAAATCCAGTTATATGTCTGAATATCTATTTATTATAAATATTATGTCAATTTTTAAAAATACAAAAAACTCAATTTTGCCATTTAAATGGACACGTTTGAGCAAACACTTTTTAAAACATTAAACATATATTTGCAATGAAAAAATTGAAAGAAAAATAAATTGAATAATACATTTTTTTTGTAGTAAAAGGTGTTTGGGAAATTTAACTTTGTTTTATATTTAATGGCGGATGCTGAAAAGCCTATGAGTAAGCTAATTAAAAATATTGTTGTTATGAAAAAGATTGTTTTAATAATTTTATTTAGTACTTATTGCTTAAATGCATATTTTCAAAAAAAGACTAATAGCCCAAAAATGAAGGGAGTTACGACTTATGAATACTATGACCGAGCTAAAACTAAACTAGAGCATGTAATGACCGAATATCCAGATGGAACAAAATATGTAAAGTATTACTATGAAAGCGGGAAACTTTATGAAGAAGGTTTAATAACTGATTGGAGTATTTTAAAATTAAAACGATACGATAAGTTCGGTAATTTATTATTAATGTATAACTACGATAATGACAAGAATTTAGATGGTGAATGTGCAATCTACGAATATGTGCCCGATTACAGCAAAACTTATTTAAGCGAATACGCATTATGTAAAAAGGGCATACTTATCCTCGCTAAACAATTTCATAAAAATGGTAAAATAGCATTGCTATATCAAAATAACGCATTCATAACATATAATGATAACGGTAGAGAACAGGTTAATTTTAAGATTCAAAACTTACCAAATGATATTATTCAAATAATTGCAAACAGAAAAATTGAAGATGACGGAATATTAGAAAAGTATTTTATAAAAACACAAACAGGTGAAATAATTGATTTCAAAGGAGAGGTATTTGACAATAATGGGACTCTTAATTATAAGAGTTATTTAGAAAAAGACAGTATTTCAGGCACATATATCCTGTCTTCATTTGAAAAAGAAAAATGCATTTATAAACGAAAGGTAAAATATCCAAATTTTATTGATAAATTAAAAAAAAACAATTTCTCTGTTGAAAATGTTGAAAATTCTAACAATGGTGGACATCGAATAGTTTTTCCAAAATTCTATGGTATTCTTGATCAAAATAATTACGATGATGTTTTAGGTGAAATACTTTCAACAACATACATGATAGAGGAAATAAAATAAATATCTACTGTTTGAATAGGGGTTTCAAATTTTGACATTATGTGAAATTTAAAAAAGTTGGATTAGTAATTGTATAATTAAATTGGCTTGTAAATCAATAGAATGATTTCTAAAAATTATAGTTCATTCATGTTTGAAGATTTGTAATTATTTTTTAATAAGAAAGGAAAGAAATTTCCATATTCATAAAGGGATGCCGAAAACTTAATAGAGTAGGCAAAATAACGTAATTATATCAATTATGGCATCAACAATTCACAAAGGAAACTCAACTAGTAGTAGCGCAATTCTTTACACAACAGACGGGAAATATCTATTTAACGGTAATTCAACAAGTAGTAGTAATATCCTTTTTACTTTTGATGGAAAGCATATTTACAAAGGAAATTCAAGCAGTAGCAGTAATATCCTTTTTACATTTGACGGCAAGTATTTTTACAAAGGCAATTCAAGCAGTAGTAGTAGTATACTTTATACTTTTGATGGGAAGTGTTTTTACAAAGGAAATTCAACTAGTAGCAGCCAAATACTATATACTTTCGATGGAAAGCATTATTACAAAGGAAACTCAACAAGTAGTAGTAGTATTATTTTCACAGTCAATGGTCATATTTCAGTAGGATTTTTTCCTGCATTATTGTAAATTCAAAATGACAAGCAAATTTGAATTAGCAATACAAGAAGCCTTTGAAGACTGGAAATCTAATGGCAAATGTAGTGAGGCATTAAAATTAAATAAAGAAATAGGAGAAGAGTATTTTGATGTTACTAATCCGCATTTTTTTGCTGGTGGTTTTGATTCAAAGTTAGTTTTAGTGCATTTAAACCCCAAAAGAAATCAGGAAAAATGGGCTGCTAAATGTAATTTTACTAATTTTGATGAGTATGCCGAATATTATAGAAAATTCGGACATAATAATTCTACTTTACTAAATTAGATTTTAACGTAATGCCTGTCTATATCTGCCTGT
>JBMOGB010000362.1:0-3902 GCA_049318585.1 Bacteroidia bacterium | reverse complement strand
TTGTTGCTGTAAGCAATCGTTTTCAGTTCCTGACTTGTTTTTAGAATTGGCAACAAAAATTCTTTTTCAATTTTCAATGACTTGTTTTCCTCATTGGAAATAATGTGCATTTCATCCCAACCTGTTCGAGTTCCTCTGCCCGTATCATAAATACTTGGAAAAGGATTTATGAGTTTTTTCTCAAAAACACCTAATGGATTCTGGCTAACAAAATATGTTGCCCAATTTTCTTGTGAAGAAAGTGAATTTATCAAATGTGATTGCTCAACAATACTAACTGTAATAGTTTTGTCAGTTTTATAAAATACGTTTTTGAATTGTTCATCTCCTTTCCAATTCGCATTTTTGGAATTGTTGCAGTTATCAACTTCGGTATAAAAATCTTCAAACTTTTGTAATGAATTCTCTTTAAAAAGATTTTCCAACTTCTCGTTTACCGTAATAAATTTAGTTGGTTCTTTGATTGTTCCTCTTTCAAGTGTTATGAAAATGGTACTTACTTTAGAATCTTTGAACCAATGCTCTGCATTGCTTTTTACAATGTATTTGATGTGAAAATTATCCAATAGGAATTTCTTGAACTGCAACCCATAATTCTTGCCTAACCAAGCGTTTGATGTAATTGCTGATAAAGTACCATTCTCTTTGAGAAACTTCAATGAGTTATAAAAGCAATAAATGTAATAATCGCTTTTCCCGTTTATGTCAAATTTGTTACCATTTAAAAATGCGGTTTGCGTTTTCGCAAACTCGCTTTCAAACTGAGTATTCAAAATTTCATTCGGAATATCTTCTTGTTGAATAAAAGGAAAATTTGAAATAACAGCGTCAAATTTCGGAATCGGAATTTGATTGATTTTATCAATGTCTTTGTTGTCGGGAATTGCTATTGTCTGACTAGGCGTAATCGTGAAAAAATCTTTTCGGATTATTCTCGGAAAGTTTGCTGTATCATCAACTTTCTGTTTGTATAAACTAATAACTGAAAGTGTTGCAGGAAAGTGAGATATATCGTTACCCCAAATTTGATTTAAAATTTGTTGGTGGCTTTTGTTTCCAAAAAACTGCAATGTGTTGTAAAATGAATTTAAGAATGTTCCTGTACCTGATGTCGGGTCAATCACAACATCATTTCTACTTTTAATTGCTGAAAATGTAACAAGATTTGCCAAAGTTTCCGAAGTAAAGTATTGCCCGAATTTTTGTTTTTCTTCTTGCGGAACTAAGTTTTCCAAGATGTAGCCGATTACTTCGGTTGGTAAAACTTTAAAATCAAATTCGTTAAAAACGCCAACAAGTCTAAATAGTAACTCATCTATTGTTTCATTGAATGGAATTTTGTCTGTAAAATCGCTTTCAAAAACAGCCTGATAATCTATTTTCTTTGCTTGATTGAAAAATTCATTTAGTTGTTTTTGAACTTGTTTGCTGTTTTTCAATTCTAATTTAGAAACTTTACCTGACAAGTTTTCGGAAAGAGTCAAATAGAACAAAACTTTACCAATTAATTTATAGTAAGTAAACTTTGCTAAAACTTCTTCAGGTTCAACTTTTTCAACTCGTCTTGATGAAGTTGAAAGGATTTTAAGTGTAGCACTTTCAATTATTTTCCATTGATTGAATTCGGTTCTGAAATCTTTATCATCTCCTTTAAGTTCGTTGATTTCATTTTTTAGTTGTGGAACAAAATGCAATGCAGTTTGTGTTACCGCTTCAACAATATTTGATGAAATGTTTATCGCATTTTTAAGTTCTCCATTCTGGTATAATTGTCCTAAATCGTGTAAAATTTCATTTAGCCTTTTTTGAAGTTTAGCTTCGTGTTTGTTGTAGTTGTTTCTATCGGCTAAATCATTTCTTTTGGTAATGTCTTTTTCTTTTGGATAAACTTTCAGTTTGTCCAAACCTAAAAGCGAATAATTATCATCATTGATTTTCCAAATGATTGCCTCAGTACCATTCCAAGTAACGAAAGAATTTGATTTTAAACGCTCGGCTTTTTCTAAAGCGTTTTCCAACATTTCAGAATCGTCAGCAGGTGTATCAGGAAATTTCAATTCCCAACCATTGAAAACAACACCTGAAATTTTATCAGTAAATAAAAGAACATCAGGGAATTTTGTTCTCCCTGAGGCAACTTTCAAGCCTTCATCGTTGGTGGCGTCTTGAAATATTGTAGTATTGTCATTGATGGATTGTTTAATCCAACTAATTATTTGCCCTGCCCAAGCTCTTTCATTTAACTTCATAATTCAGTGTGTGATATTTTGCAATTGGTTCTCTGAAAAGTCTTAAAGTAGATTCTTCAACTTCTTTTCTTTTTAAAGTTTCGTGAATTCTATCCGTGCAAATTTTGATATAATCTACAGGTTTTACTTTGTGAAGCAATACGTCTTCATTTTTTTCAATTCCAATAAATTGCCTGTTTTCAAGTATTGCAGAAAGTAAGAAACTGCCACTACCGCAAGCATTGTCAAGAATAATATCGCCAGGCTTAGTGTATGTTTTAATCAAATATCTACCTAATTCAATAGGTTTTTGTGTTGGATGAAAAACTGTTCCTTCTGATTCTGCTGTTTTTACATATACAAAATCATCAATAGTCTGTTCTTCGTAAAATACAATGTCATTTGGGTATCTTTCTCCACTACTCTTTACATGTTTTGGTTTAAAATCGCCATAGCTTCCAGTAAACTGGTCTTTCCTAACACCTTTATCGTATGCTTCGCCATCGGTCATTTGAGGATTATATGTTGGCTGTTTTTTGTAGAAAACGCAAATGTCCTCGTGTTTACGTAGAGGTTGTTTTTTTGCGTTTAGAAAGTTTGTTGATTTTGATTTTATCCAAGTGATTTTATACTTAAATAATTTTTCATTACTCAAAATCAACTTAGCTGTAAAAATGCCTTGAGAAGTCAAAACAATAGCCCCATCATCTTTGATTATTCTTTCATATTCCGCCCAAAGTTTTTGCAAGTCAATGACAGAGTCCCATTTGTTTTGGGTTGTGCCGTAAGGTAAATCACAAAGTATCATATCCACAGAATTGTCAGGGATTGTCTGCATTACATCCAAACAATCTCCTTGAACGACTTTGTTTATAAAGTCGTTAATTTTTCTTTTTTCCTTTTGTCCGTTTAATGATAAAACAAAATCATTTGTAGGATTATGTCCGTCAGTTCCATATTTTATTTTCTCTTCTGCTACTTGCATTGCTTGCAATGCAAAATCTTCGTCTTGTACTTCGTAAACAAGTTTGTCACTAAGCCATTGAACAATAATTTCATTTTTTTCAGCCTTGTAGTATTTGCAAAGTTGGTTTACTTGCTCTCTCGTTGGCAACCGTTTACCATTTTCAATTCTACTTAGAACCGCCTTGCTAATACCTGTTTTTTTTGTTAAGTCCTCTAAAAGAAGTTTGCGTTCTTCACGTATATTTTTGAATGTTGTTCCTATTGTTTGCATAATAATTGAGTTGCCAAATATTGGCAAATCTAGTCATTTTGTTCCTGTTGTCAAATTTTTAGACCGAATTTTTACCAAAATAGTTCCTGTCAGCGTTAGGGTGGTGGGTGGGCTTTGGGTGCGGTTGGGCAAAATTAAATGTGGTGTTTTTGGGTCGGATTGTGTGATGGTAAAACACCTCTTTTATTTTTGCGAAGGGCTGGCTTTTGTTGTCCGAAGTCAGCACAAATGTTGATGCTTGCAGTGTCGTCCTACAATGAGGCATAACGTTTTGCAGCTACCCGAAGGGCGGGACTTTTACCACAAAACTTGATTTGAAAAACTAATGTTTGATTGACCACAAAAACTGTCTTTGGAACACGAAACCCCGCCTTTTGGGTAGGTGCTGTTGAACTAAACCCCGCCTGCACCGTGTAGCCTTTGGCTTGATAATGGTA
>JBMOGB010000361.1:0-3919 GCA_049318585.1 Bacteroidia bacterium | reverse complement strand
ATTCAACCAGGACAAGCTAATTCAACTATTGGTTTGGCAATGGGTTATGGTAAATTAAAAGGAAAAGTAGCTTCAAACTTTGGAAAAGGTTTAGGAAAAAATGCTTTTGGTTTAGTTAGTTTTGAAAACAATACTTTTAGTTATAATTCATCTAACGGTATTACATTAACTAAAACCGATGATGGTTATGAATTACCATTAACTCAAACACACCATACAATTGAAGGCCGTAGCTTAATACGTGAAGCTTCTTTAAATGAATACATAAAAAATCCAAGTGCTGGTAATAACGAACATGCTCATATCATTTCATTATGGGAAGAGCATGATAGCAAAGGACACAAATGGGGAATGGCAATCGATATGAATGCTTGTACTGGTTGTGGTTCTTGTGTTGTTAGTTGTTCAGCTGAAAATAATGTTCCTGTTGTAGGTAGAAAAGAAATTTTAAACAGCAGAGAAATGCATTGGATTAGAATTGATAGATACTACAGTTTTAAAAACGTTGCAACTGGAAAACCTTCAACAAAAGAAAAAGAGTACGATAACAAAGAAAATAACATAGATTTTGAACATGTTACTGTAATGCACCAACCTATGATGTGTCAACATTGTGGTCATGCGCCTTGCGAAACAGTTTGTCCTGTTTTAGCAACTGTTCATAGTTCTGAAGGATTGAATCAAATGGCTTATAACCGTTGTGTAGGTACAAGATATTGTGCTAACAACTGTCCTTACAAAGTTAGAAGATTCAATTGGTTCAAATACAGAGAAAATGATGATTATGATTTCCATTTTAACAATGACTTGGGAAGAATGGTTATCAATCCTGATGTTACAGTTCGCTCACGAGGGGTAATGGAAAAATGTTCATTCTGTGTTCAACGTATTCAAGCAAGCAAGTTAAAAGCTAAAATTGAAAACCGTAAAATGGTAGATGGTGATGTAAAAACTGCTTGTCAACAATCTTGTCCAGCCGATGCTTTAATATTTGGCGACATGAACGATGCAAACAGTGAAATTTCTAAACTATTTAAAAATGAACGTAAATATGTTTTATTAGAAGAGTATAACGTTCAACCTTCAGTAGGCTACATGACTAAAATAAGAAATGTAGATGAGTCGATTGCTGGTGAACAAAAAGCACCTGCAAAACATGAAGAAAAGCATGATACTCATACTAAAGAAGAACACGCTCATTCATAAGAAACAAACATTAAATATTCAATCAATTTAAAAATTTAAAATAATATAATTACATGTCATACGAATCACCAATAAGAGATATGCTCATAACGGGTGGTAAAACCTACAGTGATATTACAAAAGAAATCACTCGCCCAATAGAAAATAAGCCATCAAAAGCATGGTGGATTGGGTTTGGTTTATCATCAATAGTATTAGCAATTTGGCTATTTGCAACCACTTATACCGTAGTAGTAGGTATAGGAGCCTGGGGTTTAAACAAAACTGTAGGTTGGGCTTTTGATATTACAAACTTTGTATTCTGGGTAGGTATTGGTCACGCAGGAACTTTAATTTCAGCAGTATTATTATTGTTCCGTCAAAAATGGCGTATGTCAATTAACCGTTCTGCAGAAGCAATGACAATTTTTGCTGTAATTTGTGCTGCATCATTTATTGTTTCTCACATGGGTCGTCCGTGGGTAGCATATTGGCCTATTCCATTACCAAATGCTTTTGGTAGTTTATGGGTTAACTTTAACTCACCATTGGTTTGGGACGTTTTTGCAATTTCAACTTATTTTTCAGTATCATTGGTATTTTGGTATGTAGGTTTAATACCAGATATTGCTTCTGTACGTGATAGAGCTGTTACCAAAGCACGCAAATTTTGGTATGGATTTTTTGCTATGGGATGGAATGGTTCTACTAGAGTTTGGCACCGTTATGAAGTAATCAGTTTAATTTTAGCTGCTATTTCTACACCACTAGTATTATCAGTACACTCAATTGTATCTATGGATTTTGCTACTTCATTGGTACCAGGTTGGCATACAACTATTTTTCCTCCTTATTTTGTTGCAGGTGCAATTTTCTCAGGATTTGGAATGGTATTAACATTATTGATTGTAGCTCGCGAAGTTTTAAATTACAAAGATTATATTACTACTGAGCATTTAGATGCCATGTGTAGAGTAGTAATGTTAACAGGAACTTTAGTAGGTTTAGCATACATTACTGAATTCTTTGTAGCAGCTTATTCAGGAGTTGAATATGAACAATACGCATTTATTAACCGTGCAACTGGACCATATTGGTGGAGTTATTGGATAATGATGGGTTGTAACTTATTAGCTCCTCAGGTTTTTTGGTCAAGATGGGCAAGAACAACACCTTGGTTTATTTTTATCATGTCAATCATTGTAAATATTGGAATGTGGTTCGAGCGTTTTGTAATTATCGTAACTTCATTACATAGAGATTTTTTACCATCAAGTTGGACAATGTACACGCCTACTATTGTAGAGTTTGGAATATTATTAGGTTCATTTGGTTTATTCTTCTTTTTCTTTTTCTTGTTCATGAAATTTTTACCAGCTATAAACATGGCAGAATTGAAAAGTATCGTAAAAACAAAACATGCTTTGGAATTAGAAAAACACTATACGGAATTATTAAACAACAATCACAAAATGCCAAATAACGCTCACGAAACGAAAGGAGATTCAGTTCATGGACACTAACAAAGTAATTTTAGGAATTTATGAAGATCCTGACCATATTTATGATGCTACTAAAAAATTAGTTCATGATGGATATAGAGTAAGAGATGTATATTCACCATTTGCTATTCATGGTATCGATAGAGTAATGGGAATTAAAAGATCAAGATTAACTGTTGCTGCATTTATATTTGCAATGACTGGTATTACCTTGGCTTTAACATTACAATCGTACGTATCATTTTTTGATTGGCAAATAAATATAGGAGGAAAACCATTTTTACATATTCCAACTTATATTCCAATCACGTTTGAGCTTTCTATATTATGTACAGCTTTTGGAATGGTAGCATGTTTTTTTTACGTAAACAGAATGGTTTGGGGTAAAAATGCAGATATTATTGACATTAGAGTAACAGACGATTTATTTGTTGTTGCAGTTGATGTTATTCCAAATAAAACAAATATTGCTGAGTTAAGCGAATTATTGAAAAGTAAAGGTGCAATAGAAATAAGAGAAAAGGAGTTTGAAGATTAATACTATGAAACTAAATAAAATAAGCATAGCAATTTTAGTAAGTTCAAGCATAGCAATATTTGCATCTTGTTCAGCTGGAGGCGATAATCCTGGAATGGAATATGCACCAAATATGTATCATTCATTTGCATACGAACCTTTAACACAGGAAGCAGATAAACCTAACACCATTAATGCAAATGGTATGAATATGCGTTTACCTGCAGAAAACACCATTGCTCGTGGTCAATTAGATTATGCAACCTATAATTTACCTAAAACTGCAGCAGGATATGAAGCCGCTTCATCATTAATAAATACGGCTCCAGCTACTAAATTTAATTTATCAGAAGGTAAAAGATTATTTAACATTAATTGTACGCCTTGCCATGGCGAAGATGGACAAGGAAATGGAACAATTGTAGCTGATGGTAAATATCCAAAAGTACCTGCATACGCTGATAGATTACCAACAATAAATGACGGTAAAGCTTTTTACTCAATTAAATATGGTAGAAATTTAATGGGTGCCTATGGTACTGTGTTAAGTCCAAGTCAAATTTGGCAAGTAATCCATTATATCAATACTTTTAAAACTTCAACTGCTGTTGTAGCGGTTGCTGATACTACAGTTAAAAAATAAGTTGAATTAATTATTTGAAAAAAAATTATGTCACACGATACACATATAGAAATTAAAGAAGAAAAATATACA
>JBMOGB010000360.1:0-3933 GCA_049318585.1 Bacteroidia bacterium | reverse complement strand
AGCATAACGAAGTAATATCAAGACTTATGGATGCAGGAAAAGCTTTTTTTTGCCGTATAGAATCCACCAACCGAAAAGGAAAATGGGTAAAAATTTGGGCAAAAATTTTTATGGTAGAATGAGGAATATGGAGTAGAAAAAGTTAAAAAATCATATAAACGAATAGTATCAAATAGCTATGGAACAAGTAAATATAGATCCGATAAAACAACTAATTGCTGATTATAAAGAACTAATCAAAACAAACGGGCTGAAAGATGAACTTTATAAATGGGAACTTTTGCTCAAATACTTTGGTAGGCCTAGCTTAGATGCGGAAAACTTTGCAGAAGATATTCAAGGTATTAACTTTGATAATCTGATTTATTATAATGCAAAAACGGTAATAAAAAATATTTCAACAAAAAAACCTGAAGAATACAGACAATGTATTCGCAATTTGTTTGATGAATCGGAAAATTTGCAAGATCGAATAAGTAAATTTGATATTGATATTGAAAGTCTATTTAGAGAAATTGAAACCGATGAAAATCTATATCATAATCATGATGAGCGTACTATTTCACTGTTATTGACTTTCCATGATCCATTTAATTACACATTTTTTAAAAATTCATTTTATCAGAAGTATTGCAAACTTATTGGTGTTCAACCAAAGAAAAAAGGGGAAAAGTATGTTCATTACCTAGGATTAATTGATGAGTTAATTAAACATTATTTAGTTGAAGATAAGGAACTTCAAAGTTTGATCAGCTCATTTCTTGATAACGATAAATGTTTTGCTGATTTAAATGACATGATTCTTGCTCAGGATATTTTATATACACAACTTGAAAAAAAGAATTCAATAAATGCAGCTAATTTTAAAGCAGTAATAGCAGAGGTGAAAAGAGTTTGTGAAGAGGATGATTCTGAGAATCTTTTTGTATTTGGAAATCCTACGAATAAATATGTTTGGATAAAGGATAAAAAAGGTATAATTGGAGACTTGATTGCTCATTATGAAATTTCATTAGATAAAGTTAAAGGAAAATATACTGTTGATATTCACTTTGAAGGTAAAGAAAAATATCAAAAAGAGCAATTCAAACAGATTGTAGATAATTTAACCGATGAACTCATTCCATTCACTTGGCAAGGATCAAAAAGTATACGGTATGGTAATGGAATACCACTTGAAGAACCAGATCTTATTAATAAACTTATAAATCAACTCGTTTTTTTAGAAATTACATTAGGAGACCAAATTAGAAATATAATAAGTTTAAATAATACACAAATGGTAAGTCCAAAATTGAAAATTGAACAATTAAATCAAATTCTTTATGGTCCTCCGGGAACAGGAAAAACATATAATACTATAAATAAAGCAATTGAGATTATTAATCCCGATTTTGATTTGAAACAAGATAGAAAACTGATTAAAAAAGAGTTTGAAAGATTGTTGAATGATGGTCAAATTGTATTTACTACTTTTCATCAAAGTATGAGTTACGAGGATTTTATTGAAGGAATAAAACCTTTAACAGTTGACAATGAGGTAATTTATGAAATTAAATCGGGAGTTTTTAAATTGTTATGTGAGCAGGCTAGTGCAAAGGTAATTTCGAGCGATAATTTTGAACAAGTATTTAAAAAATTACTTGAAGAAATTAAAAAAAGTGATGGCAAATTAATTTTGGAATCTATAGTGCATTCAAAAGAGTTTACAATATATGAAAATTCAAAAGGAAATTTGAGATTTCATGCCAATACAGATAAAAGATATGAAGGAGTTATCAAAAAGGATATTATTGAGCATTATTTAAAAACTGGTGAGACACTGGATTGGCCATCGTATGTAAAAGCAGTGGGAGCATTTTTGGTTGCTAAATATAATTATACAAAGGAAGAATTACTTGTTGACAAAAAATACGTATTAATTATTGACGAAATTAATCGTGGAAATGTTTCACAAATTTTTGGTGAGCTAATTACATTGATTGAGGAAGATAAACGATTAGGTAATTCAGAAACTCTTGAAGTTATGTTGCCTTATAGCAAAGAAAAGTTTGGAGTTCCACCGAACTTATATATTATCGGTACTATGAATACCGCTGACCGCAGTGTAGAAGCGTTGGATGCCGCTTTGCGCCGAAGATTTAGTTTTATTGAAATGCTACCAAAACCAGAGTTGATAAAAACACATGGTAAAGCTGATGATGGAATGATTGGAAAAATTGATTTAGTTAAATTGTTGACAGCCATAAATAAACGAATAGAAATACTATTGGATAAAGATCATCAAATTGGGCATAGTTATTTTATGTCGGTAAGCGATATTAACGAACTAAAATCAGCTTTTCAAAATAAAATAATACCATTGCTACAAGAGTATTTCTTTGGGGATTATGGAAAAATTGGCTTGGTGTTAGGAGCAGGATTCGTAACGGTTGAGAAGAATACTGACAACAAGAAATTATTTGCAGATTTTAGTGAATATGATGCATCAGATTTTTCTGAAAGATTGATTTATAAGATTGTAAACGTGGAAGATGAGAGTTTTGATATTCAAGCTGCAATTATAACCCTTTTAAATAACTGATTTGAATACTTATCGTCACCATATTACTGTATTTGAGCATGAACGAATTAAACTTGGTCAGGTTTTTAGTGTGGGTTCTACTTTAGGCGAAACTCTCACAAAAGAAATTGTATTTGATGAATCCAAGCTCTTTGCACTTCAAAAATACTATGGAGATAAGGGTGTGCCTTACTTTTCGTTAATTCATAAAGGTGTACAGTTCAATGAGTATGTTGGTGTAATTCAGGTTGGCGATTTGTTAATTGAAGTTTTGCCAAAAGCAGATAAAGTCAAACATTCGGTTTTTGAAGACAAAAAATGGCGTAATATGCTTATTGACATGATGCGTGCAGTTGGGACTTTCGATATTCGGGTTACGAGTAGCACACATTTAAAGATAAAGCCAAATACTGTACTCGATTTGTATATCGAAATGTTTATCAACGAAGTAGAATATCTACTCCATACCGGATTTATTAAGCAATATCGTAAAAAAGAAGGAAATGTTACAGCTTTAAAGGGGAATTTGATTTTCGGAAAGCATATTCAGCAGAATCTAACACATCAAGAACGGTTTTATGTGCGTCATACAAATTACGATATTGAACACCAATTTCATTTTATACTTTACACTGCTATCTTGTTTATAAAACAGATTAATACCAATGCTACATTGCATAGTCGAATAGGTGCATTACTCTTGTTTTTTCCGGAAATGCCAACTGTAAAAGTAACAGAAACTACTTTCGAGAAACTGGTATTTAATCGTAAAAGTGAAGGTTACCGCAAAGCAATAGAAATTGCAAAACTTCTTTTATTACAATATCATCCAGATGTAAGTAAGGGGAGGAATAATGTGCTAGCTTTGATGTTTGATATGAATAAGTTGTGGGAGCAATTTGTATATGTTAGTTTACGTAAACACAATGAAAATTTTACAATTACGTCACAGACTTCAAAATACTTTTGGCAACCAGAAAATGGCTATCGATCGAAAATACGACCTGATATTGTTATTGATAGGGATACTGACAATTGCATTGTGATAGATACCAAATGGAAAAACCTGAACGGTTATAATCCGTCACCTGACGATTTAAGACAGATGTATGTTTATCATGATTATTACAACGCTAAACAGGTGGCATTAGTATACCCTGGAGATTCAATTTCTATAAAGGGAACTTATCTTGATCGTGATACTGGAGAAAAATCAATAAAAGAATGTTATCTTTTGACCATATCAATCGAGAATAATATCAGAAATTGGCAAAAATCGATTTATAATAATCTTGTAAAACAATGTATTAGCAAAAATACATTCTGCAAAAATGAAAAATAATAAAAAAAAATGGGTTTTGACAACCAAA
>JBMOGB010000359.1:0-3939 GCA_049318585.1 Bacteroidia bacterium | reverse complement strand
GCGTTAGCGCCACTCATTAATGGAGTATGTAAAACCGATGGCACATGGCCAATTAATTCAATACCTACAAATATCATGAGGATAATGAGGTAGCACATTTCTATGTGTTGTGTGATAAATTCTAGCATATTTTATTATTTGTGATTTTTGATATATGATTTGTGTTTTTTTGCAACAGATAACAAATTAAATTCATGAATAAAATCTGTGAAATCTGTGGCTTTTTTTACTTCAATATTACTCCATCTTTGGTTATTAAAGTTCCTTTGGTAATTTCTTCTTCCATTTCCCATTTAAAACCATCTTTGGTAGCCAAATGAGTTAGCAAATTTTGTATATTTTTAGCGTATAATTCGCTGGCATTTTGAGGCAAGGTACTTGGTAAATTACTTTGACCAACTAAATTAACACCATGTTTTACTACTGTTTTATTTAATTCACTTAGTTCGCAATTTCCACCTTGCTCTACTGCCATATCAACTATTACAGCACCTAGTTTCATTTGTTTTACTTGTTCTTCGGTAATTAAAACAGGCGCTTTTTTGCCCATTACCAAAGCAGTTGTAATAACTAAATCGGCCATGAACAAACTTTTGTTCACTGCTTCTTTTTGTTTTTGTAAATAATCGGCTGAAACTTCTTTGGCATATCCGCCTTCTACTTTTGCAGCTTCTGCGTCTTTTACTTCAATGAATTTTCCGCCTAAACTTTCAATTTGCTCTTTAGTTTCTGGGCGCACATCGGTACATTCTACAATAGCACCTAATCTTTTTGCTGTTGCAATGGCTTGCAATCCTGCTACACCAGCACCATATATTAATACCCTAGAAGGAGTTATTGTTCCTGCCGAAGTCATTAATAAAGGGAATATTTTTCCTAATTGCGAAGCACCCAAAACCACAGCTTTGTAACCCGCTAAGTTAGCTTGAGAACTTAAAGCATCCATGTTTTGCGCCCTCGAAATCCTAGGAATGGCATCCATGCTAAAAGCACTGATATTTTTTGCTGCTAATTTCTGAATCAATTCAGGATTATTGGCTGCATATAAAAACGAAATGCAAGCCGAACCTGCTTGCATACTATTAATTTCTTCATCATTTGGTGCATTTACTTTAGCTAAAATATTAGCCTGAGATAGTGCTTCTTGTTTTGCAACAATTTTACAACCTACATTTATATATGCATCATTGCTAAAGTTAGATTTATAACCGGCATTGTCTTCAACCAAACATTCGTAACCTTGTTTTATTAATTGAGTACAAACTGCTGGAGTTAAAGCTACTCTGTTTTCGCCTTCACGGGTTTCCTTTAATACTGATATATTCACTTGTGTAATTATTATATTTTTGGCAAAATAAATGTTTTTTTTTATTGTTGATTGCTTTTATTGTAAAGGTACATAAAATCATATTTATTTAAGACTTGGTACTTCAAAACTTTAAACAATAATAAGTTTGATGCAAATTTCATTGATTGTAATTGAATATTGTTTAGTTAGGCATTTTTAGCTACTTTTTTTTACGTTTCCACAATCTAATCTACCATGGTTACAGTGTTTTAAAATGGTAATTCCTTAACTAATCAACATTGATTAGTAATTGTATATTCAAAAACTTTAAGGCACATTCCATTTATTTGATTATGGTCAGTTTTTACTAAAAAAACTATTTGAATTAGCTTAAATAATGTCAACTGCTTTTTTTTGAATAAATGCAATAAAAAAAGTTTCAAAAAAAATAATTTTTATGTTTGATTTTACACAAACTCGTAATTTATTTGCTGTACCAAATAATTGCTAACCCAACAATTATTTTACACAACAAAAAACAAATTTTTATATATAAATTTCACTCAATATGAAACTAAATTCAGTAGCTGCACAAACAATTGCAAAACCAGCGGCAGGCAGAGCAAACACTTTAAACACAGCCCCACGTGCTTCAAAAACATCGGACGATGATGATGATTTTGATGATGATGACGACTTAGACATTACAGAAGACGAAGACATTGATGGAGAATTTGATGACGACATCACTGAAATTAATGTAAAAGAACCTGCGTCATTCGAAGATTTTGATGACGAAGAAGATGATGACGATGATGACTTTTAGTCAATAAAATATTTATTATTTTACTTAACGCCTCCAAATTATTGGGGGCGTTTCTATTATATTGCTTTTATTAAGCATTCTATCGTAAATATAAATATTATAAACAATGGTATCGGTATTGAAAACCGAAATTCGTTGCCCATCACTAATGTTAATATCCACTTCTAACTCGCCTCTTATGGCTTTGTGCCTTCCATCGGGTGTTAAACTTTGAACCCTAAATTTATACGAAAAAGTATCGGTTTTTCCTGGTGGAATATATGGCCAAAAAACACCATCTATTTTCTCTTTATAATCTACATAACAGTTGAAATAATATTTGTTTAGCAGCTTTCCAGTTGAATCAAATAGTGGATTAAATGGAGCTGCTGTATCGGCATCGGTAAAGCCGATATCGCCATCTCCATCTTTAAACGAAAAAATCAATTTCATCAATGAATCTTTTCCTTCACTTTGCAAAAAATATGCATTTTTATATTCTAATAAAGGAATGTTAGAATATATTTCTTTTTCTTTGCAGCTGTTCAGCAATAATATAAACACTATTCCTGCATAAGCAATCTTGCCATTCATGTTCAATACAAACGATTTTATAAAATCCATTTTTAAATCAAATATAGTAAATTTTGATGAACTAACATTGCAAGCTTTTGCATTTCAATTCAGCACTAATTTAGTTTACCAACAATATTGCAAACTTAATAATATATTCGACATTCAAAGTGTGACAAACGTTGCACAAATCCCTTTTTTGCCTATTCAGTTTTTTAAAAACAAAAAAATTGTTCGTGGCACTGCCAATGAAGAAATAGTATTTACCAGCAGTAGCACTAGCGGACAAGGTGAAAGCAAACACTTTGTAACCAATTTAAACATTTACCAGCAATCGTTTTTTACTGCATTTGAACACTTTTATGGACCCATAAAAGATTACTGTTTTTTAGCATTACTTCCCTCCTATTTGGAGCGTAAAGGTTCCTCATTGATTTTGATGTGTGATGAATTGATCAAAGCAAGTAAACATCCTTTAAGCAATTTCTACTTAAACAATCATACTGAGTTGTTGGAGGTATTAAATGCACTAAAATCAAAAAAACAGCAAACAATTCTGCTAGGCGCTACCTTTGGTTTATTAGATTTTGCCGAAGAATTTCAAGTAAATTTTCCTGAATTGATTGTGATGGAAACAGGCGGAATGAAAGGCAGAAAAAAAGAAATGATTCGCTCCGAAATTCATGAAATTTTACAAAATGGTTTTGGGGTAAATAAAATTCATTCGGAATATGGTATGACAGAATTATTAAGTCAGGCTTATAGCAATGGCGATGGATTATTTGAATGTGCGCCTTGGATGAAAGTAAAAATAAGTGACAATACTGATCCTTTTAGTTTTGTAAATGAAAACAAAAGTGGGGTTATAAATGTAATAGATTTGGCAAATATCAATTCATGTTGCTTTATTCAAACCCAAGATATTGGAAAAATAATTCCAAATTCAATTGGTAAAAACCAATTTGAAGTGCTCGGAAGGCTTGATTATAGTGATGTAAGAGGTTGTAGTTTGCTAACAGTTTAAAAGAAAACTTCTTGGTTCAATTTTACAAAACGGAAATCATTTCGACAAGCTCAATGACCGTGGTCGTTGAGCTTGTCGAAACGTTTTCACAGTAAAATAAAAATTCAGTAAATTGAATTGTTTTAAAAATTTAAAATTTGTTTTAGTAATATCAAGGCAAATGTTATTTTCGCAACAAATAAAATAATTATATAAAAATAAATGGCAGAAGCTATCCGCATGCCCAAAATGAGCGATACAATGACCGAA
>JBMOGB010000358.1:0-3941 GCA_049318585.1 Bacteroidia bacterium | reverse complement strand
AATTCACCTTTTTTCCATTGGTTCATTTTGATAAAAACTATAACAGCATAAATCCTAAATCAAATTTGGTGGTAACACCATTATTTTGGCATACACAAAACAAACAATTTAATCGCAATGTGCTGTTTCCAATTTATTGGCAAAAAAAGCAATTTACGAACAATGATACCAATAGGAGAACCCTTGTTTTTCCTGTGTATTACAGTAAAGTGTATAAGTACTCTAAAATAAAAAATTATATTCCTTTTGTGTTTTATAATCGCAGTTTTTCCGATACTTCATTAACTGTTTTTCCATTGTTTTATAAGGGAAGCAATTACCAGAATAAATACAATGTTCTTCTGCCTTTATATTATTACAAAAATGATTTTTTAAATAAAGAAAAAATATTTGCTATCACACCATTTTACTGGAATACCAAAGCAGTTAACTACCAAAGTAATTTGTTGTTTCCTCTCTGGTATAAAATGAAATACGAAACAAAAAACGATACACAATACACTCAAAATTTTATACCGTTTGTATTTTATAAAAGAGTAAACAGAGATAAAAAGATTGCAATTATTCCAATTTATTACAAAAAAAGAGATGGTATTTATGGAGATACTACCACCTATATTTTCCCCAATTATATAAGCTACAAAAACGATGAAGAACAATTTAGAACGTTTTTACCCATATACTTTAGTAATAAGAATGAAAACGAAAAAATAAAAGTATTGTTACCGATTTGGTATTACAAGAATAATTTTCGGAATAACGATACCAATTTCACCAATGTTTTGTTTCCATTATATTATAGTTTCAAAGAGAAAAATGCCAATTGGAAACTATTATTTCCAATTATTTGGGTAAGCAAATTCAACGAAAAATATAGGCAAGAAAACACCATTGCGGTAGTTCCTTTTTATTTCAAAAATGTGTTAGATAGCACTTCAAAAACACTTGGCATTACTCCATTTTATTGGTTTACTTATTCAAAACAAAGTGGTTTAAATAAAACTCAAACTTCAAAAACATTATTTCCTTTTTGGTGGTATAAAAATACAGCAAATAGTGGAAATAGTATTTCAAAAAGCAATACTATTTTCCCACTTTATTTTTCGAAAAAAGAACCTAATTATAAACATACTGTTTTGTTTCCAATAGTTTGGAAATATGAAGATACAACCTTTAAAAATATTACTGTATTTCCGTTTTATCAAAGCTATAATGTTAACAAAAACAATTATGAATTAAGTGCATATACACCTTTGGTATGGCGTGTAAAAGCCGATAATAAAAGCAAATATTTTGTGTTTCCTTTTGTTTGGAGCGACTATAAAACTTATAAAAATGATACCATTAAAAACACCGTTATTTTCCCGATTTATTGGAATTATAAAAGCAGCAATCATCATAATACAGTTTTGTTTCCAATTATTTGGAGTTATAAAAATAGAGAGGAGAAATCTTTAACCATCTTTCCGCTTTTACACTTTAACAAATATGGAAATGATAGCAATGCAATAACACATACAAAGGTGTTTCCATTGTTTTATAACACTAAAAGTTTAAGCTATAACAAAACTACTTTTGTTCCATTTTATTTTGCAAAAAAAACAAAGGAACAAAATAACAAAGTGTTGTTTCCTGTTTGGTATAGCTACAAAAACCAAATTGATACCACCAAAGTATTGTTTCCATTGTATTTACAATATCAATCAAATGGCTATAAAACAGTAGGATTAACACCAATATTTTGGAGTAAAACAGGTAAAGATTTTAACAAAAAAGTATTGTTTCCAATATGGTGGAGCACCAAAAATAATTATTTAAAATCGACATTATTATTATTCCCCGTTTATTACCGAGAAAAAGCAATTAATGGCAATTCAATTACAGCCATTACACCATTCTTTTGGAATGCTAATGGAAACAATTTCAACAAAAATATATTGTTTCCTGTTTGGTGGAGTAAGACTGATTTAAATGAAAAAACAAGAACATTATTTCCATTTTTTCATTACCAATCTGCAACTAATGGATTGACAAAAACCATTGGAATTATGCCAGTATTTTGGTATTTTAAAGATCATTCTTATTCAAGTAAATTATTGTTTCCTTTTTGGTTTAACCAAACAGAAAAAGGGAACAATGCTTATCAATCAAATTTTATTTCGCCATGCATTTACAGTTATAAAAGTAAGTCGTATAATGAGTTCAATATTTACCCATTGGTGTTTTCAAGCAAATCTTCAACTTTAAAATCGTTTGTGTTTGCACCATTTTATTTCAATGAAACAAAGTTTGAGTTGAACAATGTTAAACGAAGAACAATGCTTACACCTTTGGTTTGGATTAACAAAGATTCGGGCATTTCCCAATTAAATAGGTTCAGAATTTTGCCCATTTACTGGCATAAAAAAACAATAGGTATTGGAAATACAAAAACAAGCAACACACTTTTTCCAATTTATTTTGATGTAATTAAACGCAATTACAACTCAACTACTGAACGAAAACATGTTGTTTTCCCAATAGTTTGGAGCTTTAATTATAGTAATAGAAAGTCTTTTACATTGTTTCCAATTTATCATTTCAACAAAAACAGTTTTGGACAGAACTTAGCTATTTCACCATTATTCTGGAAGATAAACAATACAAAAAAAGACCAACATTTATTGTGGCCAATTTATAATTACAACAAACAAAAAGACAATACAAGATTCAATATTGCTTACATTCTTTATAGAAGTCAGCAAACAGAAAAAGTGCACACATGGAGCATGTTTTGGCCTATAATTCAACATATAAAAGGGAGCCATTACAGCTATTTTCATATAGCTCCAATTGTTTGGTACAAAAAGTCGGATAGCATGAATTATTTTTCAATTCAGCCATTGTTATTTAGTCAGAAAACCAACGAATTCAAACGTTTTCAGGTGCTATGGCAATTGTATAGTTACAAGAAAACCTTTGGTTTAAAAACTTCAAATAGCTTTTTGTGGAATACCTATTTTAAAACCAACTATACCAATGGTGATTTTGAAACCAGATTTTTATACAAAGCTTATGCAAACATAAAAAAGGACAGCAGTACCGAAAAAATATTATTCCCAATTTATAATGTTCAAAAGCAAAAAAATGGTGATTATTACAAAGCTTATTTTTTAAACATGTATCAAAAAACCAAAACACAAGTTCCTAATACCAGTGAATATTATTTGGAGGAAAAAGTGTTATGGTATATTCGATTGCGTAGTAATTTTAATTATTTAAAACAAAAAGGAGTGATTAATTCAAGGAAGTTTAAGTAAGATAAGCATCGCTATTTGGTAAAAACAACAATTACTCTCTCTAATTGAAAACTAACCAAATTGAGATAGATTCCTGATTATAAATATATCATGTTATTTACTTTTCTAAAATATCACGTAACAATTTTCAGTAAAAAATGTAACATTTAACAATAAAAAACCGCTACTTGAATCATATTCGTTTTTAGTTTCAATTTATAATTTCGTTGTTCATTAACAAAAAAAATGATGTGATGACAAATTATAAAAAACCTTTCTATTCAATACTAAAAACAGTTTTAACATTAAGCCTATTTAGTATCATATTAACCAACTGCAACAACCAAAATAATAAAACTGCTGATGCTAAAGAATTAGATATCAGAAAAGCAGAGTTAACTGCACCACCTTTTGTTCCCAAACCTGTTGGAAACAGAGCTGCCATGAAACTAAAAGTAAGCATGGAAATTATTGAAAAAGTGGGTGAAATGGCCGATGGTGTTAAGTACATTTATTGGACATTTGGAGGTTCGGTTCCTGGTAGTTTTATTAGAACAAGAGTTGGAGATGAAATAGAGTTTCATTTGAAAAATCATCCTAATAATAAGGGATCACCGTAAAAAAATGGGGATTAATAAATAAATTGGCTTAAAATAGCCAGAT
>JBMOGB010000357.1:0-3947 GCA_049318585.1 Bacteroidia bacterium | reverse complement strand
ATTGTTTGGCATAAACCAAATAAAAAGCATAAATAATTGCGTTAGCAGCCACCATTATATCGCCTAAAACACGTTGGGAGTCAAACTGAAATTTTCGTCCGCCAACCAACATAATGGCACCTAAACTAGCTAATAAAACACCCACTAATTTTTGCATGGAAAGCTTTTCTTTATGCCAAAGTATGGATATAACAATAACAAAAATGGGCGTATTCATCATTAACACTGAAGCGTTAATGGGCGTGGTAATGGATAGGCCTTTAAAGAAAAACAACATGTTTGCAGCTACTCCAAAAACAGCACATACCAATAGTTTTAAATAATCTTTTTTATCGGTAATTTTTTCTTTGATATACGATTTGTGAAATAAAATAATGAGGATACTTGCTACCGAAACTCTCAATAAAATAAAGGCAAACGGTTTGATATAAATGGGCATTACTTGTTTGGCAATGCTAAAAGTAGCACCATAAATAATCGTAACAATCCAAAGAGCAATATGTACTTTTACTTTTTGATTCATGGATTTATAAAGTCATTGATTTTACTTCTCTTACAAATCGAATGCATAAAAATATGGCAGAAAAAGTAAGGCCAATGCTTAATCCATACCAAATTCCATACAAGCCTAAGTTCAAAGAAAAGGTAAAATAATAACCCAACGGAATTCCAATAACCCAATAAGCAATAATGGTAATAATAGTTGGAACTTTAGTATCTGACAAACCTCTTAAAGCACCCAAACTTACTGCTTGTACACCATCGCTTAATTGAAACATAGCTGCTATGTATAGCAAACCAGCAGTTATAAGTTGTACACTTGAATCGTCCACACTTATTTTAACAATAAAATGGTTAAAAAAGGTAAAAATAATGGCACAAAAACCCATAAAAATACCACCTAAAATAATACCAGATTTACCTGAATAAAGCATGTCGTGTTTATTTTTTCTTCCAAAAGCATCACCTACCGCAATGCCTGTTCCTGCTGATATTCCTGTTGCCACCATGTACGTTAACGAAGCCAAATTAATGGCTAAAGTATGCGCAGCTTGTTCGCTTTTTCCTATCCAACCAATAATAATGGCTGCAGTAGCAAATGCGCCTACTTCAAAAAAGTACTGAAAACCACTTGGTAAGCCAACTTTTAAAATTGAAACAAATTGTAATTTTATGGAAGCAGTAGTTTTTATTAAATATGGTTTGTATTGTTTATGCAATAAAACATACAAAAGCATACTTATAAACATCAATGTTCTGGCTATAATGGTAGCCCAACCTGCGCCTTGTAATCCTAATGCGGGCATGCCCCAATTGCCATAAATAAATGCATAATTTAAAACAATATTCAATGCCAAAGCTATCATAGTAATTACAGCTGCTGGCGTTGTAATAGAAAGGCCATCGCTGAATTGTTTTACAGCCAAAAATAACAACAAAGGCAATGTGCTGTAATTTAATAAAGTGAGGAATTGATTAGCCAAAGGCTTTACATTTTCGTCTTGTTTAAACCAGTCTAAGTTATTACTCAAAACCATATTTACAAAAAATATAAATACCGATAAAACCAACGCAACCAATATGGCTGCTTTAAAATAATTAACACATTCTTGTAAATTATTTTCTGCTTTTGCTTTAGCAATTAAAGGAGAAACAGCCATTAAAGTTCCCAATCCTAAAATGGTAATTAAGTAATAAATGGCATTTGCTAAGCCAGCTGCGGCAAGGTTAGTTGCATCTATTTTACCAATCATTAAAGTGTCGGCAACGCCCATTAACACAATACCTAACTGCCCAATAATGATTGGCCAACTGAGTTTTAAAATACTTTTGAAATAAGGTTTGTAAACAGAGAAAATAGCTTGCACGTAGTAAAAATTAGGGCGCGAAAGTAGTTAAATTTAACAGTATTGAATATGAAATATTATGGATAAATAACATAATAATATTGCTATAAACTATATGCCAATTTACCCAAAAGCTTCAAAGCGTTTTCAACTTTCTCATTCCAAATCATTCCATAACTTAATTTAAAACAATTATTGTATTGGTTTTGTAAAGTGTACATTCTTCCAGGAGTAATGCTGATTTTATAAGCTATAGCTTTATTATACAGTTCAATGGAATCCAATTTTGGATTTAATTCAACCCATAAATTCATGCTACCTGTTGGCCTTGAAACCTTAGTATCGTCAGGAAAATATTCATTCACACAACGTAAAAACTGCAATGAATTACGATGTAAAATTTGTCGTGTTTTTCTTAAATGATCTTCATATCGTCCTACTTCCAAAAAGTTTCCAATGGCTTCATGGGTAATGGTGCTGCTATACATGGAGTGAAATAATTTGGTTCTTTCAACTTGTGCTTTAAATTTACCAGGCGCCACCCAACCCACTCTGTAACCCGAAACCAATGTTTTGGAAAACGAACCACACCATAAAACAATGCCACTTTCATCATAAGTTTTACACGATGTTGGTCGCTGTTTTCCAAAATACAAATCGGCATATAAATCGTCTTCAATTAATGGAATATTGTGCATTTCTAATAAACTAACAACCGCTTTCTTATGTTCATCGGGCATACAACTACCCATAGGATTACTAAAATTTGTAATTAAAATACATAAGGTGATTTTTTTTCTTTCTATAATTTTTTTAAGCGCATCTACTTCAATTCCAGTGATAGGATGAGTTGGCAATTCAATGACATGTAAACCTAAACTTTGAGCCAAACGTAATATTCCAAAATAAACTGGACTTTCAACTACAATGGTATCACCGCGTTTTGTAAGCGATAATAAACAAAATGAAATTGAATCAATGCTTCCACCTGTAGTAATAATATCATCTGCATGTAGTTTTCCTCCCCATAAAATTGAACGTTTTGCAATTTGATTTTTTAACTTTAAGCTTCCAATTTTATTATACCCTACTCCACTATCTTGTAACGATCGAGTTGCTGCAACTAATGCTTTGTTTAATTTGGCTATTGGCACTAATTCTGATGAAAGACTAGCACTTGATAAATAGGTTTCAGCCTGTTCAAAATTTTGAATAACAGCAGTCATAATATCATCTACTTTATCACCTTTTTTTGCCATAATTGGTTTACTAATAGAAGGCATATTATTTATGCTTTTATGTTTGTACGATACATAATAACCCGACTGAGGTCTTGATTCAATTAAGCCTCTATTTTCTAACTCAAAATAAGCTTGCTGACTAGTGCTTAAACTTACTCCTTTTTCAATAGAAATTGACCTTAATGAAGGTAATTTATCTCCAATATTTAATACTTCATTTATTATTTGATGTTCAATGCTATCGGCTAGTTGTAAGTAAAGCAGTTCTTTTTTAATCATAAAACAAACATAACTGTACTTGTTAAAATATACAAATTTGTATCTGTATTTATAATTTAATAATCCTCAATATTGTAGTTGAATAATAATTACAACCATGGAATTTAACAAAGTAAATAGGGGAGCAAAAAGAGAAATGAATGACGAGGAAAGTGTAAAAAACATTTTAGATGCTGGCTTTTTATGTCATGTAGCCTTCCAACATCAAGGGCAAACCATGATGATTCCAACTGCTTATGGTAGAAAAGAAGAGGATTTATATTTACATGGTTCAACAAAAAATTTTATGTTGAATCAAATCCTAGATGGACAAACCATTTGTGTGTCGGTTACACATTTAGATGGAATTGTTTTGGCAAAATCATTGTTTCATACAGGTGTTAATTATCGTTCAACAGTACTATTTGGAAAAGCTTTTTTGGTGGAGGACGAGGAAGAAAGAATTGAAGGCATGAAAATTATTACAGAAAACATTGTAAAAGGAAGATGGGATGAAGTGGCGCTAGGAACTGAATCACAATTAAAAGGGATCAAGGTTATTTTATGGGGATTAAGCAAAAAGTTTTTCCAACCTAAAGAG
>JBMOGB010000356.1:0-3949 GCA_049318585.1 Bacteroidia bacterium | reverse complement strand
CCCGAGAAAATAAATTTAGCTTTTGGGTTTATTTTTTTCAAACGCATTCCTTCAATTAACCTTGCCAATGATGATATTCCTAATTGACTACTTTCAGGCATTGTTTCATCATCGGTATATCCGCCACCAAGAATAATAATGTATTCTGCACTCTTAATTTTATTGGTGTCGAGCAAACTTTCATAATCATTTTCCAAACTATTTATAAAAATACTAGCAAAAGGTTGCATGGTAATTAAAAAGAAGAAAACAAACGAGCTGATGAAAATAATTTTTATTTTTTTTGTTACCGAATTTCTCGATAAATGATAGATAAACCAAATACAAATGAGTCCAAATAATGAAATTGGGAAAATGAAGATGGTCAATATTTTCTTTAAAATGATTCTTTTAAGCATGTTTATTTACGCCCCAAAATTGATTTATTTTCAGTAAATATTTCATACTTATTTTTAACATGTTTGTATTCAAACCATTCATTTTACAAGCATTTATAACTTCCGGATTATTTACCAATAAATTTGTAAAAATACTACCAGTGCTTTTTCCTCCTTTTTGCATGTAAACCATTAACAATGGAACATATTTGAACGTTATTTTGTTTTTCCATAAATAACGCAACAACAATTCAAAATCGCCAGCAAGTTTAAAGTTCGGATTGTATAATCCCAATTTGTTAAACACTACCTTTTTACAATAAAACGATGGGTGAGGGGGCATAATTCCCCATTTGAATTGTGAAGGTTTGAAGTTTTTACTTGAATAATAACGTGAAATTTTATTGGAGTTATTGGCAAAAGCAATGTCGCCAATAACACTTTCTAATCCTGAATTATTGGTAAATTCTTGAACAATTTTTTCGATAATATTGTTGGAAGCAAATCGGTCATCAGCATTTAAAGTGCCAATGATTTCGCCTGTAGCCAAAAGTATTCCTTTGTTTAATCCATCATAATAACCATTGTCATTTTCCGATATAATGATAGAAATTTTTTCTTTGTATTTTTCTATAATTTTTAAAGTTCCATCGGTTGATTTGGCATCAATAATAATGTATTCAATGTTTTTATACGATTGAGCTAGCACCGATTGAATGGTTTGTTCAATGGTGTTTACACTGTTAAAAACTACTGTTATTACTGATATTTTCAATTATTATAAATCTTATATTCTGTTGACCGCACTTCGACAAGCTCAGTGAACGCTAAAGGTTATCTTTTTTACCGTTGGCTAAAGCCGAACGGCTATTCATCATTTGTCCATGGTTGGTTGCCGATAGTTATCAGCACTCACCAATCATTCGTAATATTTTAATTCCATTGGCTACACTTCGACAAGCTCAGTGACCAGCAAGCTCAGTGACGTGAACTCAGTGGCCTTTTTTATTGCAATTTAGTTTACTTAATAGAAATAAATTTCTACCGATAGTCATCGGTATTCGCTCAATGTCTGCGGCCGTTGAGCGAAGTCGAAACGTATATCATTGTCCATGGTTGGTTGCCGATAGCTATCGGCACTCACCAATCATTCGTAATATTTTATTCCGTTGGCTACACTTCGACAAGCTCAGTGACCGCGAACGGCTATTCATCATTTGTGATTCAACAACCAACATTCAAAATCCAAAATTTCCAATTATGATGCAATGATATGAATTATTGGTAAGAAATAAACTTAAAACCTTCGCCAAGTGATTTTCCTCTTAAGCTTATTCTGCATTTAAAGTTATCGAATATTATTTTTTCATAGCCTTTACTCATACATGGTAGCGGGGAATTCCAGCAATAGGTATTTCCATTTACATGGTAAAAAGGTGTGTTATTTACCACAATGGTATCCATTTTTGCAAAGGTGTATTTAGGCATTGGATATAGCAATTGAGTAGGTTTTATTTGTTCAAATTGACCAATTTGTTTACTGGTTTCATTACCATTAATATTTAACCCAAAAATGGTTGGGATAAATAATAAAATGATTATTGAAACATGAACAAAATACAAGTTTATTTTGATGAATTTTTGGAGAAAATGATAATAAATTAAGTAAAAAATAAATGCTAAATAATAAACAAGCATTGGCATCGCAAACCGGTATTGCGGAGCAAAAACAAACCAAATAATTAAACTTATACCAGTTACAGCTTGTAAAATAATGGTTTGTTGGTTTATTTTGTTTTTAAACCATAAATAGCTTACTAGCAAAATACTGAGCAAAAATGAAGCGAAAATTACTTTGTTTATCAATCCTTTTGTGCCACTTCTAAACAATAAACTTTCTAATAATTGCAAAGCACCAATATCCTTAATTTCATTTACATCATTGGGTCTAAATTTATTGGAATACGACCATGTTTTAACCCCATTTGTAAAATAACTTACTACAGCTTCAGGTGTTTTCCAATCGGTATTTACACTCAGAATTTTATAAGGATACAGCGGATAAGAAGTTTGATAAATGTTTTTACTTACTTGAATAGTTAGCATCAAAAACAGTAAAATATATAGTTTGCTTTGCAATTTAAAACTAGCATTTTTTAATAGTTTATATAGCACAAAAAAGGCCAAAAAAGAAACTAAAATAGACGATATTTTAACTGTGAAACAATAAGAGGCAATTAATAAAATAAGAGGGTAATTGTCTCGATTTTTGGTAGTTAAAAACAACTGAATTGCAATGGCTGTAAAAACAATAATGGCAAAATCGGGGTTGGGAGCGCTATAAAAAGGAATGCTAATTATTAGCACCAAAAAGTATTGGAAATAAAGTAAATAATTGATGTTTTTATTGGAATTTTTCTCAATAATAAATAGGGTAAAAACAAACATCAAAAAACCATTTACATCGTTTAAATTTAAAGTGTTTGAAAAGGTGAAAACAGCCTGAAACACATGCCATGACGAACTTAATCCCAACGATAAATGCAAATTAGAAATGCCATGAACTAATCCGTATTCCCGAAGCCACATAATGGTTTGGGTATAATATAAACCATCATCGTTTATGTTTGAATAACCGCTTGAATATGCTGCAAATAATACCGCACTAGCTATTAATAAAACGATATTTTTAAAACTGAATATTTCCTTTTTTAACTGTAATAATTGTTGCTTTATTTTTTTGAAATAGATAACTAAATATAAGCAAGAAATAAATGAAATGATGAATAGAAAAGTGTTGTTAAGTGGCAAAAAAAACGAAGCAATATTAGCAATAATAGAAATGAAAATTACTCCTAAAACAATGGTAACACTGATTGTTTTTTGTTTAAATAAAAACTTGTTTAAAGCAAATCCAAACAAATAACAATTTACTAAAATAAAAATCCAACTAGCTAAAATTACTATCATACTTTTTGATTTTGTTTAGTACTTACGAACCAAGCCAACAAAGCCACTCCCGCCAAAGGACTATATAAAACGGGATTTAACACCTTATGCCAATTGCTGAATAAAGGATGCATTGAATAACACATGGCCATGTCGATTATAAACAAAAAACTTATGATAATTATGTAATACAATTTGTTTGTAAGTTCAATTTTAAATATTCCAAGTATTAAGTGAATGGTAAATAAATTAAGTAATAACCGCAGTAATTTATTTAATAAAAATGCTTCAAAAGTGCAACATTCATTGGTGAATAAATAGATTTTACAAGTACTGAATTTCATTTCAATTGGATTGAAATTTTGGAATGAAAAATCAAACACAAAAAGTATAAATACGGGAATTGTTTTCCAAATTAATTTATAGTTCATAGGTTAGTTTTCAGTAGGTTTTTTTCCAATAAATTTTACCCATAAAATCATCAATAAAAAGGTAATAAAGTAGATGATGGCGGGAAATATGTAAGTATGGAATATATCGAAATAAGCAATATAATTTAGCTTTATTTCTATGAGCATATAAAGACGTAATATGTTAAAAATAAGAATACCTAAAATAGCAGC
>JBMOGB010000355.1:0-3961 GCA_049318585.1 Bacteroidia bacterium | reverse complement strand
TGGTTTAAAAAAACACAAAAATCAAAGTATGAATAAAGTGTTAGTATTTTTATTGGTTGGCTTTTAAAGTAAAACCAAAAGTTGTTCCTTTTCCAATGGTACTTCTTACATTTACTGTTTGATGATGTGCTTCAATAATATGTTTTACAATGGCTAAACCTAAACCAGTTCCACCAGCTTCATTGTTACGTGACCTACTTTTATCAACTCTATAAAATCTTTCAAATATTCGTGGTAAATATTCTTGATTAACACCTTCGCCTGTATCAGCAATTTCAATTAAAATATTATCGCCCATTACATAATAGGAAGCTGAAGTAACTCCGTTCTCTTTTCCGTACTTAATTGAATTACTTACTAAATTTACCAAAACAGTTCTAATTCTGTACTTGTCGGCTAATACAAAAAACGGTTTATTACAACCTTCTTTTATCAATAAACTGATACCTTTTTCTTTGGCTTTTACTTCAAATTGTTCATACACATCTTTTGTCAATAAATTGATATCAAATCTATCTAAATTCATCTGTAACTCACCACTTTCCAAACTCGAAATTTCTAATAAATCAGCTACCAAATCACTCAATCTATCAGTACTTTTAGCAGCTTTTTTTAAAAACTTTGTATTTACTTCTTCATCATAAATGGCACCATCTAAAAGAGTATGCAAATAACCCTGAATACTAAAAATAGGTGTTTTTAACTCATGACTTACATTTCCCAAAAACTCTTTCCTAAAATCAGCTACTTTTTTAAGTTGGTCTATTTCCATTTTCTTATCTCGTGCCCAATTAATTACTTCTTTACTCATTTCGAAAATAGGATCTTTTTCCCAACTAAAATTTTCTAAAACTGCATCGTATTTTTGAGTTTTTAAACTGTGTATTGTTTTATAAATTAGTTTAATTTTTCGGTAAATAAAAAACTCCAATGTGTAAAAAAACAAGAAGAAAGAAAGACCAGCTGTAAGCATAAAAATAATGATTACATTAATTAACACAGAATCTAAAATCAGATACATTACCAAACTAATAGCTAATGCTAAAATTCCTGATACTAATAAGGCAATGTGAATTGGTTTGGGGTTTCTTATCATTTTTTATTGGTAAAATAGTTTATTAGTTGAAAGGTTAATTAGTTTATTAGTTGAAAAGTTAATAGGTTTATTCGTTAAATTTTGAAATGTTCGTTTACTCATTGCTCATTGCTCATTGCTTATTACTCATTGCCCATTGCTCATTATTGCTCATTGCTCATTGCCCATTACTTATTGCTTATTGCCTATTGCTCTTCCAAATTCTAAACAATCTAAAAAATCCATACAAAACCATTGCTATTCCTAAAGTATATTTTACAATTTCATTTACCAATAAAGGAATTTTATTTAATAAAATACTTGTACCTAAAACCAAGTAAAACAAACCCATTATTGCACCAAAATATTTTACAATATTTCCAACTTTGTTTTCCCGTTTTTCTCTTATTTCTTCTAAACTCATTACTTCAGTTTTTAAATAAAATAAGCTTGTAAAACTAATTGTTTTACAAGCTTATCAATTACATATTTATTATTATCTATTGATCTAATTTAAATACAAAAGGCAATGTAAAATAAACAGGAACTGCTCTACCAGCTTGGCGTCCTGGACTCCATTTTGGCATTCCTTTAACTGCTTTTTCTACTGCTGCTTCACAACCCCAACCTAATGCGGGTTTGTTTAATACTTGAATATTGTCTATTCTTCCATCGGCCATTACAGCAAAACGAAGAACAACTCTACCTTCAATATTATTTTCTTTTGCCATTGGAGGGTAATCAACTGCTGAAGATAAATATTCATTCATTTTTTCTTCACCACCTGGAAACTCAGGATTGATTTCTGCTTCTAATAAAATTTCACCATCGCCAGTACCTGGTTCTTCTAATAAAACTTCTTTAGCTTCAGGATCACCAACCACAGTTTGAGTACCTGCATCCACTTTTTCTAACTCTACTTGAGTTGGAGGTGGTTCAGTTACATCCTCATCTTTTTTTATCTCTGGTGGAGTAAACTTAATGGTACTCTTTACCGGAGGTGGTGGTGGTGGTGGTGGTGGTGGTGGTGTGCTTTCATCCATTGGAGGAGGCGCATCTAATTTAGTTACATCTGCTTCTACCACAATGTTTTCTTTTGGTATTTGTTGCTTCAAATAATTAATAATTACAGGAGCTGCAATTGCCAACGAAAATCCTATGATAGAAAAAATGATACCTTTAATGGTATAGTTGCTACTTTTTTTACGCAACACAAAGGCACCATATTGTTGGTTTCGGCCTTCAAAGACCAAGTTAACCCAATTGTTATCAAATATACTTGTATTTGCCATGTGTTTAATTATTTACTGTTCCAGCAGCTTTTAAAGAAGCAGCAGAACTTTTGATTAATTCAATTTCGGGATCCGAAATATCTACTATTGCATAACGACCAATATTACAAATTAACATCTCGTCTAAAATGTCAACAATGTTGCTAAATTTAGCATTGTCATCGGCTTTAATAATTACAATTAAACCCTCTGCATCAGCTTTTAGTCTAGCAATATTTGCTTTCATATCAGCTTCTTTCATTTTATTTATTTTAAACAAGTCTTTGTAAACTTGAATAGAATCAATACTAGGAACACGTTTTCTGTTTTCACGTAACAACATTGGCCTAATTCCTCCTGCACTAAAATCTGTAATTTGTGGAGTCATTGGATCTAATGTAAGAGGATCGCTAAAATAATACATTACTTGATTATTCCCAGTTAACAAAACTGTTACTGTTTGCGAAACTTTAACAGCTGTTTTGTCTTTATCATCACCTTTTACAGGCATGTTAAGCTCCATTGTTTTCGGCTTGTTAAGCGAGGTAGTTAACATAAAAAAGGTAATCAATAAAAAACCTAAATCAACCATGGGTGTAAAATCTACACGAGTTGAAAGTTTTTTACCATGTGGTTTACCACCTTTTTTCTTACCACCTCCGCCACCTTCTATTTCTGCCATTTTTAAATTCCTTTCTTTAAATTATTGAGCACTTTCCATCGATGTAATAAAATTGAATCTATTTACATCTTTTTCTTGAAGTGTATTAATTACTTGTTTTATTGTAGGATAACTTACATCTCTATCGCCTTTAATAGCAACCCTAAAGCTGTTATTAGTTAAACGACTTTGCCAAACCCAATCACCTAATTCATTTTGCAATGAATCGCATGGAATACCTGCTGACGGAAAACCTCCTCTTTTTTCAGGACTTAAGTTTATGTATTGCTTTAACTGTGCTATTGGCATTCCAAAGCTACTCATTTGAGAAAACTTTTTCAATTCATCTTCAGTAAATACAATGCTATACTTTTTACCCATTTTTTCAAGTAAAGTTTTTTTATAATGTTCTCCTTGTAAATCAAAGAAAACTTTATTGTCGTTGCTGATGGTAATAAGCATTACATCAACATCAGGAAGTGGAATTTCGGCAACAGAGGCTGGAGTTATAACCTGAACTGGTTCATCGGGTTTGAATTGTGTAGCTAACATAAAAAATGTTAGCAATAAGAACGCAACGTCTGTCATTGCGGTCATATCAACCGATGTGCTTTTACGAGGTACTTTTACTTTAGCCATTTGTTTTGTTTTATTTTAAAAATTTAAAAATATTTAATTAAGCAATCAATTAATTGCTAAATAAAACTAGCGTTTGTGTGCTGCTGCAAAGTTTTGAACAATTGTGAAACCTGCTTCGTCAATTGTATAAGTTATTTTATCAATTTTAGTTGTAAATACATTATACATAACAATAGCTACAGCTGAATTACCAATACCTAAAGCTGTATTAATAAGTGCTTCAGAAATACCTGTTGCTAAAGCTGTAGAATCAGGAGCACCAGCGTTTCCTAATGCCGAGAACGCCTTGATCATACCTAATACTGTTCCTAATAA
>JBMOGB010000354.1:0-3963 GCA_049318585.1 Bacteroidia bacterium | reverse complement strand
GAAATATTTTATTAAGTAGTCAAGTAAACTTAAAATCTATATTTTCATTTAACAAAACAATCAAAGCCAATTTTACTTTAAGTGAAGGAAATATCCAATCATTTGTGGTAACTATTAACAACAAAACCATAAAAGCCACATGCGAAATCATTTAATTATA
Source organism: Bacteroidia bacterium (assembly GCA_049318585.1). Classification (GTDB taxonomy): domain Bacteria; phylum Bacteroidota; class Bacteroidia; order UKL13-3; family UKL13-3; genus JAAFJM01. The sequence continues at coordinate 3,803 of JBMOGB010000354.1, read as the reverse complement.
TTTTCTCTTATTTTTGTTTGTAATGTGCAAGCACAATCATTGTTAACTGCAGGTTTCTTAAACGAAAACGCAAAACCAACATCTACTTTTAGGTTAGGTAAAACCAATTTGTTTAACCAAATGTATATTGAATCTGGCGTTAAGTTTAGCTCCAATTCTGATTTAATTGGCAACCTTAGCAATAGTCAAATTGGGTTGCAACATCAGTTAAGTAAAAAACTACAATTGTTTCATGCTTATAATTATTTGAGCCAAAATGTGTGGTGGGGAACCGTTAATCAGCAAAGTTATTATGCCAATTTTGAATTGAAACAAAATAGTAACTTAAAATTTAATTTTACTGGTTCATTTTTGCATAGCAATACTTTGGTTTATGCCACAGTTCAAGATACGAATGGCAGTTCAATTATTAGTAATAACCCTTTCGTTTCTATAAGCAGTACTATAAAATTGAAAAAGTTTTTTGTAAAACCAATGTTTGTATTTAGTAGGTTAAATAACTTAAAAGATAAACATACTCAATTTCAAACAGGTGGTGAGTTGTTTTATGATGTTCACGATAATGAAGGTTTGGTATTTGGAATTGGTGTATTTCATTTTAGCAATGATATGGATTTTAGCACCTTGGTTAAACCTTCTATTTCCTATATTTTCAATGATGAACTAACCATTTCGGCTGATTATTTTTACGCATATGCTAAAAACTTTAGCGACCAAGATGGTTATATTATTTATAACTCAACCGATAAAACTTACGATAGAACCAACATTACTTTAAAGTACGAATTTGCCAATAATTTATTTCTATACACCATTTATCAATTAGAACGAAAACAAGATTATTCAACCAGAACAGATTATAACTTCAACTCCATTTTTTTAGGTATAAAATACAATCAATAAAATATAAAACAATAAAAAAACAAATATGAAAAAATCAATCTTAATTCTATTATTTAGTTTAACAATAAGCCTTGCACAAGCGCAAGACGAGAAAGTTAAAAACGCTTTTGCTGCTAGTTTAGGTCTAGAAATAAAAAGTAGTTACCCCCAAGCCATTGCAAAAATAATGGAAGTTTATGTACCTACTTCCTACGAAATGAACCTGCGCTTGGGTTGGTTAAATTACTGTGCAGGTTTACAAAAAGAATCGAAACAATACTATAACATGGCTATGAATATTATGCCGTTTTCTATAGAAGCAAAGTTTGGGTCTATTTACCCAATGACAGCTTTAAATGAGTGGGATAATATTGCTTTGCAATACCAAAATATTTTAAAAATAGATCCTAATAATAGCTATGCTTTATATGCTTTAGGAATGGTTTATTATAACGGGAAATTGTATGAAAAAGCCAACAAATGCTTTAGTTTATTGGTAAATTTATATCCGTTTTCTTACGATGGTTTACACATGTTAGCATGGACTAGTTATCGATTAACCAAAAACAAAGAAGCAAAACAATTATTTAATAGAGTATTGCTTTTAGCGCCAAACGATCCATCATCGTTAGAAGGTTTAGCTCTAATAAAATAACAAATTTGAAATCCGAAATCCGAATAACAAAATTCGAAATTCGAATAACGAAAATCGAAAATCGAAAAATGCAAAAGTTTTTTTGTAATCATGTATAATTCATTTCGACAAGCTTAATGACCGCAGTTGTTGAGCTTGTCGAAACTTTGACTGCCTTTAGTTGGTGAAAATACCAACTGTAGGCAATTTCTAATAAGGTATCGCTGTTATGATTTTAAAAATCAAGGAACTGATTTGTTTTATATTTAACGCTTATTACGAAGTTCTAATGCTTATTCTTAGATGAACTTTTGCTATTATTTGAACCAATAAATAACCTAGCTCAAACTATGATTTCTAAGTATTTATGTGGTTTTTATTCTTTAAACTAAATTTATTTAATTGGTAAATTACATTTGTTTATTTTTCTCGTTTTTTATGTTTTAATTGCAATCGGTAAATGAATAGCGCAAACAAAAATATTATTTTACAAATACGAAACATGGTAAGTTCAAGGTGTATTGCACAAGTGCAACATGTGCTTGAAAATTCGCCAAACATAAGTATTGATAAAGTTTATTTGGGTGCCGCGCAAATCCAAAATAGTGGCGGAGTTATCGATTTTATTTCAATACAAAAAAGATTACAAGAACAAGGTTTTGATTTAATATTAGACAAAGATGCAGCATTGCTTGAAGCAATTAAAGTAGCAGTTTTAGAAATGATTTATTATGGAAATAATTTAAATTCTTTGATAAGAAATTCAGATTATTTGAGCGATAAATTGGCTCATCCTTATACTTTTTTAAGCAAGTTATTCAGCGATAAAACCCATGTTACTCTTGAAAAATATATTATTTTAGTAAAAATAGAAAGAGTAAAAGAACTACTCAGTTATAATGAAATGACATTGAGTGAAATTTCTTATCAAATGGGTTATAGCAGCGTTCAATATTTAAGCAATCAGTTCAAACAAATCACTACTTATTCGGTAAGTGAATACAAGGCATTGCCTATAAAACCTAGGATTCCGTTGGATCAGTTGATTTAAATTAATTGGCAATAAGCAATATGCAATAAGCAATATGCAATAAGCAATAAGCAATAAGCAATAAGCGTTTCAAAACTTAACACTTAACACTTAAAACTTCAACACTTCAACACATAAACACTTTAACACATCAACACATAAACACTTTAACACTTCAACACTTCAACACTTTAACACTTCAACCTAAAATAAAAAAACATTACATTCGCCCTTGTGAGAAATCCAAATTTAGATCCTGAAGAAAGTAATTTAACCACTGCTGAAAAAGAACTAGAGCGTGTATTACGCCCTCGTTTATTTGATGATTTTACAGGTCAGGAAAAAACAATTGAGAATTTAAAAATATTTGTTCAAGCTGCCAAACAACGTGGCGAAGCCTTGGATCATGTGCTTTTGCATGGCCCTCCAGGTTTAGGAAAAACTACTTTAAGTATCATTATTGCCAACGAGTTAGGTGCAAATATAAAAACAACAAGTGGCCCTGTGTTAGAAAAAGCAGGTGACTTAGCTGGATTATTAACTAATTTAGAAAAAGGCGATGTACTTTTTATTGATGAAATACATCGTTTAAGTCCGGTGGTAGAAGAGTTTTTATACTCGGCCATGGAAGATTATAAAATAGATATTATGATTGATAGCGGGCCAAATGCGCGCAGCATTCAGTTAGAAATAGAACCTTTTACTTTAATTGGAGCAACTACTCGTTCGGGTTTATTAACTTCTCCGTTGCGTGCTAGGTTTGGAATCAATGCTCGTTTGCAGTATTACGATAAGGCTTTAATGAAAACTATTATTGAACGTAGTTCTACTATTATGAATTCCATTATTGATGAAGAAGCAGCATGGGAAATTGCGCGTAGGAGTAGGGGAACGCCCAGAATTGGAAATGCTTTATTGCGAAGAACAAGAGATTTTGCACAAGTAAAAAGCGATGGAACTATTACGTTAGAAATTGCACAGTTTGCATTAAATGCGTTGAATGTAGATAGTGAAGGTTTAGATGAAATGGATTCCAGGATTTTAAAAACCTTGATTGAAAAGTTCAAAGGCGGTCCAGTTGGGTTAAATACTTTGGCAACTGCCATTGGCGAAGATGGAGGAACAATTGAAGAAGTTTATGAACCTTATTTGATTCAAGAAGGATTTTTGATGCGCACCCCTCGAGGCCGTGAAGCCACCGAAAAAGCATACCAACATTTAGGATTTACACCTACGTACAAGAATAAATTGTTTTAG
>JBMOGB010000353.1:0-3963 GCA_049318585.1 Bacteroidia bacterium | reverse complement strand
TAATTATCACCTATACAGGTTACTTCCTAATAGTTTATTGAAACTTAACGATCATCCTATTGAGACAGAACTATTTGCTTTTCAAAATATAATCGCTATTTTAAAAGAAGAATAAATGAACTGCTCATTTGAAACCCCAATTTTATTTCTTATTTTTAATCGTCCTGATACTACTGTTAGAATTTTTGAAGAAATTCGGAAGCGAAAACCCAAATATTTATTTGTAGCTGCTGATGGGGCAAGGACAACTAAAACAGGTGAAGCTGAACTATGTCTTCAAACACGAGATATTATTAAACAAGTTGATTGGGATTGTGATGTAAAAACGCTATTTCGTGAGCAAAATTTAGGTTGCGGTAAAGCTGTGAGTTCTGCAATTACTTGGTTTTTTGAAAATGTAGAACAAGGAATTATTTTGGAAGACGATTGTTTACCTCATCCTGATTTTTTCAACTATTGCGAAGAATTACTTAATAAATACAAGGAAAACGAGCAGGTTATGCTAATAAGTGGCGATAATTTTCAAAATGGAACTAAAAGAGGCGAAGCATCTTACTATTTTTCGGCATACCCTCATATTTGGGGTTGGGCAACTTGGCAGAGATCTTGGAATAAATATGATTTTACATTAGAGAATTATTCAAGCAAAGAGTTTAAAGTAATTTTAAAAGAATATTTCCGATTATGGACTGAGCAACAATTTTGGCTTAATAAGTTTTTATTAATAAAAAAACAAGCTATTAATACTTGGGATTATCAATTTACTTTTACTATTTGGGAAAACAAAGGCTTAGCTATTCTTCCAAATGTAAATTTAGTTTCAAATATTGGTTTTACTGATAATTCTACTCATACCAATGACCCAAATCATAAATTAGCAAATATTCCTACTTTTAATATTCTACCTCTACTTCATCCAACAATAATTGAAAGAAATAGAGTAGCAGATGAATATTACTATAAAGTGTATAATTATAAAACAACACTTAAAATATTTTATAGAATAATTTGTCGCTATTTCTTATAAAAAATGCATTAAAAAATGAATAATTTAACAAATAAAGATTTTTGGAATAATTATTGGAGCACATATAAATATGTTGATATTCCAACAAAATTTCCGTTTGATTCTTTTTTACCTTTATTAATAAATAGGAAAAATTTTATTGAAATAGGTGGATTCCCAGGTACAATATCAGGGTATTTTTATAAAAAAGTATGCAAAGATGTTACATTAATTGATTTTCATATTAACAAAGAAATTATTAATAATCTTGAAAAACTTAATAATTTACCTTTAAATTCAATAAAGTGCATTGAATGTGATTTTTTTAGTTTTGAAACAGTTAAAAAATATGATATTGTTTTTTCTTATGGTTTTATTGAACATTTTGAAAATACTGAAGATGTAATAAGAAGGCACATAAATCTCTTATCAAAAAATGGCAGTTTGTTAATTGTTTTACCTAATTTCAGAGGAATAAATGGATGGGTTCAGTTTTTACTTGATAAAGAAAATTATCTAGTACATAACCTTAACTCTATGAAATTTAATGTCCTTGAAAATGTTTTAAAAAACAATAATATACACAATATTAAAATAGAATACAGTAAAAAACCAATGATATGGTTATCACCAAATGTTGGAACGAAAAGTTCACATTTTATTGTAAAACAATTTAGTTATTTATTAAAATTATTTCCAATAAAATGTCGCATTTTATCTCCATTTATTATAGTTTATGGTGAAAAACTCAAATAAAATCATTCTAAATACAACTATTCTTTCTATGATATAAAAAATAAAAAAATTATGGAATTTACTAAAATATTCAAGCGTAAACTATTCTTTTTCAATTTTTTAAGCATTTTTATCAATGCTTTTTTTCAAATCCGATGGTGTTTATCACAAAAAATACGAAAATTTACTCTACTTCTTTTTGGGACAATCTTAGATTTTGGTTACTGGGCAAAGTCTAATAAATCTTTATTAATTAACTTAACTCAAAATATAGGAGTTGATTACGAAAGTGATGCTCATTTTCATATAAAAGAGGATATTGATATTTATATTGAAGGAAAAAAACGTCCTTTTGAATCTGAAAAATCTGATAATATTTTTAGTTTAGAAGTATTTGAACACGTATTTAACTATAATCAAATCATTCCTAAAATTAATAGTGTACTTAAACGGAAAATAAAATTTTACTTACATTGCCTTTTGGGTTGGAAGAACATGAAATTCCTCTTGATAAATTTAGATTTACAATACCGATGATTAAATATTTAATTAAATTATCTGATTTTGAGATTATGGAAATTGGAAAAACAGGTCATTTTTTTGCTGTAATATCACAATACTTTATTAGCTTTATAAGAGAACTTATTTTTGTGAAAAATAAATATCTAAACTTTCTGTTTAATTTTATATTTATTTTTCCATTTATACTTATTTTATTTTCTATATCATTAATAGTTCCTCGAAAAAAAAGTTTGTATTTTAACTCTATTGTTTTAGCCCCAAAAATATGAAAATATTACTTATAAATACCACTGATAGTGGTGGTGGTGCTGCAATTGCATGCATACGATTATTTGAAGCTCTTACTGAGGAAGGGCATGAAGTTAGGTTACTTACGATGAAAAAAAAAGGCAGCTCGATACATACAACTTCTTATGATAATGGCGTATTATACAAATATAGTACATTGTTTCGGTTTTTGTTCGAACGTTTCTCATTTATATTCAGAGAAAAGGATAAAAGTGTTCGTTTTGCATTTTCAATGGCAAATGTTGGTATAGATATTACTAAAAATAAATGGTTTAAAGATGCAGATATTATTCATCTTCACTGGATTAATGGTGGTTTTATATCTTTAAATATCATTCGTAAAATTTTAAATTCATCTAAACCTATTGTTTGGACACTACATGATATGTGGTTTTTTACTGGAGGATGTCATTATGCAGGGCAGTGCATTGCATATAAAACTCAATGTGAAAATTGCCCGATGCTCTCTAATCCTTCTAAAAATGATATTTCAAGTAAAATTTTTAATTTTAAAAAGAAATATTTTTCAAATCATACTTTAAATATTATAACTTGTAGCCAATGGTTAGCTAACGAAGCCAAATCCGCTATAATAACAGCCAATGCAAAAATTCAAGCAATACCAAATCCTATTAATACTGATTTATTTAGTCCAAAAGAAAAGAGCTTTTTAAGAAATAAATATAATATCGAATCTGATAAGTTTATTATTCTTTTTGGTGCCGCAAATATTAATGACAAAAGAAAGGGCATAAACTTTTTAATAGGAGCAATGAATTATCTTGCCACAGAAAAAAGTGTTTGTGACAATATTTCAATTGTAATATTTGGTAAAAATAAACAACTTGATATAAATTTATTTCCATTTAAAGTTTATAACATGGGGATAGTAAATTCTCATGAAAAGATTGTAGATTTTTATTCAATGAGTGATTTGTTTGTTTTACCTTCAATAGAAGATAATTTGCCAAATACAGTAATGGAATCTTTGTCTTGCGGAACTCCTGTTGTTGGATTTAATATTGGAGGAGTTGTAGAAATGATAGATGACAATATAAATGGTGCAATTGCGAAGGAAATTTCTGCTGAAAGTTTGGCTACTGCAATACTCCGAGTTATTAAAAATCCAAACAGAAAGGCTTTAGAAATAAAAGCAAGAGAAAAAGTTGAGCTATTGTATAATAACAAAATAATTGCAAAAAAATACACATCCGTTTACCACGAGGTAAGAAATAAAGCTTTATTCAAAAAAGATATTTCATAAGGTTTTCTTTATCTCATTTTATATAGATAAAGAAAATATTTTTAATTCTTGATATATAAATAAAATTTAACAATGACATCATCAAATACTCCTTTAATTAGCATAATAACGGTTGTTTTTAACGGTAAAAATGACATAGAAAAAACAA
>JBMOGB010000352.1:0-3981 GCA_049318585.1 Bacteroidia bacterium | reverse complement strand
CAATTTAACTATGAAAAAACTAACCTCTTTTCTCTTTAATTTTGGCAGCTTTACCAGTTAAAGCGCGTAAGTAGAACAAACGAGCCCTGCGAACTTTTCCGCGGCTGACCACCTCTATTTTGTCAATATTTAAGCTATATAAAGGAAAAATACGTTCAACACCAACACCGTTTGACATTTTACGAACTGTAAATGTTTCTGCAATGCTGCTGTTTCTGCGTTGTAAACAAACGCCTTGATATTGCTGAATGCGTTCTTTAACGCCTTCTCTAATTTTGTAATATACGTTAATAGTATCGCCAGCTTTAAACTTAGGAAAAGTTTTTCCTGTAGTAAATTCTGATTCAACTAATTTTATTGCTTCTGTAAAATTCATAACTATTTTGGTCAAAAAATTGGACTGCGAAAGTAAGGCTATTTTCTAAAAATCCAAATATTTTCTAAAAGATTTGTAAATATTTTTTCTGATAACTCAACTTGCACTATTTAAGTAAATTAGGTCTGCGTTGTTTGGTACGTTCTAAAGATTGTTCCATTTTCCACTCCTCAATTTTGGCCTGATGACCACTTAAAAGTATCTCGGGAACAGTCCAACCTTTGTATTCAAATGGTTTTGTATAAACTGGCGGACTGATTAAATCGTCTTGAAAGGAGTCGCTTAATGCCGACTGTGAATCATTTAAAACTCCTGGAATTAATCTCACAATTGCATCTACCACAACTGCCGCAGCTAACTCGCCTCCAGTCAAAACATAATTTCCTATAGAAATTTCTTTGGTAACTAAATATTGTCTAATTCGTTCATCTATTCCTTTATAATGGCCGCAAAGAATAATAATATTTTTTAAGCTCGATAATTTATTGGCCATAGGCTGGCAAAATTCTTCTCCATCAGGACTCATGTAAATTATTTCATCGTATATGCGTTCGGCTTTTAGTTTTTCAATGCAATTATCAATGGGTTCAATCATCATTACCATTCCTGCTCCACCGCCAAAAGCGTAATCATCGGCTTGCTTGTGTTTGCCAAAACCAAATTCCCGAAGGTTATGCAAATGCACTTCCACCAATTCTTTTTGAATGGCACGCTTCATCATTGAATGTTTAAAAACTTCTTCAATTAAGGCTGGATGTAAGGTAATAATATCTACTCGCATGTGGCTGCAAATTTAGTGTGTAAATTTTCCTAAAAAACTTTATTATCGCATTTATGAAAAAAATAATTGCTTTCGCCATCATCTTTTGTTGTTCTATTTCATTGCATGCGCAAAAAATTAAACTAAAACATACCATTAATTACAATGCTTTTGGTATGGGTGTATTGCCTCACGACCAATTAATGGTGGGTGGAAACCATGTGTTTTATAAAAGTATTGGCATGGCTTTGAGCTACCGATTTGGAATAAAAGATTTTTTAGCACCAGGTCAATTTGGAACACCAGGCGATGTGGCAAATTTTGATAGTGTAAATAGTAATAATTTGTTTACCAACAAATCAAACAAAACTTATGCATTTGCAATAGTTCCTTCTATTGCCATTGCAATTACCCATAAAATACCGCTTTATATAGGAATGGGAATTACAAGAGAAAGAATTTATAGAGAATATTTAGAAAAGCCAACCGGACAAAAATTTTGGATTGAGGATAAAAGATTTAGCAAATTTTTACCCACTTTTACTGTTGGCACTTTTATACCAATTTATAGGCGATTGCTGTTAAATGTAGCTTACGATTATTTGCCACAAACTTTTTTTGTTGGTATTTCTATTCGTAGTTGGGAAAGTTGGGATGAGTTTAATTGAACACAAAAATTTAAAAAAATCTTCTCCCCTATTGCTGTTCATTTTATGTTTTTTTACACTAAAATTTTCACCAATTTGGTATTATAATTTTATCTTTGAGGAATAAATTTCATTTTGTGAAAACACCTCAAATCTTTACTAGTAAAACCATCGATTTTTTTTCATCGTTAACCGAAATGGAACTATCGTTGCCTTATGTAGAAAAAGGTATAAGTGCTGGTTTTCCTTCGCCTGCCGATGATTTTATAGACGCCACCATTGATTTAAACAAAGAATTTATAAAAAACCCTTCGGCTACATTTTACGGAAGAGTAAAAGGAAATTCGATGAAAAATGCAGGCATTGACAATGGTGATTTGCTCATTATAGACAAAAGTTTGGAACCCAAAGATGGCAAAATAGCCGTGTGTTATATTGATGGTGAATTTACCGTAAAACGCATTAAACTCGAAAAAGATTGCCTTTGGCTAATACCCGAAAACGATTTATACAAACCCATTAAAGTTACTGCCGATAATGATTTTATAGTTTGGGGAATGGTGGTTCATGTAATAAAGTCGTTCTAAATTATGTCTGCAATAAAACTCCAATTTCTTTTTAAGTACTAAATCATGTTTGCGCTAGTTGATTGTAATAATTTTTACGCATCGTGCGAAAGGGTTTTTAGACCTGATTTGAACGGGAAACCCATTGTAGTTTTATCGAACAACGATGGCTGCGTAATAGCGCGAAGCAACGAAGCAAAAGCATTTGGAGTACCCATGGGCGCAGTGGCTTATCAGTACGAGGAAATATTTACTAAAAACAATATTCAAGTGTTTTCGTCAAACTATGCTTTGTATGGCGATATGAGCGCAAGGGTCATGAATTTGCTTTCGCAATTTGCGCCCGAAATAGAAGTTTACAGCATTGATGAAGCTTTTCTACAGTTTGATAAATGTGATTATTTAAAGCTGGACGAGGAGGCTTTGAAAATAAAACGCGTAGTTTCAAAAAGTACCGGAATACCTATTAGTTTGGGCTTTGCTCCTACCAAAACTTTGGCAAAAGCTGCCAATAGAATTGCTAAAAAATTTCCGGAACGTACCAACGGAATATATATTATTGACACCGATGAAAAACGAATCAAAGCGCTCAAATGGCTCTCCATTGAAGATGTTTGGGGAATTGGCCGAAGGCTATCGCAACGATTAAGAAATATAGGCGTTAAAACTGCTTTTGATTTTACACAACTAAACGATGATTGGGTAAAAAAGAAAATGAGCATTGTGGAACTTCGGTTAAAACACGAGCTAGAAGGTAAACCCACGCTAAGTATGCTTGTAACGGGTGCACCTAAACAAAATATTGCCACTACTCGTTCATTCGACCATAATTATAAAGAGTTAAGTGTTTTACAAGAACGTGTTTCTACTTTTGCCAGTGTTTGTGGTGAAAAATTGCGCAAGCAAAAAAGTTGTTGCAATGCCATTATGATTTTTTTACACACCAACGGACACCGAAAAGATTTGCCACAATACAGCCAAAATATTATTGTAAAAACACCTTTCCCTACCAATTCAAGTATTGAAATAGCGGAGTTTGCTTTGGCTGGTTTGGCTAAAATTTATAAGGATAATTATTACTACAAAAAAGCGGGTGTGGTGGTAATGGATATTACTCCCGAAAATAAAAAACAGTTTTCATTGTTTGAAAATAGTAATCCAAAACATGCGCTATTAATGAGTGCCATGGACAAACTAAACCGAAGGATTGGAAACCAAAAAGTAAAGCTTGCTCGGCACGATTTGGGCAGAACTTGGAAAATGAAACAAGAACGCCTTTCGCCTAGGTTTAGTACCAATATAAAAGAAATAATTACTGTTTTTAGTACATAGACGTTGCGTGCAACGACTCTACTGAACGTGTATTTCATCCACAAAAATAAAGGCATCTCCACCGGCACCTTGATGGCCTTGAGGTAAAACACCATAGTTTTTAGCTACTACTTTTATGTAACGAGCTTTTACTTTTTTAGGTAATTGGTAAATAAAGTTTTTGGTAAAAGTTTCTTCTATATTCCAAACCAAATTATGATTAACTATTCCAACACTTTTAAAGTTGATGCCATCGTTCGATATAAAATATTCCACTTCTTTTGGTAGTAAAATCCAAGAACGAGAATCTTGCAAATAATT
>JBMOGB010000351.1:0-4001 GCA_049318585.1 Bacteroidia bacterium | reverse complement strand
TACAAACTCCTGTGCCTAGCGAACAAGAATTTCTATTTGTACAAATACGGATAAGTTTTTCCGAATTGATTCGGAATTAGACATTGATAAAAAATCATCTGAAAAGTAAATATTGTTTTTCTGTCTGCATTTTAGAGAGTATAATATCTTATTATCAACTGATTGAATCATATTAACAGGTCAAGTAATTTCACAAATATCGTCGATTTATGTGAAATTACAAAATAATCATTTGAAATTTATTTGGTTAGAGATCTTTGTTGTAATCTAATTGATGCCGTTTTTCTGACCTGGAAAAGATTAGTAAAACAGATATACGTAGTAATACTATTACATTTCGTCAACAGAAAACAGCAATAAAATTACGATTCCCTTGCACCCTGTAGTCCTTGAAGTTTAAAAAAATACAATTACATAATGCCAGAGCCAATCTCTAATCAAAAGTTCAATGAGTACATTACAATGGGTCGTTAAAAATAGGATAAATTTCATATAATCAAATATTTGACTGAATTATAATTGAAATTACATATTACATTAAGAAAAATTTAATGCAAAGTCGCAAAGATATAAATACCTGATAATCATAATTAAAAGAAAGTACGCAAAGAGAAAAACTTTCAGTTTTTCTTAGCACCATAGCGTCTTAGCATCTTTGCGTTCAAAAAATAAATTTTTATAACGAAGTATTGCATTAAGGAAGTAGCTAAAAAAACTGGAATAACTCAGATGGAGAACTTTACAAGAACATTTGCATGTAAACTTACCATTGAACGCTTACCAAAAAACAATTGAAGCACTAGTCATAGAGGAAGACGTTCATTTGCTACCAATATGTAAAAGCGTGAGATACCTTCACTTTCAATCATGAGTATAACTGGGCATAAAACTGAAAAATCATTTCTTAAATACAAAAAGATAAAACAATCAGAGCACGCTGAATTAAAGGCTGCTGCATTTAATGATATAAACTAAATCCATTTGTCCTACAAAGTTATTTTTGATTTAAAAAAATAACAGCAAATTATCCACCTACAAATTAATATTTTAAGAAATATAATGTCAAAAATATCTTTATCTACAAATAAATACTTTTGCAGATAAGGATATTTTCATTTTTTTCAATGTTTGTTATACTACTAATCCCTAAAAATTGGTCAATTATCAAATGTTTTATATATTTGCAATCGTAAATTCTTAAGATAATAGCAATTCAATAAAATGCCGAATTCAACAAGACATGATAAAGTTAAAAATAAATCAGAATTCAGGTTTTGAATTATTAGCATAAGAGATTATTTTTTGGCTTTAAAATGAATTTTGCATTTCTGTAGATCGTTTAAATATTAAATAATCGATAGTTATAAAAACTGCCAAACAAAGAATCTTATTCAAATTGTAATCAGAACTCGATTATCTAAGCAATATAATAACAAAATCAATAGTCAATCCCACTACCGGAAAAGAAGAAAAAAAACCAATCAATGAAATCGCAAGAAGACACCTTGCACGACGCACTTTTGTTGGCAATCTTAACATAAAGGTTAAATATCCAAATTTAGTTGGTTCATTGTCTGGCCACAAAGAAGGTAGTAAAGCATTTGCAAGGTATAGAAATATTGATGAAGATATGAAGAAAGAATTGATTAATTTGCTATACTAGATAAAAGTAATTCATTTTAATTATACATAAACATAATAACAACAACATTATGGAAAAACATTTGTATTATCATTTTTGGATGTTAAAGGATACTGAAATGCCTTTCGATATTGAAAAAGAATATTGTTATTTGCAGGATGCAAATGACAAGAAATTTATTGCAAACTACATGGTAAGTCGAGAGTATTTAAGCTACCTGTTTGAAAATGAACATCTTCCAGAGCTATTAAATATATATTTGAATGTAATATATGATGAAAATCATCCAGAAAACATAAAAACTAAAGCTATTGACTGGATTAGTCACACTATAGAAATTTTATTAGAAGCTGATATATTTTTTAATTTTATTAATTTAAAGATACTTGAACATATTGTCAAAGATTTCAAACCAAGTAATAAGATTAATATATTAAAGTTGGATGAGAAGAAAATTCCCCAAAGGATGTCATTGGATAGGAGTGATCCTTTTTTCACACTATTTATAACCGTTAGTTTCAATATAGATTTTAAAAAACATAAGGCACAAGAAAAAATTGAAGATGAAGTCGATGACGAAATAAAATATGCCCCTAAAATCAGAATTGATTATAATGTAAGAACTGCTCTTCTTATTTTAATATTGAAAAAAATTAATATCACTCGAAATGAAAAGGATGTTACTAAAATATGTCGATTAATTTCAATGTTAACAGGACAAAGCTACAATAGCTTATATCAAGATCTAATTGCAGGAATCCAATTATTGGATAAAAATAAAAAAAGTATAACTGAAATGAATTCAATACTAAATGACTTGGATATAGATTTCAAATTAATAAAAGGAGAAGAATACAAATTATGGAAAGATAAAATCAAATAATATATACCTGTAATTTAAACATATACGTTTTTGTTTGAAATTTATAACCGGTTGTTATAACCGGTTATACTGTAAAATACATATTATTTTCGCACTCAGTTTTTAGAAATAAAGACTTTGTGCGATTTTTTTATGTCTAAATCTCAGATAAATATATTTGAACAACATATGAGTGATAAAAAACACATACTATTAATTGAATTAGCGAAAACGTGTCCTGATATAATTTTGTCTGTAAAGTGCAGCGATTTGCTCGATGCATTTAGATGTATTATTGAAGAGAGCAAGTTATAATCAGACACAATCTCAAAAGAAGAGTCTGTTGAAACTTATCTCAGCGAAAAAGAAGTTCGAGATTTACTTCATGCGAGTCATCTACATTACATCGTATAAATTTAACAAAATGTCTCACGTAAAGTAAAATTGGTCGAAAGAATTTATATAAGATATGAGAAGAAGAAACATTAAAAAGTCAATATTATAAAAGTTAAAAACAAAAAAAATTATGCAAGAAAAAAAAGAACTAACGATTTATACATCAGTATGTAATAAATCAAACAAGATGTCTGATTACGATTTCAGACATGAAAACAAAACATTGTATTTGACGAATAAAATAACGAAAGAAGTAGACTTTGTCATTTTAGAAGTGAATCCACATTATCCGAAAAGATACTTGTTTTTGACTAAACTATTGTTGCTCTCAAATTTTACTTCAAGTAAGTATTATACAATAAGTGACTTAAAGGTTAGATTTGAAGATGTAAAAATGAAGAATAAATTTAAATCTCTTAAAAATAAAACGAATAGCCGTTTAAAGAAGAATTCTGAGATTATTGTAATAACGAATGATTCTATAAATCAAACTTCAACTGAGACATCAATCATTTCTGTCAATAACAATTCTGAAAATTCTTTGAAAGACGAAAATGATATAGAATTGTCAAGTTCATCAAAGAATTTGAAAAAACGTCAAGTCAATACTATTAGAAAAACTCGTATACAAACTAAATTATCTTCACGAAATAAAATATCAACAGTTAGAAATCTTTAAAAGAGTTTCACAAGTAATGAGTGAGATAATATTAAAATGAGATACTATATAATTAACTCTAAATTTAAAATTATGAAAACAAAAACATAAGAAGATTCTAAAAGAAATAATAAACTATATTTTCAGATATTCATGAAGAAAAAATATTTTGAAATCTTGTATTAAAGTAAATGTAAAAAATGTGTTTCAAAAAAAACGAAATACGTTTAAAATGTAAATTAGTCAACTTACTAATATCTATCAATAACAAAGAGAACTAAAATTTTAAAAATAAAATTATTATGAACGAAGAAATGAAACATTATTTTCAACAAAATCTTGTGAAACAAGATTATTTCCATTTTGTAAATTTGTACAAAAAGCTTAACTGAATATTTCGGTGCAAACTGAGCCACTTATTTCGGTGAAACTGAGCCAGTGAT
>JBMOGB010000350.1:0-4092 GCA_049318585.1 Bacteroidia bacterium | reverse complement strand
CCTATTACAACTGCTATAATTTGATAAGCAAAAGTTAAAAAAAACCGTGTAAATATAAAATTTCGATAGCTGCTTATTCGCAGTGGATGTTCAATGTTCACAAACTAGTTACTCATTTTTATCCACTTCCAAATTTCTTTGTAAGTAGGTTTTTTACCAAAAGTTAAAATACCAATTCTGTAAATTCTAGAAGCTAACCAAACAGTAAACATGAAGCCGCAAATCATTAACGACATTGACAATAATAATTCCCAAGTTGGAACCCCAAAAGGCAATCTAATCATCATAACAACAGGTGAAGTGAATGGTATAATGGAAAGCCAAAACGCAGCTGCTCCATTGGGTGCATTTAACACTAAACCTTGTGCCAATGCAATAGAAAATACCAAAGGCATGGTAACAGGTAACATAAATTGTTGCGTATCGGTTTCGTTATCTACTGCACTTCCAATGGCAGCAAACAATGCTCCGTAAAATAAATAACCAGTTATAAAATAAAACAAAAATACTCCAATTAAATAAGGATAATTAAATGAAAGTAATCCGTCTAAAAATGCGTTTCCACTCACAGCTTTTGCTGGCATGGCGTTGGGCATTTGTGCAGTTGCATTGGCTAATTCGTTAGCATGATCGCCAATTAATAAGGAACTTACCAAAGGCATGGCTAATAAAATAAGAGCTACCCAAATCACAAATTGCAATAGCCCCACTCCTGCTATTCCGAGTATTTTTCCCATCATTAATTGAAATGGTTTTACCGATGAAATAATGATTTCAACAATGCGATTTGTTTTTTCTTCAATGATGCCTTTCATAACCATTACACCATATAAAAAAATGAATAAATAAATGAGTAATGCACCTCCCATTCCCAATGCAGTTGCCGCTCCCGAATTACTTTTTTCCTCTTCTTGATTATCTAAATTAAGTTTTGTGGTGCTTAGCTTTACACTCGTTTCATTTATTTTATCAATAATGCTTTGGTCTATTTTATAGTTTGCCAGCTGCTCATTTTTTACATATTTTTCTATCTCGTTTTCTATATAATCTATTTGCGAAATACTTGGCTGATCGGTGGCTAAAAACTTAATTCCATTGGTATTATTTAACCCAAACGAATCTGGTATTTGCAGTAATGCATAATAATTTGGATTGTTTTTTAAGAACGTTGCAGGTGTAATATTTTCTATTGAACCATATTTGAAATTAAATATTTTGTTATTGTTTAATTTATCGGTAATCAAGCCATTATTATCGTTTACAAAAACTGTTTTTACATCTTCATTTCCAGGGCCATTAATGGTAAAATAAATGGTAATTCCATAAAACAAAACAATAAGTAAAGGCGAAACAATGGTCATAATTAAAAACGACTTCTTCTTTACCCTCGTAATGAATTCGCGCTTTAGTATCAAAAATATTTTATTCATAAATTTTATTTATTGCTGCGCAAACATAATAACTAACTACAATAAAATATCACCGATTATAAAAAAGTGCGAAGTGAAGGAAATGCGGAGTTCGGAGTGACAAAAGTGCGAAATGAATGAAAATAAAAAAATGAACTTCTTTACAAAATCAACTTATAAACCAATTAACTTATAAACGTATAAACTTATAAACCTATCAACCAATCAACCTATTTCAAAATACGGAAGCTCCAATAAAACATGTTTAAAAATAAGCCCATAATGAGTGTCATACCCCAAACGGAAACATTTTCGGACGGATTACTTAAATGTTCACCAACATCGCCTAATAATTTGGTAGGTTCATTTAATAAATCCCAACTGTTCCAACGTAAAAATCTTCCTAAATAAATGCCATAACTACTTAAGAAAAACAAGAAAATTATTGCAGTATTTTGAACTTTTTTAGAAACAAATGCATCAGAAATTTGAATAAGGTGAGCTAAGCTTTTAAACCCAAACATAATGCCTGTAAATGCAAAAGATAGTATCAAAACTAAATCGTACCAAATGGGTATTATTTTCCTAATTTTTATATGAAATAAATCGGTAAAAATATATGGGGAATTGGGGAAAAATAAAATCCAAACAGCTAAAACAATTACAAAAGCAATTTTGCTATTTCTTAGGTAATTATTTCTAATTAAAACGCTGCTGAGAATATAAGGAACAACTGCCAATAATAAATTCCAGTTTAAAAATAAAAAGAAGTTTTTTTGAGTATAATAAATTCTGTAAAACGATAAACTTATGCAAAATATTGCGCAGCAAAAAAGCCAAATTGTTTCCTTCTTGTTTTTAAAATCCATTTTTGATTAACGATTTATTCTGTTTATTAGTTTAAAGTAAATGCGAAGTGCGAAGTAAGGACAATAGGCAATGGGCAATAGACAATAGACAAAACAAATTTCTCTAGAACTTATAACCTAATCAACTTATAACCTAATCAACTTATAAACTTATAAACTTATAAACCAGTCAACTTATAAACCAATCAACCTACTTCCTATTAATAATACTAGCAATAGGCTGAGCAGTTGGCATTATAATTAGTTCGTTAATATTTACCCTGAATGGACGATTTAAACAAAACCAAATGACTTCAGCAATATCATTGGCAACCAAGTTTTCAAATCCTTCATATACTTTATTTGCTTTTTCTTCATCGCCATGGAAACGAACAATTGAAAATTCAGTTTCTACAGCACCAGGATGTATGGCTGTAACCTTAACTCCAAAAGGAGCCAATTCAATTCTCATTCCTTTGCTTAAAGCATCCACTGCATGTTTGGTGGCACAATACACATTTCCATTATTATAAACTTCCTTACCTGCTATAGAACCAATATTGATAACATGTCCGTTTTCCTTATTTTTCATTATTGGTAAAACATATTTCGATACATATAACAAACCTTTTACGTTGGTATCAATCATGGCTTCCCAATCGTTTAAGTCTCCATCAAAAATAGGCGAAAGTCCACTTGCTAATCCAGCATTATTTACTAAAACCGATATGTTTTTCCAATCATCACTTAAGTTTTCAATGGCATTTTTTACATCATTATGAATGCGCACATCAAACACCAAAGGCAATACTTTTACAGAAAATGTTTCACTTAATTCTTTTGTCAGTTTTTCTATTTTATCTTGCCTGCGAGCATTTAAAATTAAATCATATCCTTGTGCTGCTAAAAATCGTGCGGTTGCTTCACCAATACCAGATGAAGCTCCTGTAATAAATGCTATTTTGTTTGTCATTTTATGTATGTTTGGTGTGCAAATTAATCAAAAAAATGAATACTTATTTCGACATTATTTTACGCTCCTTAGCGGTTTATATTTTTATCATTTTAGCCATTCGTTTATTTGGCAAAAAAGAACTTTCACAACTAAGCATTACTGATTTAGTTTTGATTTTATTAATAAGTAATGCAGTGCAAAATGCAATGGTTGGCCCTGATTCTTCGCTTTCTGGTGGACTAGTAGCTGCGTTGACTTTATTTGCTTTGAACTATATTATCAAATTGGTTACTTATAAAAGTAAATTTATTAGTAATATACTGGAAGGCGAACCAATGATGTTAGTATATAAAGGTTTTGTAAAAATAGAAAACCTACATAAACTAAAAATAACTTTTGAAGAATTAGCAGCTGTTGTTCGCGAACATGGATTAGAAAAAGTGGAAGATGCTGAATTGGTTATGCTTGAAAGAGATGGCAGCATTAGTGTAATTTCAAAAGAACTGAAAAATCAAACCATTCATAAACGAAAACGGTTAAAAAAATATGGCGATAAAAACAGTAATTGATTTTGAGATTCATTTCAGAGTTAGCCACAGATTTCACAGATTACACAGAATTACTTTTTATCAGTCGCTGAGCATTTTGAAGCATTAGACACAGATTCACAGATTAATTTATAGCCTATAGTTGTGCTTTGACAAACAATATTTTGCCACAGATTTCACAGATTACACAGAATTACTTTTTATCGGTCGCTGAGCATTTTGAAGCATTAGCCACAGATTCACAGATTAATTTATAGCCTATAGTTGTGCTTTGACCAACAATATTTTGCCACAGATTTCACAGATTACACAGAATTACTTTTTATCGGTCG
>JBMOGB010000349.1:0-4098 GCA_049318585.1 Bacteroidia bacterium | reverse complement strand
AAAATGCGTTTATTGAAACCAGAAATGGATGAAATAAAAGAAAAAACTGGTGGCGATATGACTAAAGCGCAACAAGAAAACATGAAGTTGTATAAAAAAGCAGGTGTAAATCCTTTTGGTGGTTGCATTCCTGTTTTGTTACAATTGCCTATTTTATTTGCAATGTTCCAATTTTTTCCTTCGGCTTTTGAATTACGCCAACAAAGCTTCCTTTGGGCCGAAGATTTATCAACGTTTGATAATGTTTTGAACTTGCCATTTGAAATTCCTTTTTATGGTAACCATGTAAGTTTATTTGCCATTTTAATGACTGTTTCTTCAGTGGTTTATGCCATGTATAACAACCAAGCTACAGGAGTTACAGGACAAATGAAATGGTTAGGTTTATTTATGCCAATCATTTTCTTATTTACTTTAAATAGCTTTGCAGCAGGTTTAAATTACTACTATTTTGTATCGAATTTGGTAACTATTTTACAACAATTAACCATTAAGTTTTTTGTAGATGAAGATAAATTACATGCTCAATTACAAGAAAATAAAAAGAAACCTGTTACTGTTTCTAAATTCCAAAAAAAGCTTGAAGACATGGCTAAAAGTAGGGGAGTAGATATGAATAAATTAGGAAAAAAATAAATTCGAAACTCGAAGCACGAAACTCGAAGCACGAAACTCGAAATAAGAAATTCGAATATTATAAATGAAAGGCTGTCTCGCAAGTGATGGCCTTTTTTTAGCATTTGAGAGTTGGTAATTAGGCAATATAATCATTTTAAAATTCTCACTTTTTGCCATTTTTTTTATTTTGTTATGCCTACTTTTTCTTATTTTTGGCGGTAAGCTTATTTCAAGAAATAGCAATAAACAATAAGTAGTAAAATAAGAAGAAACAAAATAGCAATTCAACAAACAATCAACCATTATGGAAACTATACATTCATCAAAAGCACCAGAACCAGTAGGTTTATATCCTCATGCAAAAAGAGTAGGTAACTTATTATTTCTTTCAGGAGTTGGACCAAGGGAAAAAGGTACCAAAAAAATTCCTGGAGTAGAGTTAAATGAACAAGGTGAAATTGTAAGTTACGATATAGCAACACAATGTCATTCAGTATTTCAAAACATCAAATATATATTGGAAGATGCTGGCAGTAGTTGGGATAAAATAGTTGATGTAACAGTATTTTTGACCAACATGAAAGATGATTTTAAAACCTATAATCAATTATGGGCTGAGTACTTTAAAGACAGTCAACCTTGCAGAACAACTATACAAATTATATGTTTGCCCACTCCTATTGCCATTGAGTTAAAAGTTATAGCGACTATAAATTAGTAGAGAAAACAACTATGCAAACAATACTTATAAAAAACGCCACTTTAGTAAATGAAGGCAAAATATTTGGTGCAGATGTGCTCATTAAAAATGGCTTTATTGAAAAAATTGATACCAATGCCATTGCCATAAGTGCTGATGTAGTAATAGATGCTTATGGTAAATATTTATTGCCAGGAGTAATCGATGATCAAGTTCATTTTAGAGAGCCTGGTTTAACTCATAAAGGCGAAATTTATACCGAAGCTAAAGCCGCTGTAGCTGGTGGTTGTACCAGTTATATGGAAATGCCAAACACCATTCCTAGTGCTACAACAATTGAGTTATTGGAACAAAAATATACACGAGCAAGTGAAGTTTCTTTGGCTAATTATTCATTTTATATGGGAACTACAAATACCAACTTAAACGAATTATTGAAGGTGGATGAAAGTAAAATTTGTGGTGTAAAAATATTTATGGGTAGTAGCACTGGCGATATGTTGGTAGATGACCCACAAGCATTGGAAAATATATTTAGCCAAGTAAAAACATTGATTGCAACTCATTGCGAATACGATCCATTAATAAAAGAAAATACGGCTAAATTTAAAGCTGAATTTGGCGAAAATCTTTCTGCAAAACAGCATCCATTAATCAGGAGTAGAGAAGCTTGTTATCAATCTTCCAGTTTTGCGGTTGCTTTAGCAAAAAAACACAAAACTCGTTTACATGTTTTACATATCAGTACCAAAGAGGAATTAGATTTGTTTGAAAACAATATTCCTTTGAGTGAAAAGAAAATTACTTGTGAAGCATGTGTACATCATTTATGGTTTAGCGATGCCGATTATGAAACCAAAGGAAATTATATAAAATGGAATCCTGCGGTGAAAACTGCGGAAGATAGAGCTGCCATTTGGCAAGCAGTAAACGATGGAAGAATTGATGTAATAGCAACCGATCATGCACCACATACTATTGCGGAAAAAGAACAATCTTATATCAATGCACCAAGTGGTGGACCATTAATTCAACATAGTTTACAAGCCATGATTGAATGTCATTTACAAGGAAAAATTACTTTGGAAAATATGGTTCAAAAAATGAGTCATAACCCAGCTATTTTGTTCGATATTGATAGACGTGGATTTATTCGTGAAGGTTTTTGGGCCGATTTAGTTTTGGTTGATATGAACAAACCTCAAACCGTAACTAAAGAAAATATTTTGTATAAAAGTAATTGGAGTCCTTTTGAAGGATATACTTTTAAAGCAAGCATTGAAACTACCATAGTAAGTGGACATTTAACTTATCATAACGGAGTTTTTGACGAAACTAAAAAGGGAGAAAGACTTAGGTTTATAAGGTAATTCAGACTGATTTTGTTATAAATCATTTTCTGTACCAATAAAAGTCATTTTCCTAATTGACTGTGGTGGTTTAATAAAGGCATGATTAAAAATAATTTTACAACCGTAATATTATACTCATGCCCTTATATAAAAAAGTAGGATTAATTCCCGAAAAACGACACATTGTGTTCCGCCAACCTAATGGTAATTTGTACCACGAAGAGCTTTTTGGTACCGAAGGATTTTCAGGTGTTTCATCATTGGTTTACCATGTAAATTTACCAACTAGGGTAAAAGAAAAAGGAAAACCTTATTCTGTTCGTCCTGAAGTAGCTATTGAAGACAACTTGCAAAATAGAAGTTATATGGGCTATAAAGCGCCTGCTGTAAATGACTATTTGGAAAGTAGAAAAACATTGTTTTTTAACGATGACATGACCATAGGAGTGGCTGCACCAATTGAAGGCACACAAAACTATTTTTATAAAAATGCTGATGCCGATGAAATGATTTTTATTCATGAGGGCAATGGTATTTTAAAAACCATGTACGGCAATATTGATTTTGCTTATGGCGATTATTTAATAATTCCGAGAGGAACAGTTTATCAAATAAATTTTACTACAAAAGCTAACAGATTGCTAATTGTAGAATCGCACGGGCCAATAGAAACACCAGAAAGATATAGGAATAAATATGGTCAATACATGGAAAATTCTCCATTTTGTGAACGCGATTTTAGAACGCCAGAAAATATGGAAACCCATGATGAAGAAGGCGATTTTTTGATAAAAATAAAAAAACGCGGCTTAATTTATCCTTATGTTTACGAAACGCATCCATTTGATTTAATTGGTTGGGACGGTTGTTGCTACCCTTATGCGTTTTCTATTTTTAACTTTGAGCCAATTACTGGCCGTATTCACATGCCGCCACCAATTCATCAAAATTTTCAAGGCAAAAACTTTGTAATTTGTTCATTTGTTCCTCGTTTGTACGATTATCATCCTCAAGCCATTCCGGCACCTTATCATCATAGCAATGTAGATAGTGATGAGTTATTATATTATGTAGATGGTGATTTTATGAGTAGAAATAATATTCAAAAAGGACAAATTACTTTACATCCAGGCGGATTGCCTCATGGGCCTCATCCGGGAGCAATAGAAAGAAGTATTGGTAAGGCTGCTACAAATGAATTAGCAGTAATGATTGATCCATTTAATCCGGTAAAAATTACTAAAGAAGCAATGGAGCTAGAGGTTGAAGAGTATTACCAAAGTTGGGTTGAGAACGATTCCTCAAAAAATTAATAAATAGATATTCCATAAATAATAAACAATATGACCGACTTAACAAAAGTTGAAAACTTTAACTATTCAACAGATAAAATATTTGATAAAGCGCAAGATTTTTTGCCAATAAATG
>JBMOGB010000348.1:0-4116 GCA_049318585.1 Bacteroidia bacterium | reverse complement strand
GACAATTCAATTCCTGGTCTTAAATGATAATGTTCCCTTGCTCCAGTTGGTAAGTCTTTTTCATCCACTTCTTCTTGATTTAGCTCTGCTATTTCAATTAATAATTTTGCAAGTGATTTGAGTCCTTCAGGATTTCCGTGAATGAATACTTCGTCCCAACTTGTGGTTTCACCTTCAAATTCGTCTTCATTGTGAGAAATAAAAATGTCTAAATGTCCTTCAATTTCGTTTCCCTTGGTCTTTTTATATTTCATTGCTTCTTTAGTTAAATATTATATTTCTTCATTTTCATTATCCTTTTGCCACAAATATTGTCATTAAGTAAATTTCACAAAATATTACTAGTACAATGAAAACAGCAAATATCCAAAATGTCTTGGTCAAATAAAATGGTTTCTTCGCTAAGGAAAATACTATTTGTAAAGCAGCAATTCCTAAAGCAAATGAAGCAACTGTAAAAGTGTGTGTTGAATACTGAAACATACTTAAGTTATAGTACATATTTGCGTCCCCGTTTAAACCGCCTTTTTTAGATAAAGTAGCAAAACAACTCCAACCAAAAACAACAACTAATAACAAACAAATGGGTATGATTAGTAAAGGTAAAATTTTATGATAGTGTTTAAGTTTCGTTGCCATATTATTTTTCAAATTTCAGTTATAATTTAGCACAATTATAAAAAAATGCTGCCGCAAGTCCTTATGCAATCGCATATACTACAAGCTAAGGAAAATTCTGAAGGAGTTTAATATCAATAGCCATCAGTGAAACTGGTGGTAAAATGAATAAATGAACCAATCAAAACCCTCAAAAACTTTGCGAAAGCCTAAGGCTTTCGCAAAGTTTTTGAGGGTTTTGAGCAGAAGGTACTATTCTTTTTTTCAACGGGTTAAAACCCGTTGTTACAAAATGTTTCGTTCCTCCGGAACTGAATGTTTATAACTGTATACAAGAAAAAAATCAAAATTAGTTTAATGCTTATGCGATACCAATCAAGAGCATGTGGCTGCAAAAAAAAAGCACAAATTTTTGCAATCATTACCATCATAAATTTACTCATAAAGCAAATATATAATTTTTTTTTGTGGCATTTAGCTTTTGTTTGTTTGTCCACGCCAAAAGTAAGAACCAGCGTTGTTGGTTTTCGGGTGGATTAGCTCGGACAAAACGAAACAGCCACTTGCTGCAAACACATGTTACAGGCTGGTGATAAGTTGCAAATATTTCTTTTTAAAGTGGTTATTTTGAACAAATTATTTCTCTAAAGAGCAACTATTTTAAGGATTTTGAAACAAAACCTTTTAATATTATTTCTTCAATAAATCTAACGTGTAAATGAGTCCTAAATTTAAGTTTACAAACCAAGGTCTTGCTTCCAAATCTTTGTTACTAACTGATAAAGGGAAAAAACCTAACATAGGTTGAAATACAAACTTTACTTTCTTTGAATAATTATAATCAACCAGCGTTCCAAGCATAATATTTGTTGTGAAAACTTTTGAGGAATATCCAGTACTATCAATAGAAAAACTGCTTTTCTCATCTATTTTAAAACCGGAACTTAACACTGCGTTTATATCGTGTTTTAACAACACATTTAAACCAACTCCAACAGAAAGTGAAACTTTTACTTTTGGCGAAAGTGCTCTAAAATTTAAGTGGTAATTTAAAAGAATTGGTACATTCAAATAATGGTAACGATAATTTAAATTGATATTTCGTTCTACATTCGTTTTATCTATGATTACTCCATTGCCTAAACCTGTTCCAATTCCTGGAAAAGTTTTAGACTCAAACTGCAAATTATTTAACTGACGTTGATGACCTAAAACTAAGTAAGCTAAACCACATTGAAGGTCTATATTTTTATTCATTTGGTATATAATTCCAATTTGCGGACTAAAGTTTAAACGCCAAGTTTCTTTACCGGCAATTGAATCTTGATAAACACTATAAGTTTGTGTTCCACTAGCTATATTATTACTGGTAGATGTGTTAATAGAACCATTAAATACTGTTCCTATTGTTGCATAAAAGTTAAGTTTACTTATGGTGTTTTTTTGTGCAAAGCAATTGCTATAAACAAAAATTATTAGTAATAAAATATTACTCTTTTTCAAATTCCAATTCGTCTGTGTCATTTTGTTTTTCTTTAGGTTTGTTGTTGTTTTGATTGCCATCATTTGGCTTAATACCAAGCTCTTTTTTCAAAATTTCTTTAATTGATTCTGTTTCTTTTTTCAAGCCTTCTTTTATGTTTTGAACTACTTCTTTTTTGCTATATTTAAACTTCAAATCATCTATTGGGCCACGCATATTTATAAACAAATTTAAGCCTTTTCTTTTCTCATCTTCTTCACCAA
This sequence comes from Bacteroidia bacterium, assembly GCA_049318585.1. Lineage (GTDB taxonomy): Bacteria > Bacteroidota > Bacteroidia > UKL13-3 > UKL13-3 > JAAFJM01. The sequence goes on along the minus strand of JBMOGB010000348.1, from coordinate 1,752 downwards.
ATGCATTGTCTTTTGCACTCAGTTTTTTCCTTAATATTTCACTCAAATTTACCTTTAAATTGTAATCTATAAAATTATCAAAATTCTGACTTCCACTCAGTGTAATATTTGCTGCATTATTTTCAATTTGCATTTTAGGAATGGTAATAGTTTGTTGCTTAATTTCTATGGTGTTATTTAGCGTTGCAAACTTAATATTTTGCAAGTCATTTAAGCTAATAAATTTACTTAAAGCACTTAATGGTTTATAGTTTATTAGTTCTCCATTTGTAATTTGAACGTTTAATAAAGCATATATTTTATCAGTTTTACAATTCAATTTTTCGTCCCAAACACCAGCAAAATCAATGTTTCCGCTATAAATACCTTTTAAATTTTTATCTGTAATATTTGATTGTCCAAAATTGTTACATTGTTTAAAAGCTTCGGTAATGTTTACATTTTTTAAATCAATTTTGCTTTCAATAAAATAATTTCCTTGTTCGCTGTTTATTACTTTTCCGTTAAACATTAAGTTACCACCAAATGCACTTAATTTAGCTTGATTTATAATGATTTGCATAGGTAAAACTTGCATTTTACATTCTAAATTATTGGCATAAAAATCGTTGAATTTCAATCTTTCAATGCTTGCAATTAATTGCAATTGGATATTTTTGGGTAAATTATATTTGTCGTTTGCATTTTTAGTAGCATTTGCTTCTGGCATAAAAACCACGTGTGCCAAATCAACAAAGTTACTTTTGTATATGATATTGGCATTTAGTGTTTCATTTTTTGAAAATAAATAGCCTAAAAAATTATTCAAATTTCCACTTATGTTTATATCGGATTGGTTTAAAGCAACCAAACAATTTTCAATAAACAAATCAGCACCATTCAATGAAAAATGAGCAGTTAAATGATCAATTTTCTTGTCAAAATCTTTCATTTTTAAGTCGGAAATTTGCAGGTTAAACTTCCCATAATTGCCATTTTGTTTCCAAATATTGCTTGCATCTTTATCAGCTAAATTAGCTTTTATTTTTGTGTCAAATGCTAGATTACCTTTTACCTTTTCTATGTTTTGAACAGGAAATAATTTAAATAAATTTTCTAAGTTAATAGAACCCAATAAAGCTAAATCGAGTTTGGGCGATAATAAATTTTCAATATTTATATTCCCACTAATTTCATCGTTAGCTAAGTTGGCTTTAAAATTATTTAGGCTTAAAATACTACTTGTTAAATCATGGTTTTCTCCATTGTTAAATTTTCCAACCAATGAAATATTTTTCAATTCAACATTTAGTTTCTGATTGTGAATACTACCATTATTTACTCCAAAATCAACAACTATTTTCGGATTGTTTTTAGCCGAAAAAACACCATTTATTTTACCTTTAAAATAAACAGTTCCTTTACTTTCATAAGCCAATATTTCTTTTGGAATTTTAATGGGCAGCAAGCTTAAAAGTGAGGCTATGCTTAATTTTTTCGCATCAAAATCAATGGCTATTTCATTGCCTACTTTTTTGTTTTTTATGTTTCCATTTAAAAGCAAATCAAGCTCGTTTAGCTTAACTTGTGCATTGGTGAATTGGTAAATGTTTTTTAAATTATCTACTTCAATATTTGCATTTATATTTAGGTTTTTATTGCTAATAAAAACTATTTCGTTACTAGAAATATTGTTTACAAAAGCGTTTAAAAACACATTCAATTTAAAAGCATCATTTTTAAACTTTCCATCCATTTCGGCTTCATGAATTT
>JBMOGB010000347.1:0-4135 GCA_049318585.1 Bacteroidia bacterium | reverse complement strand
ATGAGGAAAGTCTGGGCAACACAGAGCAGCATACTACCTAACGGGTAGGCAATTAATTTAGAAATTAATTGACAGACAGTGCTAAAGAAAATTAAACTACCTGAGTTTTTTGAATAAAAATTTAGGAAAAGGTGAAAAGGTGGTGTAAGAGACCACCGGGTAAATGGTAACATTTATTGCAAGGTAAACCTTATGCGTTGCAAGGTCAAATAGGTTGTACCGAGTTTCGGCTCACAAGGCTGCTCGTCTTGATGTACAATGGGTAGACTGCAATAGATTATGTTAGTGATAGCATGGCAAGATAAATGATAGAATTTGTTTCATTGAAAAATGAAATAAAACAGAACCCGGCTTATAGTTTTGCAAAAAACGGCTTTTTAATTTATTAAGAAGTCGTTTTTTTTACTTACGTTATTCATGTACACCTAAAATAAATTAGTAAACCTTTTTCTTGTTTAAGTGTTCAAAATACTAATTTGCGCACCTTTAAATAATTCAAATAAATAAAATATGATCGATATAAAAGTACCAACAGTAGGAGAATCAATAAGTGAAGTTGTTATTGCTCGTTGGAATAAAAAAACTGGTGATTATGTAGCAATGGATGAATTGCTTTGTGAGTTAGAAAGTGACAAAGCAACATTTGAATTAAATGCTGAAAAAGCTGGTATTTTAACTACTAAAGGCAATGAAGGCGATACCATAAAAGTTGGCGATACCATTTGTTTGATAGACGAAACTGCTGCTAAACCAGAAAATCTAAAATCCGAAATCCAAAATCCGAAATCCGAAATAGAAGTATTGAAGCCAGCAGCTATCCCGATAGCTATCGGGAGCCAGCAGCCAGAGACCAGTAAACCATTTCCAAGTGTTGCAGCAGCAAAAATATTGGCAGAAAAAGGCATTGATGTAAAAGATGTAAAAGGTACAGGAATAGAAGGTAGAATTACCAAAGGTGATGCATTAAAAGCCGAATTGAAAGTTACTATCAACGAAACTAAAACCAGAAATGAACGTGTTGAAAAAATGAGTTCATTGCGTAAAGTAGTTTCTAAAAGATTGGTGGCAGTGAAAAACGAAACCGCCATGCTAACCACTTTTAACGAAGTAGACATGAAACCAATCATGGATTTACGCAACCAATTTAAAACACAATTTAAAGAAAAACATGGTGTGAATTTAGGCTTTATGAGCTTCTTTACTAAAGCAGTAACAGTTGCTTTAAAACAATATCCAGCAGTAAATGCTTACTTGAATGGAGAAGAAATTATTTATCACGATTTTTGTGATATTTCAATTGCAGTTTCAGCACCAAAAGGTTTGGTAGTTCCTGTAATTAGAAATGCAGAAAGCATGAGTTTAGCAGAAATAGAAAGCGAAGTGGTACGTTTAGCTGGTAAAGCCCGCGATAATAAATTAAGTATTGAAGAAATGACAGGTGGAACTTTTACCATCACTAATGGTGGAGTTTTTGGAAGTATGATGAGTACACCAATTATCAATGCGCCACAATCAGCTATTTTAGGAATGCACAATATCATAGATCGTCCTGTGGTTAGAGATGGACAAATAGTGGCTAGACCCATGATGTATTTGGCGTTAAGCTACGATCATAGAATTATAGACGGCCGAGAATCAGTTGGGTTTTTAGTGAAAGTAAAACAATGTTTAGAAAACCCAACATTGCTTTTAACGGAAGGAAATGATCCTAACAAAATGATTTTAGGATTGTAATATTTACTTAAAACAAAAAGTGGCTGTATCAAAAGTTTCAAAAAGCTAGTCAGTTCGAGGAAGTCGAGAACATAATGACCACGTTTTTTACATTTCGACTTCGCTCAATTTGACAAAACTTAAAGAGACTGTCTTTTTGAGACAGCCTCTTTTTTTATGCTTTATATTTTATAATCCATCACCATCAAAAATGTTTCCAAGGCCACCTAAAATACTGCCTTGTTCCTTACCGCCACGTGAACCATATTGTAAAATTCTTCCTGCTAAGCGGCTTATTGGTAATGTTTGTATCCAAACTTTTCCAGGTCCTCTTAAAGTAGCAAAAAACACACCTTCGCCACCAAATAAAGTATTCTTAATTCCACCAACAAATTGAATATCATAATCTATATCTTTTGTAAATGCAACAATACAACCAGTATCTATTTTAAGCATTTCACCGGGCTGTAATTCGCGCTCTTCTACGTGTCCGCCAGCATGTACAAAACAAAGGCCATCACCTTCTAATTTTTGCATAATAAATCCTTCGCCACCAAATAAACCAGTTCCTAGTTTTTTCTGAAATTCAATGCCAACAGCTACACCTTTTGCAGCGCATAAAAATGAATCTTTTTGGCAAATAACTCTTCCACCTAAACGTAATAAATCTAAAGGAATAATTTTACCTGGATAAGGAGCTGCAAACGTTACTTGTTTTTTCCCTTGACCAATATTTGTATATGCAGTCATAAATAAACTTTCGCCAGTTAAAAGTCTTTTACCAGCACTAAATATTTTACCTAAAACACCACCAGTTTGTTCGCTTCCATCGCCAAAAATGGTTTGCATTTGAATGCCATCATTCATCATCATAAAACTACCTGGCTCAGCCATTACAGTTTCATTTGGGTCTAATTCAATTTCTACACATTGCATTTCGCTACCATAAACGCGGTAGTCTATTTCATGATTATAAGCCATATTTTTTTGTTATATTTTGGAAGCAATAATAAATTTAACATTTCAAAAAAAATAAAATGTTTTGCTTAAAATTTTAAACGGATAAAATAAAATGAAAACGGCAATTATACCAACCTAATTAGGCTTAATTTATTTAGAACATAGTTGTTTAGTAAATTTTATCAAAATAAAAAAAATTACAATAATTGCTATGTATTGTTTTTAAACACATTTGTAAAGTTTTCAAATTACCTCTGTTTTTATTTCAAACCAAAAAAATAAACAAAATAATTTCAACGGAACAACACATATTGAAATTATGGGTTATTAATCAATTAGAAAACATGTATTGTACACTATATATATTTATTTTACCACCATTTAAAATTGGTGGCAATAAATATGTTGTTGATCTGGAACTTTCTTTTTCGATAATTGAAAATATTTATAAATTCGAACACTTAAAAACTACAGCATGGCAAAACAAATTTTTATCAATTTAGCAGTAAAAGATGTGCAAAAATCTATGGATTTTTACACGGCATTAGGGTTTACAAACAATCCTCAATTTTCGGACGAAAGTGGAAAATGCATGGTTTGGTGTGAAAACATTTTTGTAATGATTCTATCACACGAAAAGTTTGCATCCTTTGCAACCAAACCCATTGCAGACACCAAATCGACTTTAGCTGGATTGTTTTCTTTATCAGTAGAAAGTGTGGATGAAGTAAATAATATAGTAACTAATGGACTAAAAGCGGGTGGAATAGAACCTAGTGAAATGAAAGATTATGGTTTTATGCAACAACGCACCATTGAAGATTTTGACGGACATACTTGGGAAATTTTCTACATGGATATGACTAAGTTTCCAACAGAACAACCAACGGATTAATAACAAGAATTAATATTTCAATAAATAAAAAACCACATAGACACATAGATTACATAGCTTTTGATAGTGTATAACAAAATATACTTCAATCATTCCATTAACGATGTGCGTTAGCCCGACAAAAATGCGGGCCAGCCTTGGCCTTGTGCGTGGAAGCATATTTTTGTCTAGCTTTTTTGTTTCTTTTTCAGCAATGGAAAAAGAAAGAAGAAAAAAATATTTTTCAATTTTTATAATTTAAACATATAAGGTTTTTAAAACCTTATATGTTTCCCTTTTACTTCAACTTAGCCTTTAAATAAGGAGCAGTATAACTCTTTTTATTATTTGCTAAATCTTCGGGTAAGCCAGCAAAAACAAGGTTTCCTCCTTCATCGCCAGCTTGCGGGCCAAGGTCAACAATATAATCAGCACATTTAGCCACATCCATATTATGTTCAATTACAATAATGGTATGTCCTTGGTCAATTAAGGCGTTAAATGAAGTCAGTAATTTATTGATATCGTTAAAGTGTAAACCAGTAGTTGGCTCATCAAAAATAAACAGCACATGCTCTGAACTTGCAC
>JBMOGB010000346.1:0-4147 GCA_049318585.1 Bacteroidia bacterium | reverse complement strand
ACAAAAAATTAGTTCTATAGGGAACGATGTGCTTGGTGGGGCGGATACAATAAATTTGACTTAATCATTTTCAGTTCGACAAATGAATTGATGCAAGTAATTATCAACGACCAAAACATCACTAATTTAATAATATGATAATACTGAATTAATATCCTATTTAGGCTTAACTAGTACTTTTGCGACAAATAATTAAATATAAAAAATCAAATTTAAAAATTATGTTAAAGCAAAGTACTTTATTATTTTTAGCTGTGTCAGCTATAATGCTTATTATTGTTTCTTGTAATAAAGATGATAATAATACAACTACAGAGAGTGTTGAATTTAAAAACCGCTCAATTACCCCAGCCTTTGTAAAAATGGGATCTGAGTTTTCGGATGTAGGCGTTTACACTTTAGTCAGTACTGAAGATGCAATTCCTAATTCCAATAACATGGTGTATGGTGGTGCCCCAGATGGTCAAGGATTTATTCCAAATCCAGATGGAAGTGGGTATATCATGGTTACCAATCATGAAAATACATGGGCCGTGTCTAGATTATATTTAGACAAAAAATTAAACATTACCAAAGGTGAGTATATTGTAAATACTGACGGAGGTATGTTTAGATTGTGTTCTGCTACAATGGCAACTCAGTCGGAACATGGATTTGGTCCTACTTTCTTAACAACAGGTGAATCGAATGTAAACGCAATGACACATGCAATTGATCCGATTGGAGTTTCAAATCCTTCTAGCCAATCAAGGGTAAAACCAGCTTTGGGTAAGTTTAGTGGTGAAAATTCAGTTCCATTAAGCAAACTAGCATATCCAGGAAAAACAGTCATTATTTTAGGAGAAGATGCTAGTAATGGTCAGGTGTATTTGTATGTTTCGAACACAGTGGGTGATTTAGACAATGGTAAATTATATGTATTAAGAAGAACGGATTTGAATCAAATCGAAACTGCGATGACTTGGAACAATAATTATCCGGTAGAATTTGTAGAAGTGCCTAATGCTAAAAATCTAACTGGTGCTGAAATAGAAAATTTAAATGCAAGTCTTAAATCAATACAATTTGCTCGAGTAGAAGATTTAGATTACAGAAAAGGTTCTGCTGCTAACAATAGAGAGTTATATTTCGTTGCAACAGGTGTAAGTGGATCTACAGAAAAAACATACATGGGTAGAATGTATCAATTAAAACTAGATGCTAACGATCCTTTAAAAGGAACTTTAAAAATTGTAGCAGATGGTGATGTTTCTCCATCTGGTACAAATGTAAAAGGAACAGATATAATCAATCCTGATAACCTTTGTGTAACAGAAAACTTTGTTTATATACAAGAAGATGGAGATTCTTTTTGGCCAGAAGCTACTCACAATTCATTAATGTGGCAGTATAATATAGCAACGGGTACAAAAAAGATCTTTATGGATATGAAACATAAAGATGCAGATTTCTTAAATACAAAATACAATCCTGCTGGACCTAATCAATCTAAATATGGTCTTTGGGAACACGGTGCAATGGTTGATATTTCTGATGTAGTTGGAGTTAAAGGTACATTTACAATTAATATTCACGCACATACTTGGGTTGACGGTGATAAATTTTTAAATCCAAGTAAAGCAACTTCTATACAACCTTACAAAGCTGGGGGACAAACACTTATATTAAAGAATGTTCCTAGATAATAAGATATAATTATTAATACAAATACCTTTCACTAAAGTAATTGGTGAAAGGTATTTGTGTTTATATAACATAACAAAGTTTAATAAATGAAAAATATTATATTTTTACTCTGCTTTTTATTATCACTTTTTTCCTGTATAGATAAAAGATATCAATCTTTAGAAAGCAAAATACATACCGTAATTTCGGGAAAAATAGATACACTAAGTGTAAGTTTGACAGAATTGGAAAGCACAAAAAATCAAAAAGAATTAATCCAAAACTTCAAAAAAACCCGTAAAGCATATAAAAAGATTGAGCCTTTTGTAGAATATTATTTTCAAGGTCATTCCAGAAGAATAAATGGACCCGCTTTGCCCGAAGTAAAAACTGATGATAATATCGTAAACGATGCCGCGGGTTTTCAAGTTATTGAAGAAATTATTTTTAACGATAGTATAAACTTGGATGAATTAATAAAACAGGTTCGGGTTTTAAAAACCGACTTAAAATTTATTCAACAAAATTTTAAAGATTTACCCATTCAAAACCATCATTTTTATGAATTGATGCAACATCAGATCATCAGGATTGCAGCACAGGGTATTACTGGTTTCGATTCTCCCGTAGCATTTAATTCAATAGATGAAGCCAAAGATGCCCTTGAAGGAATAGAAGAATTTTATTTGATGTATTGTGAAACCAATAAACAAGAAATAAATTCTGACATAATTACATTGTCTAAAAAAGCGAAACAATACATTGATTTCAACAATGATTTTAATACTTTTAATAGGTTAGAATTTATTAAATATCATTTAATGCCTCTAAGCGTTGCATTTGAAGGTGATTTTAAAACTGTAATTGAAAAAACTGCAAATTTTAAAGACAATAAGGTTTTCTACGGTCAATTATCCGATTTAATGCAAGGAAAAAAACTTAATCCTGATGCTTTTTCTCCTTTTGCCGAATCAAAATCTACCCCAGAAAAAACAGCTTTAGGTAAAATACTTTTTAATAATGTTTCTTTATCACGAAGCAACCAAATGAGTTGTGCCACTTGTCATAATGCAGATAAAGCATTTACAGATGGAAAAACAAAATCAACCAAAAATATTCATAACAATAGTTTTAAGCGAAACTCTCCTACTTTATTTTATTCTTCTTTTCAAAAATCATTTTTCTATGATATGCGTTCGCAAGATTTAGAAAATCAAATAGAAAGTGTCATGAATAATCCGGATGAGTTTAATCTTTCTCCAAAAGAAATAAAAGATAAAATTTCATCCAACAAAAATGTAGTTCAATTATTTACTAAAGCATTTCCAGATAAAAAAGAAATGACACCTTATGTAATTAAGAATGCTATTGCTTCTTATGTTAGAAGTTTAATGCCTTTTAATGCCAAAATTGATCATTATTTTGCAGGAGAAGCTACACTAACAGAAAACGAAATAAATGGGTTTAATTTATTTGCAGGTAAAGCCAAATGTGCTACTTGCCATTTTATTCCTCTTTATAATGGCACGGTACCACCTTGGTATAATACTACCGAATCCGAAGTAATCGGCGTTCCCAAAAATATCGCATGGAAAAATGCAATTATAGATGCTGATGAAGGCAGGTATAAATTAAATCAAATAGAGCAACTCAAATTTTCATTTAAAACCCCGACCGTTAGAAATAGTGAAAAAACAGCACCCTATATGCACAATGGAGTTTATAATACATTAGAAGATGTGATTAAATTTTATGAATTAGGTGGTGGTAACGGCATAGGAATGAATTTAGCGTATCAAACCTTACCTTTTGATAATTTAAAATTAAGTAAAAAAGAAAAACAAGACATTATTAGTTTTATAAAAACATTAACTGACGATAATGAAAAAAAATAAGGAATTATTGTTTTTTTCATTAATATTTGTTGGCTTATATTCTTGTAAAACTGAAAACAATGAACCATGTAACATTCAAGTAGCAATTTCTACTTTAAGCACCCCCTCTCACCCATGTTCTGCTACTGGCACTATTCAGATAACAGAGCCCATTGGTGCCAATTATCAATATAAAATTGATAGTTACCCCTTTCAAAATCAACCAATATTCTCAAATGTAAAAGTGGGAAATCATGTTTTAGTGTTAAAAGATCAAAATGGTTGCGAAACATTTAAGAAAGTTATTGTAGATACAATTGTTGTAAACAATACATTTAACCAAGTTAGACAAATTTTGGCTAATCGTTGTTCAAGTTGTCATTCAGGAAACAACCCACACGCGGGACTTGATTTTACGAATGTTTGTGATATTCTAAACCATTGGCAAAGAATCGAAGCAAGAGCTGTGCAAGGAATACCCACACCAATGCCACAAGCTGGTTTTATTCCTCAAGCAGAAAGGAATATAATTATAGAGTGGATAATAAATGGGCATTCTTATAGCAATTAATTGGAAGCATCAAAAATATCAGCATATTGTACCCAAC
>JBMOGB010000345.1:0-4171 GCA_049318585.1 Bacteroidia bacterium | reverse complement strand
TTTTCCCAAGGTTGAATAGTTATTGACTTTGCATCGGGAGTGCTAATATTTGCTATTTGACTTACAGGTACTAACTGTCCGTAATAATCAACTTTTACGGCATCTATCATTGAAGGATGAGATTTTCCTGCTCTAATTTTTGTAAATTCATTGGTTGCATGTTCAACAGCTGCATCCATCAAATTTTTTAAATGATCTAATACTGGTTTTAAACGTGGGTCGCTCATAATATTTATTATTAAATTTATTTGTTAAAAAATATGTTTTGAAAACATTCGCAAAATAACATTTTATAACAAGATTTTATGAATAATCAAATTTTTCAACAGGTAAATTTTACATCATTTCAAAAGTATCAAAATCAATATTTTAATGGCGATTCATTATAACATTTTGAATTTAGTAGTAAAAAAAATGAACCACTTAGAAACATAGTTTACATAGTTTGCGCTATGTTTTCTCTGTACCTATGTGGTTCAAAAAAGTATAAAAAATTGCTTTATTATTTCCTTCTTAAAAATTCACTTTATTAGCAATTATATAATCGGGGCGACCTTTTACTTCATCAAAAATATTGGCAATGTATTGTGCCACTAAACCAATGGTTAGTAATTGAATTCCACCAAAAAATACTACAATGGTAAGTGTACTAGCCCAGCCGGTAACTGTTTGTCCACTAAAAAAATAACCATATAAAATATATACCAATAAAACCAATGCAATCAAAGTGCTAATAAGTCCTAATTGAATGGCAAGTTTTAAAGGCTTTTTCGAAAAATAAAGAATACCGTTTAATGCAAATCGGAGCATTTTTTTAAATGGATATTTTGTTTGCCCTTCTAATCTTTCGTTTCTTTCATAATAAAATGGAATTTGTACAAAGCCAATCCAACTTATTAACCCACGAACAAATTTATTTTTTTCTCCTAAATTTTTAAATTCATCAATTATTTTTTTATCAATCAATCTAAAATCTCCAGTATCAAGCGGAATAGGTACTTCGCTCAATCTATCCATTAATTTATAAAAATATTTTGCTGTAATTTTCTTGAAAAAAGTTTCTCCTTTTCTTGTTTTGCGAACGCAATAAATGGCATTGCAATTAGAAGAATTATACAACTCAATCATTTCAGTAAAAAGCTCAGGAGGATCTTGCAAATCGGCATCTATAATAATAGCAATATCTGTTTCTGAATTATTAATTCCCGCTGTTACCGCAGCTTGATGACCAAAATTTCGGGAAAAATGAATCAGTTTTACGGTTAAATCTTCACTGGCAATAATGTTTAATTTTTCGGCTGTTTTATCGCTACTTCCATCGTTTATAAAAACAATATTCGAGTCAATTTCTGCTAAATTGTTTAGTGCATTTTTAACCCTTTGATAGGTTTTTTCTATCAATAATTCTTCATTATAACATGGAATAATAACAGTTAAAGTTTGTTTGTGCATTGGTATAAATCAGTTTGCAAATTAAGTTTATTTTTTTTTATATTCTAATGAATGAGGTTACACTAAAATTCATATTAGTAAATTTGCCCTTATTGGTGTTTTAGCTTAGCGTTACCAACTAGAAAGTTCCGTTGTTGTATCTCCAATAAATCGGTCGTTGAGATTGTCGAAACTTTACCCTGAAATTTCGCAGATATTCTTATATGTTCCCGCATTTTGTTTTGAACAAGATTACGAGATTTAAGGATTTGCAGGATTTTGATTTAAGTATAGCATTCACTAGCATCTTTTGCTAGTGATTGAATTAATAAGCCTCTGGCTGTTTTCTCCCTTGAGCCTTTGTTGATGTTTAAGCGCAGCGACACCAACAAGCAACAATAATTGCCCTCAGATTTCGCAGAATTCCGAAGATTTTCCCGCACAATGTCTGAATCAGGATTTTTAGGATTGAAGGATTTGCAGGATTTTAAAGAAACCCAAAGCAATCGTCATGCTGTAAGCATCTCCCTTGATTATTAACTCTATTGTAATTGCCAACCAACTTTTTTAGCCAATGTTTGTGTTATAGCGCATTTAATCAAACAACAATAATTGCCCGCAGATTTCGCTGAATACCGCAGATTTTCCCGCACAATGTCTGAATCAGGATTTTTAGGATTGAAGGATTTGCAGGATTTTAAAGAAACCCAAAGCAATCGTCATGCTGTAAGCATCTCCCTTGATTATTAACTCTATTGTAATTGCCAACCAACTTTTTTAGCCAATGTTTGTGTTATAGCGCATTTAATCAAACAACAATAATTGCCCGCAGATTTCGCTGAATACCGCAGATTTTCCCGCACAATGTCTGAATCAGGATTTTTAGGATTGAAGGATTTGCAGGATTTTATTTATCCGTTGCTTAAAAGCAACGGCAATTGATTTTGTTCCCGAACCAATGTTTATTCTTGTTCTCGGTTGATGTCTTCACCAATCGAATTAGTGCATTTGTTGGTGTTTTAGTGAAATGATACCAACAAAAACCATAATTAAAATCCAATATAATTAACTTTTTAGAGTTTGTTTTTTTTACACATAAAAAAATGGAATATTGCTAACACCAAGCACTAGGTAAATTCCTTAAAGTAATCTATTTTAAATTATGAAACACAAACTTATTTTTATTTTTATTCTTTTTCTTGTAACAGAATATTTACTAAGAACTTTTATTAATCAATATAAATATCACGAAGTTGGTTTGTTTATGGTGTTCTTGCCATTATTAACAGCTTCTTTAGTGTCTACTAATTTTGCTGGAAAAAAAAATCTATACTGAAAATTTCTTTTCAGTATATTTAAAGCTTTCAATCTCAGGAATTATTGGTTTTTTGTTTGCAAAAACAATTCTTTTCTTTCAATGGTATTGGATAATTGCTCCTGAATATAGAAACATAAATGGAGATATGGATGAAGGTATGGATTGGATTGTACTTGATTCAATTTTTGGAACATTTGGAATTGGCATATCATTTTTGATTTCAGTTGCTATCATAAAAGGAATAGATAAAAGTAAGACATAAATATCGGCAGATAACATTTAAGTCTTTCATATTTATGTGTTTTTCTTGTAGTTCTATTTCTTGATTTAGTATTTATTTGTCAATGGAATTTTATCAAATTGTCCATTGACAAATCCTTGTATTTCGGCATCATTTTCGTGGAATTCAATCTGAATCCCTTTTTCTTTTAAAAACTTAAGTGTATTAGCAAATTTATAAATATTCTCGCCAACCAAAATTGTATAACTTATTTTATTGTTTTTGGGTTTTAATAAATAAACGCTGATATTATTAGGTGAATTCTTATATCCTGGATAGTACTTTATTTTACTAATTTCAGCAAAATGAATCGTTATTGATTTATCACTATTGTATGGAAATATTATCATTAATTTATCAGCATAAATAAGCAACACTTTGAAGAAATATTGTTTAAACAATTTGAACATCAAGATGAAAACAGGTGGTAAAATAATTAAGCAAATCAATAAAGCTTTCTCCTTATATACAAATATGGGGCTTATTGAAAAAACCAAAAACAGTTCATACAAAGTACTTAAATTCTTTGTGCTTTTATGCGACATAAATATTAAGTCGTTTGCATCATATTCATATTTGATTTTAAAAAAATAGAATATTTTTATGGTTAATTCTGTCATTGTTTGCCACAACCGTTTACTTTTACAATAATAATTTATTATATCAACTGAATCATCAATTTAAATTTTAACCTTTCATTTCTCAACACTCTCAATTACCAATTGATTTTTGTTTCTCTTAATACTTGCCAAATAAACTCCTGCAAATACCAAAAGCATAAATAATAGTTTTTCAAAACTCAATTCATCGGTGGCAAAAATTATGGCAATGATGGTGGCACAAACAGGTTGTAAATAAATGTATGAGCCCACTAAACTGCTACTTGCATGTCGCAAGGCATAAGCATTAAGCACATAAGTTATAAATGTTGATCCAACAGTTATAAAGCCAACAAAAACCCAAATTTTTGGAGTAAAAGTGTACCATTCTATTTGGCTAAATTCTGCAGCGCCAAAAGGTAAAACCAATAATGTTCCAAATAAAAAGCTGTAAAGCGTAACTGTAAGTGGATGATATTTATGAATTAATTGTTTGGCATAAACCAAATAAAAAGCATAAATAATTGCGTTAGCAGCCACCAT
>JBMOGB010000344.1:0-4171 GCA_049318585.1 Bacteroidia bacterium | reverse complement strand
ATATTTTCAATAGAATGATTTGACGGAAGCCAATAATGAAAATCTATAATACCATGTGAGTAACAAGCATTATCAGATTCGAAATCACCCTTTATTTCAAAAACAGTATTATTAATTTCGCCATATTTTTGTAATGATGAAAATGCGCCAAATATTTCTTGATTCCCAAGTGCTAATGAAAAAATTGTAACCGGAATTTGTTTTTTAAGCATATTCTTTGCTATTTCAATCATTAAACATGTTTTTCCTGTATTTGGGCTTCCACTGATGATTGAAATTTTTCCTTCTTCAAATGAAATATTATGATCATTAATAAAGATTCCGCTTTCAATTCTTTTTTTATTTAAAGCTTCCATGTCTTTTTTATGCAAAGTTATAGTATAGGTAAGACAAAGAGTGTCGTGGTAAATTTTTATAATTAAAAAGCCGATAAAATTAATGATCTGCCCCCAAAAAGTTGGACGGATTAATAATTAAAATTTAAATGGACTGAGTTCGGAAATTAACCGGACTTAGTCCTTTTAGTTTAGCTTTGATTCTTTGATTGTTGTAGTAATTAATATATTTGTTAAGTTCGTATTCAAAGTTTTCTATAGAACTAAACTTCTGCAAATATAGTAATTCAGATTTTAGTAAACCAAAGAAATTTTCTATTACTGCATTATGTTAAAGGATTAGAATATCAGTAGTTTATTGTCAAGATAGTTTACTTGATTGGTTAATGTTTTCCTATTCCAATTTTGTTTTTAATATTTTTGTCAAGAGAATTTCTCTATTGTTGATAAATTCAATAAAGTTTGTAAATCCTAAGTCAATATTTTCCGGAATCAGTAAAATATTCCGTATATCTTTATTAAATTTTTCTTCTTTTTCAATCCAAGTATTCAACTCTCTTTTATTCTTTGATTTATTCTGCTCTTCTGAAAGAATTGCTAAGTTCAAAACAGAATTATAGTAATTGTTATAAAAATCTATGTCGTCTTGATTTTGTAAATGCGTATA
This sequence comes from Bacteroidia bacterium, assembly GCA_049318585.1. Lineage (GTDB taxonomy): Bacteria > Bacteroidota > Bacteroidia > UKL13-3 > UKL13-3 > JAAFJM01. The sequence continues at coordinate 3,169 of JBMOGB010000344.1, read as the reverse complement.
ATTTTCATTATTAAATTGGGTTCTTGGGTGAAGGTGATCAATATTTGGGTTCTTAAATTCAAAATTGAATTTTGGGAATAGTAGTGAAAGGATATAAAAACTGTCTAAGCTATCGTAAGAAGTTCTTAAAATATTACTGATTTTTTCATCGTCAATTTTGAAGCTATGATTTGTCCCCTTGAACTCATCTTTTATTTCAGATAGAGGGAAATTACTATTGATATTTTCAGAAATTACCTTTCTCAGTTTGACTTGGAAACCATCGGAACTTCCACCAAATAATTTGTTTAATAGTGAAATATGAAGAAATGTCTTGATTAGTTCTCTGTTTTCTTTATGTCTATTTTCCTTGTTTATCTCTGTGTAAAGATTTGTTTTAAATAGGTAGTATATGATTGGGATTGCAGAATTTTTTGCTCTTAAAGAATGATTGTTAAATGAGAAGGATCTGATTAATTCAAAAGTAGCTTTTATTGATAATGTTATTTTGCTCCAATCCGTTTTGATATTAGCTATTGTTTCAGCCCCAAAGTTTTTAAGGGCAAATCGTATATCTTGCGAAACTAAAACAAGACAAGTTTTTAATACAAAGTCTTGGTCTATTTCAAATCCAAATTCCCTCACTTCCCTAATAACTTCATCTAGTTCTTCTCTTGCACCTTTAGTCGATTGTCCTATCTCCCAAGAAGCGGTTATAATTGACATTAAGAGGTCAGCAAAAGATAGTTTTGTCCCGCCTGAATTAGTTCTAATGAATTCAAATAAAATTTTGTCAAAATCTTGTTCTAACTCTAAATAGTAGTTTATCAGTGTCTTTTCGTTTACTAATTTATAGAGTTTTAAAAGCGTTTCACCCGGAAATCCTGATAAATCTAATTTCTCCTGTGTTAGAAATGTGACAATAATATGTTCACTCTTAAATTCTAAAATTTTCCCAACTTCAAACCAATAACAGTCCATTGTCTTCTGATTTCCGAATTCATCAGTAACTTGTTTTGTGGTTTGTTCATTTTCTTTTTTATGTTCGTTATGTATTAATAATTGAAAATCATATTTTTTCTTTTGTTCGTCTGTTTCAATAGGGTTAAGTAAATCCAAGTAAAGTTTTCTTGTAGGGTAGCTACTTTCATCTTTGTAGTATATTTTCTTATTATAAACATATTGTCTATTTGCGTAACTACCTTTTAAACCAATGTATAAGCTATTAAGACGTTGTTGTCCATCTATCACAGCATTAAAGTCCTTATAACCTTTAGTTTTTCTTTCTTCATTGTTACCACCTTTGTAACCAATGTATTTTTTTAAAAAGTCATAGAAACGAAACAAGTTTTTTATTTCATCACTGTTTACTCTCCAAAACATAAAAGTGTTTATTGGATAATCCTGCATAATAGAGTCAAAAAGCAATTCTATTTGTTCTGTATTCCAAACGAAGCGTCTTTGAATTGAAGGCAGTAAAAAATCTCCTGCATCTATCTTGTCGATTGCGGTTTTTATCGTGATTGCTTTTTCTAATTCGTTAGCCATTAGTCTATATATGTTTATTTTTTTATATTTAAATCAAGTCTTATTTTTTTGTTTAAATTCTTTAAAATATCTCTACGACCAACAATAGAATTATATTTTTCGACAATGCTATCCATAATCTCATAATTTTCTTGATGAATCATTGCCACATTAGCATCTTTTTCATATCTTGAAAAGGCTCCATTAAAATCCATTCCTTTTATATAGCGAACATATTTTGAGAATATTCCATCATTGTATTTTTCCGCTGTAGTATATAATCCCATATAATAGTCTAAAACATCTGATTCTTCTTTCCCTTTAAGCATTGGTTCAATAGCTTCTTCAATATAACATTCATATAAGTCCATCGAACCACTTAATATAACAAGGCGAAACAAATAATTGTCAGGAAATTTTATCGTTGCGAGATTTGGATGTTTGCGAATAATAATTTCCATTAATGCTGCTGTTGCATCAGCTCTGTATGTTGTGTAATGTCTAAGCAAAATTTGTGATATGCATTGACAGGCATCATCTTCATCTGTCTGACTTAAAAGTTCTTCAACATTCTTTGCGAGATTTCTTGTATCACAGTTAAGGATACAATCATCAATTTCTTTTAATACTTCTTCTTTTTTCATATTTTTTTAAAATAATATTTATTTTTTTAAATGTATCAAAAACAATTCCGCACAAGCTTTAGCATCACTTAATGCATCATGGTGTTGCAAATATATATTATAATTCTGACACAGTGATGCCAGATTTGATTTAAAAATCCTGTAAGTGCAGAATTTTTCATATTCAGGAACTGTCATACCATAATATTCCATTGTCTTTCTTAATACAGGAAAATCAAAAGACAATCCATTGTGTGCTACTACAGACTGATTCTTAATAAATGGTTCTATTAAATGCCATACTTTATCGAATGTTGGTGCATTTGCAGTATCCTGCGGTGTAATTCCATGAATATCTATAAACCATCCCCAATAGAAATTATCAGGTGGTTGAACCAATATACTAATTTCATTGGTAATAATTCCATTTTCAACCCTTACAAGTCCAACCTGACAAATAGCATAACCATATCCATTTGCAGTTTCAAAATCTATTGCTGTAAAGCTATTCATATTTATTTCAATTATTTTTAGAATTAAAACTTTAAAGATATAAAATATCCTTTCAGTGTTTACCTTTTTAAGCAAAAATAGAATCCAGCTAAGCCAAAAGATGTCGTACTAAGTTTAATTTAACTAAAAGTATCTTGCTTTATGCTCCTGATGTCCATAAATAAAAGCCTATTTCCCCACTATAGCTTTTCCATTGATGAATATGATCTTTATGCACATATTTTTCCTTTTTGATTTTATCTCCAATAGAATTATAGAATGTAATTTTCTTGTAGATCAATACATTTTCATTGTTATAAGAAAGGATTTCTGAAATTTGTTTGTCCTGATTATATATATGATTAGCATACCATGCTAAATCACCATTGGGATAAAAGCATAGTTCTTGTATTTTCTTTCCATCCAGATTATAATTGAATTTCCAAATAGACTTCAATTTCCTTGGTGTTTCAAATAGTTTAAATTGATTACACTTTGTATTAGTATTAGGACTATTATACTTAAATTCTGTATAATCAGTTAATTTA
>JBMOGB010000343.1:0-4180 GCA_049318585.1 Bacteroidia bacterium | reverse complement strand
ACAGTAGTATAGATACTACCAATTTGTATGCTATTAAACGAAAACGCAAATCAGCTGTTTTAAATGCTTTTAGATGAAATGGAAGCAAATAACCTATTTACATATTTGAGTCTCCAAAAACATACTCAAAACACCATAAAAAGCTATACTTTTATTATAAATAGATACCTGAAACAACATCCTGAAGCATGGCAATATGGTTACAAAGAAATTATGGATTATTTTAAACAGCGATTGTTAAATGGAAAAAACCGATCTGGAATAATTTTAATGCAAGCTGGAATAAAAAAATACTATGACTATTTGCTACATACTGGTATAATTTATTACCATCCTTGCAGAACTATTTGCATAAAAAAACAAAACAAAAACATTATTCACCGCGATTTATTTACCAACCAAGAGCTGAGTTTGTTGCTAAAACGGGCCGAAAGATATGCGGTGCTTAAATACAGAAACAAGTTGCTCATTTCACTGTTAATATACCAAGGTTTAACGCTGTCAGAGGTTATTCAATTAAAAACAACGGATATAGATTTAGACGAAGCTACAATTAACGTAAAGGCAAGCACTACGGTGAACAAACGAATATTAAACATAAAGCCAAGCCAACTTATTCTGTTAGACAAATACCTTCGATTAAGTAGATCTAAACTAATAAAAACTGACACCAATGCTTTGTTGTTAAATAAATTGGGCAATCCAATAAAAGCAGATGATGTACAATATTTAGTAGAAACATTTAAGTATTTGTTTCCTGAAAGAAAACTAAACCTACAAACCATCAGGCAAAGTGTAATAGCCAATTGGCTTAATAGTTACCAAATTCCCTTAGAAGATGTTCAATTACTAGCTGGACATAAACGACCATCAGCTACTTTAAAATACCAATTACCCAACATGCAACAAGCAGTAAATACTTTGAATGCGCATTTTCCGATATAGTAAAACTACTTTAGTTTTAAAAGAATCATACAAGTGTTTTGGATGCCTTTAGAAGGCATCTATTCCAAAACTCTTAAATGACTTTAGCATGTCTTTTTTTTGTATTGTAGTGATTTAGTGAACACCAATGAATCAATTTTGGTTTGCTTTTATAAATTACACTAGCTTTTTTGTGAGTGTAATTTGTATTTTTTTTAATAACAGAGAAGCAATAATTATTACTTCTTTGTTCTTCTTATTTTTTTCACACCCACAATTTTCTAAAAGTGATGAATCGAATATTATCGAAGTACTTAATAATTTTTCCCATTGAACACCACCTAAGAAATCTATTCTTGGAATGAATTACTAATTACTCTATATCTAGAAATATCATTTATATTTGGAGTTGCAACTTTAATAATAATTTCCGAACCATTTTTATCAAGAATTGGTTCAAGTTCTAATTTATTAATATTTAAGTACTCTGGATGAATGGTATATATATGTTCAACCGAGTCGTTTTCAACATCCTCAGAAATAACAGTTAAATAAACTAATTTGTTAGTTGTTTTGTTATATCCCCAATAAAAATCATTAGGTAAACCAAAAGTAGTAATTTTTAAGCATTTGAAGTTTTTATTATCTTTTAAAATTAAAAAACCATATTTAATTTTTGACAATCTTCCAACTCCATTTGGGCTAGTTCCCTTGAGAATATAAAATTCAAAACCTTCTCTAGTTTTAAATATTGGATATTCACTTTCTAAATAATCATCAAAGTAAATGTCAAGCATTCCTTCTTTATCAGAAAAGTTTTTAACTTTTTTCCCATTAACTTTTAGAAAAATTTCAGTATACTCATTTTCTTCTTTTAAAATAGATGCTTGCACCTCCATAAAATAATGTCCATATTTGATATTTGTTTTATGGATATAACAACATTTGCTTTCAATAGAAGTATCTTTAAAAGAGCCATTTACGTATTCAATTTCTAAAGAATCAAATTGAACAATTTTTTTTAAAAAAGCATCAAGAGACTCCTCAACATATTTATAATTAGACAATTTATTGTTTTTTTGATTGTCAACTACCCCACATTTATAAAATGGAACCACTAATAAAAAATATATTATACTTTTTTTCATTATATTATATTATTTTGATTTGTACTTTGGATTATTTTTCATATATGTATTACCTCCATAACTTGCAGTTCCAATGTATTTATAATCTCCTGATATTGAACCTAAATGAGAACTATATGTTTCATTATTATATTGTCCTTTTAATAAAGACACATTATTAGTATCCCATTTGAAGCCATGGTTGAAATTATCTCGATAATCTTTCCATTTGAATGTACCATCAGCTTTCTTTGTAGCATCAAAAAAATCAGTACCTTTTTCAAAAAGACCACCCCCAGTAATATCTTGACTAAGAAAAGCTTTAATAGTACCACTTATTGCAGATTTCATTCCTGAATTTTCATTTCTCTCTGAACCTGATTCTTTAAAAAAATTTGCATAATGGAAATAAGTTTGATCTTTATTATCATTAGCCCTATCTTTATGACTAGTCCCGACTCCAGACCCTGCAAACTTATCTAATATAGAATTAATAGTTAGCCCCCATGATTTAGATTTTTGTTCTTTTCTATTCATCACTATATTAGCAGTAGCCTGTTGAGCAGTTGGATTTATAGTGTTTTCATTATATGCTAATGCTGCTACTTGAAGAAACTCATCATGATCATTATGAATTACAGTCCATGTTTTTTGAGTTTTACCATTAATATCAACTGCGTTGACTATATTGTTGCCTGATTTTGTTGTTCCATTTACTTTCGCCAGCCTTACTTCCATATTTTTGGGATCAGAACCTTGTCCTAAATATTGTCCATCAGCTGCATAATAAAACTCTAACCCATCCATATCTATACCTGAAATTGGGCAATTACTAGCAAATTGGTAAGGTGTTAAATATGGATAAGCCTTTGTCAAGGGATCAACACTCAAAAACTTTGCAAGACTTGGATTGTATATTCTCATTCCATAATCCTGTGTTTGGGTCTCGTCATCATTCTCCTTTCCATTGAAGTGGAAGCGGTAACTCACCCTACAACCTTGCGAGCCCTTTATAGGCTCGCCATAAAGGTAGTTTGTTGAGTGATAAAAATGGTTATAAGCTAAGTACATTTTGTACTTCAAATGAACGAATAAATTCAATAAAACTCATTTAAAGTTTAAATTATTTATTTCCATCAGCACTTTTAGGAATGTGTTTTTCTTTGAAAAGTTAAGTTTTGATGGAATCAAATGTAGAACCGAAAGAATTAATGAAGTTTTACGCCAAACAATCGGCATTGACAAGGGTTTCAAAGGTGCAAAAAAAAGACAACTCTCAAAAAATTTGGAGTTGTCTTGTTTGGTGGAGGCAACAGGATTCGAACCTGTGACCCTCTGCTTGTAAGGCAGATGCTCTGAACCAGCTGAGCTATGCCTCCTTTGTTTTGGGGAGTGCAAATATAGATTTATGTTTAAAAAACGCAACCTTTTTTTTACAATTTAGCAAAATAAGTCCTTTATTGCCTAATAATCTTAGTTATAAAATATACTACACATTTAAATATATGTTTATTGAACCTAGTTTTCAATGTAAAATATAAGTTGCAATTTTGCGTTTAACTACATACTGTGAAACCAATTTATAAAATAATACTAGCAAGCTTCTTATCAATTATACTAATAGTAACCATTTTTGCAGGCTACTTAGTGAGCAATAAGCGTGTTTTAACTGAATATGTTATTACACAAATAAATAATAATTTAAATGCTGAACTAAAAATAAAGTCGAGTGATGTTACTATTTTTAAAAATTTTCCAAATGTAAGTCTTGATTTAATTGGTGTTTCTATTGTTAAATCAGACACCAATGTTTTAAATGCACAACATGTATATTTAGGTTTTAACATCAAAGATATTTTCAATAAAAACTATAAAATTCAAATCATTTCAATAGACAGTGCAATTATTAACTTAGTAGTTTATAAAAATGGAAGTAGTAATTTTGATTTGGTAAAAAAAGAAAATCAAACCAACAGTGCTAACGAAAATTTTCTGCTTGATTTAGAAAAAGTAAAACTTAAAAATATAGACTTTGGATTTAATGATTTACAAAGTGAACAAAATTATAAAACTCAAATTCATGAAGCCGAAATGGATGGAAAGTTTAAAAATGATGCTTTTAAATTGAA
>JBMOGB010000342.1:0-4218 GCA_049318585.1 Bacteroidia bacterium | reverse complement strand
AGAGATGGGAGATGAGAATTGGGAGATGAGATTTTTTTGTCATGGTGAGCTTGCCGAATCCAGACACGTGTTTTTGGGGAATCGAATTTGGAAAAGAGAGATGGGTGTAGGAAGTGGTTTAAATATTTTAGAATAAATTAAAGAAATTATAGGTTAGATTTTATCAAAACAAACTCAAAAAATCACAACTCAATATATATGGAATTTGAATTTATAATAGTGAAAGAATCGTATGCAAAACACATTGCTTTGATTCAGTTAAACAGACCTAAAGAATTAAATGCGTTGAATTTACAATTGATGTTAGAGCTTAAAAGTGCTTTTCAGCAATTAGATGATAACGATGAAGTTCGTTGCATTGTAATAACTGGTAACGATCAAGCTTTTGCTGCTGGTGCCGATATAAAACAAATGGAAAATAAATCAGCCATTGATTTATTGAAAATAGACCAGTTTGAAACTTGGGATCAAATTCGTAAAACAAAAAAACCAATTATTGCTGCTGTTAGCGGATTTGCTTTAGGCGGTGGCTGCGAGTTAGTAATGACCTGCGATATGGTTATAGCGAGTGAAACTGCAAAATTTGGTCAGCCTGAAATAAAACTAGGAATTATGCCAGGCGCTGGTGGAACACAACGGTTAACAAAAGCAGTTGGTAAAGCATTGGCTATGGAAATTGTTTTAACTGGTAAGTTCATAAGTGCCGAAGAAGCATTATCAGCTGGATTAATTAACAAAGTTGTTCCAGTAGAATTATACTTAGAAGAAGCAGTGAAAATGGCAAAAGAAATTGCCATTCAAAGTCCAATTGCGATAAGATTAGCTAAGGAAAGTGTTTTGAAAGCATTTGATAGCAGCTTGCAAGAAGGATTATATTTTGAACGTAAAAATTTTTATATGTGTTTTGCTTCCGAGGATCAAAAAGAAGGAATGAAAGCTTTTGTAGAAAAACGTAAACCTGTTTTTATAGGTAAGTAAATTCAGTGTTTTAATTCAGTGCCGATTAGTTAAACCCAGAAAAAGCTTTAGAACTTCGTTATGAGAGTTGATTTTAAAAAATTCATTTCGTTAAATTTTAAAATGATAACAACGCTAAGTTTTTTAAATTTATAGAAACACTGATTTGAATATATTTGACTCGTAATAGATATTTTGGGTTAAAGAAAAACGCTTGCTAAAAATAAAGGTAAAATTGCATTTATGACTTGATTACAGTAAGTATAAAAAACCCATTATTTTCCTTTCTTTTTTCAGTTATGAAATGTGGAAAATAAACATAGTTTTGCAGCCTTTAAAACAAAACAAACATGTCAGATATTTTCTCTCAATTGCAACAACACGATCATGAGCAAATAGTATTTTGCCAAGATGAGTACACTGGATTAAAAGCAATTATTGCTATTCATAATACAGTTTTAGGACCAGGTTTAGGAGGTACACGCGTATGGAATTATACAAGTGAAGCCGATGCAGTAAATGATGTTTTGCGTTTAAGTAGAGGCATGACTTACAAAGCATCTATTTCAGGATTGAATTTAGGTGGAGCAAAAGCTGTAATCATTGGTGATGCAAAAACGCTTAAAACTGAAGCATTAATGCGTAAATTTGGTCGTTTTGTAGAAAATTTAAATGGTAAATATATTACCGCAGAAGATGTAAATACTACTACTCGCGATATGGAATATGTGAACATGGAAACTAGCCATGTAGTTGGTTTACCTGAAAGCATGGGCGGTGGTGGAGACCCAAGTCCTGTTACTGCTTACGGTGTATTTGTAGGTATGAAAGCTGCTGCAAAACATGCATTTGGAAGCGATAATTTATCAGGTAAAAAAATTGCTGTTCAAGGTGTTGGTAAAGTAGGTGGACATTTAATTGAATATTTACATAAAGAAGGTGCTAAGTTATTTATTACAGATATAAATGATGAAATGCTAAAAAAATATAGCAAAGACTTTAACGCAACTGTGGTTACTGGCGAAGAAATTTATGGTTTAGATGTTGATATTTTTGCACCTTGTGCAATGGGAGCAATATTGGATTCTGTAAATATTAATAAACTAAAATGTAAAGTAATAGCTGGTGCTGCAAACAATCAATTAGCTGACGAAAACATTCATGGACCAATGTTAATGGAAAAAGGAATTGCCTATGCACCCGATTTTTTAATTAATGCTGGTGGATTAATCAATGTTTACCAAGAACATATTGGTTATAACCGCGAAACTGCTTTTGGTAATACTGAAAAAATTTATGATACTACTTTAGCTATTTTCCAAAAATCGGCTAAAGACAAAGTTCATACTCAAAAAGCAGCAACAGAATTAGCAGAAAAACGCATTCACGATATGATGCGAGTAGGTTCAACTTACTAATAATATAAAAAGTTAAGTTTAGTAATTTTACTAAACTTAACTTTTTAAAACAAAAAATGTTCTTTAGGTAAATTTAAAAAAATTGTATTGCTAAGCCTAGTGAATTTTTTACATCAATTAGCATACATAAATATAAAATAGCTATGCTATTCAGACGTTTTTTAAGAATCAAAACATTCCAAGCATTATATGCTTACAAACAAGATCAAAGCACAAGTAGAGCCGTTGCTCAAAAGAATCTTGTAAAATCACTGGACAAAGCTTACGATGTTTACATTTTTCTATTGTCATTCATTATCGAATTTAAATTCTTTTTAGGTAAAGAAATTGAAATTCAAGAAAATAAATACATTCCTCAACCTGAGCAAATGGCGTTTATAAAAGCAATTTACAATAATGGCGCAATTGCTATGCTTGAAAATGATTTGAATTTACAAGAAAAAATAAAAGCCAGTAAAATTGATTGGAGTAAAAGTGCTGATTTTTTCCGTCAAATATTTACCGAAATAAAGGAATTAGACACTTTAGTAGCTGCTACTAAAGATGGTGATTTTTCTATTTTTGCAGAAAAGCAAATTTTACTCGAAATTATTGAAAGTTTAGTAGCCGACAGCGAAGTGTTTAACGATTACATGGAACAGCATTTCATTAATTGGGAAGACGATGATGTAATGGCGTTAATGGCATTTCAAAAAACACTTTCTACAATTAAACAAAACAAACAGCCGGAAATATTGAATGGTTTTTATAACGATAAATTTGAAGACACTAATTTTGTTTCGGATTTGTTTTTTAAAACATTGGAACACGATGAATATTTGACTGATTTAATTAGTTCGAAAACACAAAATTGGGATGCTGAAAGAATTGCAACAGTTGACATGCTTTTAATGAAAATGGCCATGTGCGAAATTACCATGTTTAGCCAAATTCCAGTTAAAGTAAGTATCAATGAATATTTGGAAATTGCTAAAATTTATAGCAGTCCCAATAGCCATACATTTATGAATGGTGTGTTAGATAAAGTGCAGTTAGATTTACGCAAAGAAGATAAAATAAACAAAACTGGAAGAGGATTAATGGAGTAAAAAACAATTATTTTTACTAAAATTGAACCATAAAACAAACAATATAAAACTGATGAAAAGAATACTTATTTCAACTTTGATATTAACTACAATTGCTTGCAGTAACAACACTGGAAACCAAGCAGGAACAGAAATTGTAACCAATCCAGCAACTGCTGAAAACCCAACTGCTGAAAACATAAATGCTACTGAAATTACCTTTGATGAAAACATGTTCGACTTTGGTACAATTAAAGAAGGCGAATTGGTAAACCACAAATTTAAATTTAAAAACACAGGAAAAAATCCTTTATTAATTACCAATGCTTCTGCTAGCTGTGGTTGCACAGTTCCTAATTGGCCCAAAGAACCAATAGCACCTGGACAAAGTGGCGAAATAGATGTAACATTTAACAGTGAAGGCAAGCCAAATCATGCTGAAAAATCGGTTACAGTTGTGGCTAATACCACTCCAACTAACACCATGCTTTTAATTAAAGGAGAAGTTACACCTGCTAATGCTTCGCCAACAACACCAACAACTACTCATTAAATTAACAAAACACAAACAAATAAAAAACAAACATGAATTTTACTTTATTACAAGCACCCGCAGCTACAGGCGGAGGATGGAGCCAATTAATATTTTTTGTTCCAATGATTGCTATTTTTTACTTCTTTATGATTCGCCCTCAAATGAAGAAACAAAAAGACCAAAAGAAATTGATTGATTCAATTGCCAAAGGCGATAAAATTGTAACACTTGGTGGAATTCA
>JBMOGB010000341.1:0-4265 GCA_049318585.1 Bacteroidia bacterium | reverse complement strand
GGCAAGCTCACCATGACAAAAAAATCTCATCTCCCAATTCTCATCTCCCATCTCTCATTTCTCATCTCCAAATTCGCTTTTCCAGAAATACGTGTCTGGATTAGGCAAGCTCACCATTACAAAAAAATCTCATTCTCATCTCTCATCTCCCATCTCTCATCTCTCTTTTCCAAATTCGATTCCCCAAAAACACGTGTCTGGATTCGGCAAGCTCACCATGACAAAAAAATCTCATTTCTCAATTCTCATCTCCCAAAACAACATCCTCTTTCGGAGCATTTTGTTTAGTAAATTCGTTTTGAAAAATTAGAATCAATACAAAACCAATACTTATGGTAGCATCAGCAACATTGAAAACTGGTCTAAAAAATTCAAAACTTTCGCCACCCCACAAAGGGAACCAAGTAGGGAAAGTACCTCTTACCAAAGGAAAATATAGCATATCAACTACAGAACCATGAAACCAAGAAGCATAACCACCATCGGTAGGCATAAACTGAGCAATACTCCAATTATCACTGCCAGAAAACAAAACACCATAAAACACGCTGTCAATAATGTTTCCGAGTGCTCCCACCAAAATCATGGTCCAACTTATGGTATAACCCAAATGCGATTTTGCTTTAATTAACGTACTAATATAATAAATAATTACTCCACAAAAAATGATTCTAAATAAAGTAAGAATAATTTTACCCCAACTACCGCCAAATTCAATCCCAAAAGCCATTCCGTAATTTTCTAAGAAATGAAGTTTAAACCATGTACCAAGTACATTTACTTCTTCGCTTAAGTTAAAATGTGTTTTTACATAAACTTTGCTCCATTGGTCAATTACTAAAAGTAAAATGCCAATAACAATTGGGTAAATTAAGAATTTGTTTTTCATTATTTATTTAAAAAAATAGAGACGTAAAGTTAATTACGTCTCTACAAAATTTGAAATTATTTTATTTATTTATATTGTTGAAGTTTAGCTTCCATACTTAAAGTAGTATGAGGAACAGCGCGTAAACGTTCTTTTGCTATTAATTTACCAGTAACTTTACAAATACCATAAGTTTTATTCTCAATTCTTGATAATGCATTATCTAAGTTTTCAATAAACTTTCTTTGACGAGCAGCTAACTGACTTAATTGTTCTTTTTCACTACTCGATTGTCCATCTTCTAAAGTTTGATAACTGCTATCGGTATCGTTTCCACCATTTGCATTTGGATTTTGCATTTGCTCTAACAAGTTTGTCAATTCCGATTTTGCAGATGTCATTTTTGAAATAATAATTTCTTTAAATTCAGCTAAATCAGCATCACTGTAGCGTTTTGCTTCTGTTGCCATTTCTAAAGCTTTGGCTTCAAAACGATAAGGAGCAGGAGCATTATTTTCTAATTCTTGCTTCTTTTCAGCCCTAGTTTTTGAAACCAAAACTGCCTTCTTATGAATTTCTTTAGGTACAAAAGGCTTATTTACTATAATTGGTTTTTTCTCTTCTCTATTAGCTTTTATAATTGCGCTTTTCTTTTTAATTGATAACTTAGCAACTATTGGCTTAGTTTCAATAATTGGTTTTTGAACATTTTTAATTGGTTTTTTTGCAACTAATTTTTTATCTGATTTCTTTGCTAAAACTAATCCTTTTTTACTACCTGATTTTTTAGTTGTATCTTTTGAATTTTTTACTGCTTTTTTAGCTAATAATTCTTTTTTCGAAATTACTTTATCTCCTTTTTTAGCGTTTCCTTTAGCAATAACTTTCGTAACTTTTTTAGTTGATTTAGCTGGTAAAACTTTTGAGGTAGTTTTTTTATCAACCTTTTTAGAAGTAACTTTAGCAATAACTTTAGTTACTTTTTTAGCAGATTTAACTGGTAAAGTTTTTTTAGCAATTTTCTTATCAACCTTTTTAGGAGTTGCTTTAGCAATAACTTTGGTTGATTTTTTGGTTGTATTAGTAGGTAAAACTTTTTTTGCAATAGTTTTAACTATCTTTTTAGGAGATGCTTTTGAAACAACTTTCGTTACCTTTTTAGCCGTTTTAGAAGGTAAAGTTTTTTTAGCAATTGCTTTAACTACCTTTTTAGGAGTTGCTTTAGCAATAACTTTCGTAACTTTTTTGATAGTTTTTAATGGTAAAACCTTTTTAACTATTGCTTTAATAGCTTTTTTAGGATTAGCTTTGGCAATTATATTTGATGATTTTTTTATAGTTTTTACTGGCAAAGCTTTTTTCGCAATTGGTTTTACAGCCTTTTTAGCTGCTACTTTGGTAATCACTTTTTTCACCACTTTTTTGGGTGATGCATTTTTAGAAACAGCAACTTTTTTTGAAGGAGCAACTTTTTTAGCAACAGCTTTTTTAACAATTGTTTTATTAACTGTTTTTACAACTGCTTTTTTAGCAGCAACTTTTTTCACAACTTTCTTGGCCATTATAACTTAAGCTTTAATTATTTTTACTTTTACCAGATTTTCGTTTACTTCTATTTCGATTCCATCTACTACATTATCAACTACTTGAATAGAATTAGCTAAAATTTCGCTGCAAATATAAGAATTGTATATAGATAATGATGCATTTGTATATAGATTGTCAGCAATTTGTACATTAATTTTATCCATTACTTCCAATCCACTTTCTTTTCTTAATAATTGAAGTTTGCTAATTATTTCTCTCGCTATTCCTTCGTTTATTAAACTTTCGTTCATTTCTATATCAAGCGCTACTGTAATCTTACCTTCATTGGCTACTTTAAAGCCTGTAATTTCCTTCGATAATATCTCAACATCAGCTAATAATATTTCAAAAATCTCACTACTAATTTCTAAATTTAAAAACCCATTTTGTTCTAATTCAGCAATTTTGTTTTGATCAAATAAAATAATTGCAGCTGCCACATCTTTCATTTTAGCACCAACCTTTTTTCCTAATGTTTTAAAATTTGGTTTAATTGATTTATCAATAGCATCAATATATTCCAATTCCTTCACATTTACTTCAGCCAAAATCAAATCTTTTACATGTGTAATTTCGTCCTTTATTTTTTGGTCAATAACCGGAATTAGTATGCGTTGCAATGGCTGACGAACTTTTATATTTTCCTTTTTTCTAATTGATAAAACCAACGAAGAAATACGCTGTGCATAATCCATTTGCTCTTCCAAAACAGTGTCAATTAAACCCACATTTGCTATTTTCAAATTGGTTAAATGAACCGATTGCAAAGTGTTTTTTCCAGAAGTCAATAAGCTTTCGTTCAAGTTTCTGTATAACCAATCTGCAAAAAACGGAGCCACACTGCTCATTAACTGACTAACTGTTTCTAAACATTCATACAAAGTTTCGTAAGCAGCTTTTTTCTCGTCATTTAATTCGCCTTTCCAAAACCGTCTGCGGCTTAATCGAACGTACCAATTCGATAAATGATCACCCACAAATTCCTCCATTGCTCTAGCAGCTGGAGTTGGATCGTAATCATCCATTTTCTCGCTTACTAATTTTATTAAACTGTTCAGTTTACTAATAATCCATCGGTCTAATTCTGTGCGATCTTTTACAGCAACAATATTGTTTTCATCGTAAACAAATCCATCAATATTGGCATAAATAGCAAAGAATGAATAAGTGTTATATAAGGTTCCAAAGAACTTACGTTGGCTCTCTCCTATTCCCTCTAAATCAAATTTCAGGTTATCCCACGGATCGTTGTTGCTAATCATGTACCAACGAGTTGCATCAGCACCATACTTGGCAATTGTGGTAAACGGATCCACCACATTTCCCAAACGCTTACTCATTTTTTGGCCATTTTTATCTAATACTAGGCCGTTAGCAATTACATTTTTAAAGGCAATTCCAGGATTTCCTGTTTTCTCGTTGAATGCTTTTATTTCATCTGAACTATCGTTCAATAAAACGGCTAGCGCATGTAAAGTAAAAAACCATCCACGTGTTTGATCCACGCCTTCGGCAATATAATCGGCAGGATACGAAGATTCAAACTGTGCTTTTGCTTCAGGTGATGAGTCTTTACCCATAAAATTCCACTGGGCATAAGGCATTGCACCGCTATCGAACCAAACATCAATTAAATCAGCTTCGCGTTTCATTGGTTTTCCTGAATCAGAAACCAAAATCACATCATCTACAAATGGTTTATGTAAATCTATTTCTAAATTCGAATTTAGAATTTCGAATTTAGAATTTACATTAAATCCAGCTTTTACTGCTTTTTCAAATTCAGCGGTTAATTCAGCTTTTGAACCAA
>JBMOGB010000340.1:0-4280 GCA_049318585.1 Bacteroidia bacterium | reverse complement strand
GATGATATTATCAAAAAAATTGAAGATTTTATTCCAGAACGAGTTCATTTAATAAAAGGAAAAATTGATAAAATAATGCCAAATGAAAACATGGTTTACATGTCTGAAGGCGAACGAATTCATTACGATTTATTAATCATTGCCACAGGCGCAAAAATAGCTCCCGATGAAACAGAAGGAATGTTAGGCGAAGAATGGCACAATACCATTTTTGATTTTTATACCTTTAAAGGTTCGTTGGCGCTGCGCAATAAATTACGTAATTGGGAAGGAGGAAAATTAGTAGTTCATATTACCGAAATGCCAATAAAATGTCCGGTTGCTCCATTGGAATTTTCGTTCTTAGCCGATTCGTTTTTCCAACATAAAAACATGCGTGATAAAGTAAAAATTACTTTTGTAACTCCATTAAGTGGCGCATTTACCAAACCAAAAGCTACTGCAGCTTTAGATCATTTATTGGAAGAAAAACATATAAATATTGAAAGCGATTTTTGCATAGAAAGAATTGATGCAGAAAATAAAAAAATAATAGATTATGGTGGAAGAGAAATTGAATACGATTTATTAGTTACTGTTCCTACCAATAAAGGCGATGAGGTAATAGCTCGTTCGGGAATGGGCGATGATTTAAACTATGTTCCAACTAACAAAGGCACATTGCAAAGCCTTGCACATCAAAACATATTTGTATTGGGCGATGCTTCTAATATTCCAGCATCTAAGGCTGGTTCAGTAGCACATTTCGAAGCAGAAATTTTAACAGAAAATATCCTTCGCTTTATTAAAGGCGAACCTTTAAAAGAAGAATTTGACGGACATGCCAATTGCTTTATAGAAACTGGTCATGGCAAGGCATTGCTCATTGATTTTAATTATACACACGAACCTGTAGAAGGCACTTTTCCATTCCCTGGAGTTGGTCCTTTGCGTTTACTAAAAGAAAGCAGAATGAACCACATGGGAAAACTGGCTTTCAGATGGATTTATTGGAACGTGCTGCTAAAAGGAACTCATATTCCTTTTGTATCAGCCACCATGCAAGATGCAGGTAAAGATTATTCAAATTAAACACTTAAAAAACAAAACAAACAAAATGGAAAAAGTAATTGCAGGCCAAGCTATTCAAGTAAATGAAGAAGGCTATTTATCAGATTTTAAACAATGGAACAAAGAAGTTGGTGCAGAAATGGCAAGTGAAGCCAATATTCAAATGGAACCTAGGCATTGGGAAGTGATTGATTATATTCAAAATGAATATAAAAATGAGTCACCTCTAAGTATTCGTAAAATAGGAAAAAGTAATGTAGTTGACATCAAGGAATTTTATGCATTATTCCCTCAAGGTCCGCTAAAAACAGCATCAAAAATTGCAGGAATTCCAAAACCTTCAAGTTGTTTATAAAATTTTAAAAAAAACAGAAATATCATGAGTGAATACAATGGCGAAATTAGAAAAATGATGATCATTCTTTCTAAAGCCACAATTGAAAACGTATATGCTGCATTTGTTTTAGCAAATGGAGCAAGAATGGAAGGAATTGAAGCCGAAATTTTCTTTACCTTTTTTGGATTAGAAGCCATTCATAATAAAAAACTAGAACACCTTCACGTGGCTACAGTTGGAAATCCAGCTATGCACATGCCTACTATGCTTGGTGGTTTACCAGGAATGGAATCATTTGCTACTTACATGATGAAAAAAGAAATGGATAAATTAGACATGCCTGGTATTCGTGAGTTTTTAGATATTATGGCTGCATCGGGTGTTAAACTTTGGGCTTGCCGCTTGGCAATGGATATGTTCCATTACAAAAAAGAGGATATGTATGAAGGCTTAGATGGCATTATTCCAGTTGGCGATTTTTATCAAAAATCTGCTGGAATTGGTGTACACATGCTGTTTGTATAAAAATAAAAAACAGTTCATGAGTTTAAGTTTTCATAGCTTTTGAACTAAAGTGTTCTGTTTTTTATATATAAAAAGCTGTTCTGCTTCATAGTGGGGCGGCTTTTTTATTTGTTTTTTTATTGCTTTCTCAAAAAACTTCATTCTCTTCATTAATAATTTTCCTGACACAACTTTGGTTCTAGTATTTATACCAACTGCTCTTATAATTTAGTCCACCCAATTGCTATCACATATGTGTCAAGCTAATTTTGATTTTTTTCTTGTATACAGTTATAAACATTGAGTTCCCGAAGAACGAAATATTTTGTAACAACGGTCCAGATAGCTATCGGGATTAACCCGTTAGGAAAAACAAACAGAACCTTCTGATAGGTTCAATTATTTATTTTACCAACAGTTTAACTGGTGGCTGTTGATATTAAACTCTACCGATATCTATCGATTCATAGTTTTAATTAGATTGATTCACAATAGATTGCTAACGGGTCTACATGTTTTTTTTATCAATACTTCTTCAAAAAATAGTTCCATAACTAATGCTATGTAACGATTTTAGTTCATTGTCTTGATAAAAAATTATTTCGCATCTTTAGACTAAATTATAAGCGCATTTGTTATTAACCCAAAAAAAGCATTAGAAAATCTATTACGAGTCAAATCTAATTCAAATTGGCAGTTCCTTAAATTTGAAAAACGTATTGTAACTATGATTTTAAAATTTAAGGAACTGATTTATAATATATTTAACTCTCATAACGAAGTTCTAACGCGTATTATGGGTTTAACAGATATTTGTTTACGACTACTTGCGCGTGCAATTTGTCATATTTGTATTTAAATATATACACTTGCATGCGCAAATGCCAATATTTAACGTTGTTTATGACTACTTGCGCGTGCAAGTACCTATATTTAACGTTGTTTATGACTACTTGCGCGTGCAAGTAGTCATATTTAAAGTTGTTTATGGCTACTTGCTTGTAAGTACTTCTTATTACAGTTTTTGTTAGTAATTGCTTTCATTCTTTTTTGATTGTAGCCTGAATTGATATATTTTTTTTCGTGTAAAATATTTAGACAGCTTCTTTGTCAAAATAAATAATTATTACCTGAAAAGCTACAAAAAGTCAACAGTATAAAAACAAGCTATTTTATTTTTTTCAATGGGTTAAAATCTGTTGTTAAATAATGTCTAGTTCCTATAGATCTTTGTTTTTTAAATCACTTAAGTTAACGCTTAAGTGATTTATCGGAATTCAGGAATATCGGATTTTTAGGATAACCTAAAATTGAGCGGGAACGTTATTCAGAAAGTAAAGGCGCAATATTTTGCGTCTTTGTTTAATCAATAATTTTTGTTTTCATGTTTTATAGACAATGCCAAATATATAAGTTTTCAATAAACTAGACATACTCATAAAAATAGTTGATGTTACATAGTTAACCTTTGTGGTTTTTTATGCTTTTTTGTAACATAAAATTTAAATAGAAAAACTATGTACGTAATAAAATTTGGAACTGATGGTTGGCGTGGAATTATAGCCGATGAATTTACTGTAGAAAACGTTAAGCGTGTAGCCCAAGGAACTGCTGATTACGTGAAAGCAAATTTTGCCAATAACTTAAACGTAGTATTGGGTCACGATTGCCGTTTTGCTGGCGAATTATTTGCCGAAACAACTGCAAAAGTTTTATGTGCCAATGGCATAAAAGTAATCATGGGTAAAGGTTTTGTAAGTACGCCAATGATTAGTTTGGGTGCTGTAAAACAAGGTGCTGCTTTAGGTGTAATTATTACCGCAAGTCATAATCCACCGGCTTATAACGGATTTAAACTAAAAGCACATTATGGCGGACCAAGCAGTCCTGCGGTAATTGATGCAGTTGAAAATGCCATTCCTGATACTTTTTCTTTGCCTTTAAAAAGCATGGAAACTTTAATTAGCGAAGGCATGGTTTCATACATTGATTTAGAAACCATGTATGTGGATGAAGTGGAAAGCAAGTTTGATTTAAAAACTATCAAAGAAAGTAAAATGGAATTTGCTTACGATGCCATGTATGGTGCAGGGCAAAATGTAATGCGTAGGGTTTTTCCTGATATTACCATGTTGCATTGCGATTATAATCCTGGATTTGACGGACAAGCTCCTGAACCTATTCATAAAAACTTGACAGAGTTTAGTGAATTAATTCGCATCAGTGAAGAAATAGATTGCGGTTTGGTTACCGATGGAGATGCAGACAGAATAGGCTTATACAACAAAAAAGGCGAGTTTGTAGATTCACATCATATCATTCTTTTATTGGTTCATTATTTACACAAATACAAAGGAATGGATGGTAAAGTAATTACTACTTTTAGTGC
>JBMOGB010000339.1:0-4289 GCA_049318585.1 Bacteroidia bacterium | reverse complement strand
CTATATTCCTCTGGTATATCTATAAACTCATTCGAGAATATCAGATTTTTGTTTATCTGTGTATCAAAAAATTTAATTTCGTTTTTCATTGTGTTATGTTGTATTTGTGAGTTATAAAAATTTTCGTTCCTCTGGGGTGATGCTGTCGGCTAAATCAAACATCAAAGGAATTGATAAAATGCGCCTGATTGTTTTTTTTGCATTATTCCGGGGGTTGCTGTTGGAATTTCTACATTTGTGAGCTTGATTATATCCTACAACTTTTGCGCTGCAATATGATTGATTTACTCTAGGATTCTGTATTATTTTACCACAACTCTTGCAACATTTTACATTATCATTTTCGTATGTATCAGATGGGCTAAATTGTTCATTTATTCTAGTGGTTAATTTCGGACACTTTTGTATTTTTTTTTCAGTTTCAAAAACGGTTAATTTGTCCCACTTTTTAATTATCTCATTCGTGGTTTTTTCATCTCTCAACTCCTTACATTTTACACTAATCAAATTAATAATATCGGTTTTTAGAGTTGATTTACTATGTAGTTTTACAAACTTATTACATCGTTCCCTCTCTCTACTATATTTCTTTAAATCATTGTGTAAATCAATCCAATATGTACGATTTATGTATTTTAGATATTTGTTTTTTTCCTTTTCTGACAATTTGTTTTTTTCCTTTTCTGAAAAGTCAACTATCAAACATTCGTTCACTGTTTCAATCAGCAAAGTTTCTAAACGCTCCCAAACCGCAACATCTAATAAATCGGACAACCTTTTATATGTCAATACCTTTTTTACATGTTCCATTCTATAAACTTTGACCTCAACTCTCATAATATTTTCATATTGGTATGGCTCGATGTCTGTTAGTTCTGATTTATTGTAAATTTTGAATGAATAATTTTTATATCCAAATTCCTTATAATTTTTCTGAACTGCTCCGGCGTTACTTTTGTGCAGAATAAGTCTGTTTAAGGTATTATTTGGGTTCATTGGTAGTTTTATATTCACTCCAAACTCAAAACCGTTCACATTGGTTATGTCGGGGTTTAATCCTATATCGTCAAATAATCTATTCAGTGTATTTTTAAAATCGCTCAAAAAATAATCATTGGCGTTGTGCAGTCCATCGTTTGAAAATTTATGCAAACTTCCATTAATACAGTAACCGCCATCTGGATTCCTGTTCAATCTTAAACCATTGTAATTAAAGTTTTCAATTTCCAAATTGGTTTTGGCGTTCCATGTTTTAAATCCGTCTATCATTGTGCCAAAATTTCTTTAAGTACCTTTGTCAAACTCCTTGGATAATATCCCTCGTACAAATAAACCGTGTATTGTTTTTTTGCTGGTTCGGCATGAAACATCAATAAACTTTTTACGTTGGTAGATCTATTATACATATCTCCGGAATAAATATAATTTACTTTGGTAGGTAGTAAACCGGTATGCAATATCTTTATTCCTTCGTTGCTGTCAATTACATACTTTGCGCCCTGTGCTATCAAATACTGTTGTATGGGTAAACTTATACGGAAATAGGAAAAGGGCAAATTTGAGCCTGATTCGGGCGTTACATCAAATATGTCTTTGTGGATTGCATTTTGATTAAATACGCCTTTTTTTGCCGCCTCGGTTAAACATCTCTTTTCCATTGTTACGCCCTCCGATATTTGATGGTTTCAACATTTTTCAAAGATGCATATACAGTGGCTCGGTTGTATCTTATTCGTGTTCCGATGCGTTGCGCCGGGATAACTCCGGTTGAAGTCCAAATATTCAATGTTGGTAATGAAACGCCCAAAATTTTAGCGGTTTCTTTCCTTGTGATTAACTCTGGTAGTGGTTCAACTTTGTTTAATCCTAAAAAGATTCTTTCAACCTCTTCCCTTACTGTAGTTCTGATACTGTTTTGTAACTCTTCCGAACTGATTCCGTTTAAAATAATTTCATTTCCCATTTTTTTTATTTTTTTTGGGGTTTGGCTCTCGGCTCTGACTATTAGTTAATTATGTAATTAAAACAAAAAAAAAGAGCCAACACTTCCATAAGGAAATATTGGCTCTTTGGCTCTATTTATTTTAAGTACGCTGCAAAGATATTTTTATTTACGAATAAAAAAAATGATTTTTGAATTATTATCTTGTTTTTTTTATCTATTCAATATTAAATATTACTCTTTATCGGTTTATTTGTTTAGTATTCAGTTATATATTTATTATTTACTTATTCTAATTTAATCAGTCATTTTTCAAAAAAAAGTTGAAAAAAATTTATGTCGGTTAGAGTATATATAAATTATAGCACTATAAAGGGGGTTTATAGTGCTATATATTAGTTGATTAATATAATATGTCAGTTTAGTAATTACTATCTAGCAATATGTAATTTTACTGTATAGGCTCTGTGTTCGTTTTTTTCTAGTTCAATAATTCTATTTGTCAATAATAAAATTTCTTTGCGTAGTTGTATACTTTCTTTTAAAATATTATTACTATCTGACCACAATTTTTTATTTTCTGAAATATAGTAATCCAAATCATATTTTGTATTTAATGTCAATGTTTGCATATTTGTTTTTGTTTTAAAATGTTAGTATGTAATTATTTAGCAATGATTAATTTATTGAAAAATGGATGTGATTGCATTTTGATAGCGTTCTCTTTTGCGCTCATTTTTAAATATTTCATGAATGCAACCTCCGTTTTGTGGCCTGTTATTTTCATTATACTAATACTCGGCATATCCATTAAAAAGGCATTTGTAGCAAAGGAACGGCGGGCGGTGTGGCTCGTTACTAAATTATATTTTTCGGTGGTTTCAGATACTTTAAAACCGCCTTTTGTCGATTCCGTTGTAATGGGTTCGTTTATTCGTGCGATTTTTGCAATATGTTTCAAATAATCATTAAATCTCTGATTGCTAATTACTCGGGGTAATTGATAATCGTATTTTTCAAATATCTGTCTAGTTATCGGGTGGATGGGTACAACTACACTTTGATTCGTTTTTATGGTTTTAATGTTTATGGTATTGTCAGATGTGATATTGTCTTTATTCAGTTTCGACAAGTCCGAAAATCTTAAACCGGTATAACAACCAATTATAAATAAATCTCTGACTTTTGCCAAATAGTCGGGTAGTTCGTTGGTACGAAATTGTTTTTTCAATATCTTTAAACTCTCTGCAGATTTTTCAATATTGTACATCTTCATTAATTCTGATTCAGTCAGATAGATTGAATTTGTTTCCTCTTTAAGTACTCTAAATGATTTCTTTTTGTAGTCGGTATGTACTTTTATATTTCTTTCGTTCGCCTCACTTACAAAGGTTTTGAGTATCTTTATTCGTGTGCCGATGGTGTTCTTAGATAGTCCGGCATTTGTTATTGTTTTACCTAACTTTGTTTTACTGGTAGTCGGTTTTGTAAGGTAGTCAACAAAAGAGTTATAAAAATCAATATCAATACTTTCGAAGTTCAACTTTGTTTTTTTTGCTGATTGGTAGTCTAGTAAATTCTTTCGTACTACCTTAAAACTTTTTAAAGTCGATTGTTTATTGTTCGAAGTTTTAATAAGGTAGTCGATAAACTGAAATAAGTCTTTCGGGGTTTCGTCTTGTTCGGTGGTTACTTTGGTCGGTTTGAAAATTTTATCTAGTTCTTTCCGGAGATGATCATGTGATGGTACATCTCCATTTTCTGAAAGTCTATTGATCATCTCTTTTGTTTTGGTTTCAAAATCAGATATTCTACTATTGATTTTGTCATAGTTGATTTTTGCCGATTCTTTGACCGCTGCAATACTAACATTAAAGGTTTCTGGGTTCGCCCACTTGTTAGATTCCTTTGCCCTGTGTAAGGTATTATTCCATAAGTCGGGTAATAGTGCAATGTCAGTGTAATACTTCAAAGGTAAGTACTTCTTTGTGCCATTATCAACTCTATAAAGTCCGTAATTGATAAAACAAAAAAGATTGGTTTCGTTTTTTGCCTTTGGATTGGTTAGATAAAAACTAATTTTTGCCATGATTGTAATATGATTGGTTAAACACACTACAAAGATAGTAATAAATTTGGTATGGTAAGAATAATGGTAAGAATAATTTCTTATTTATTCTTATTTAACTTTACTGTTATTGACAAATAATTAATATATAATACTGAATATCAGTACATATAATTTGAATTATATAGTAAGTTCAATAAAGACTAATCAATAATATAGGTGTTTTAGTAAGACAACAAAGCACTAACAATCATATAATTAGATTGTTGGTGCTTTTTT
>JBMOGB010000338.1:0-4304 GCA_049318585.1 Bacteroidia bacterium | reverse complement strand
TGTCCACTTGAGAATTTGTTGTGAAAAACAGCCTACTTTTTGTCTATTACACCAATATTTAGGGGGTTTCGTAAAAAAGTCTGGGTTCATATTTTCAACGGGTTAAAACCCGTTGCTATAAATATTTCGTTCCTCCGGAACTTTAATGTTTATACTGTTTACATGAAAAAACTATAAATTAAGTTGACGCCTATGCGATGTATCGGAACTGATTCAGACAATTTACGGAACTTCAACTGTCTGGAAATATTATTCTAATTTTTCCAATTAACAATTTCAAATCTTACTGTATCGTTTTTTAAGTAATTTTTGAAAGGAAGATTTGGGTAAGTATTTCCTTTTTTATCAACAAATTCATTGTCCCAACTGCCTTTGGTAATTTTAAATTCTTGGAAATTATTGTCGAAATTGAACAAGTACAAAATTCGTTTTTTATCGGCCAAATATAAAAAACGATACTGTTCATCTTTTTCATTCCAATTATTAAAGTTACCTGTTAAATAAATGGGTTCACGGCTGTTGTTGGGCAAATTTTCAAGTATAAAAACAACCTTTCGTTTAGGATTATAATTGATCCAATTGGCCACTTTAAGTTGAATGGTGTCTAAATTTTTGCAACATTCAAAATGCCTATTATTCAATTTTTCTAGTTTAAAATTGGCTTCTTCATTTTGCCAATCGCCATTCACTATTTTGTACTCATGCGCATTATTGTCTTTTAAACGCAAGGTATAAATATATTTCCCTGGCGCTAACTTTCTAAACATAAATCGGTCGTCTTTAGCTTCCCAATTATTGAAATCTCCAGCTAAAAATATTTTATCGTAAACTCCAGTATAATTAGGCGTTGAAATCATAAAAACTACTTTGCGTGCTCTGTCGGTAACGCTTATTTTTTCAGGAATTTCCTTTGGTTGTGGTTTTAATATTTCAACAATTCCGGGTAGTAAAATTTCTAAAGCAGAAGCTCTTTTCTTAATCAATTCAGTGTATTTAGGCGCTTTGTCGAACCAGTTTTGAATAACAATATGCGTGGTATCACTTTTCATAATATTGAGTGCATGATTTTTCAGCGGATTGTAATTTACATCGGCTGCTTCAAAATCCCAACCACCTCTGGTTATTTTAAATTCATGCATTTTAGTATCGCTAAAAGTAATGGTCAAGCTGCATTTTCCATTTGTTATTTTTGAAAACAATAAGTTTTTGTCGAAAGGATTCCAATTATTGAAATCTCCAACTAAATAAATGCAAGAATTTTTAGGGGTGTTGGCAGGTAATTTATCAATAATAAAAGTATGTGTGATATGGTTTTTTCGAGGCAAATCAAGCCATGATTTTATGCTTATGTGTATAGTATCTTTTTTACCAAAATCTAGGGTTCTAATGTCAACTTCTCTTCCAAATTCATTGGCTTCTACCGTTTCGTTAAAACCTCGGTTTATTTTATATTCAAGGTTATTCTGTTGCCTAAATACTGTTAAATAATATTTACCATTATTGGCTTTGGTAAATTTAGCACTTGGCCTGGCACAAGTCCAATTATTAATATTTCCAATTAAGAAAATAGGCGCATTTTTAGGTGAATTTTCAGGAATTGAATCAATCACAATTACCATTTTTGTACAATTTATTGGCTCTAAATCGTGCCAACTTGCTATGCTGTTATCTATCCAATCGCTGGTTTGAGAAGTTATAAAAGTTCTGTTTCCAAATTCACTTCCGCAACTATCCGTTTCTACTGTTGTCCAATCGCCACGCGTAAATTTATATTCTATTTTTCCAAAACCCAAAGGAATGGTGGTCCAATATGTTTTAGTTTCTACATCGTATTTTAGCAAATAATTTGGATCGCCAGGATTCCAATTATTGAAATTTCCAGCCACAAATATTTGAGCACCTTTTGGCGTATTAGATGGCAATATTTTTATAGAAACTTTTTTTTGAGTACAGCTGCTAAAGGCCGTAAACATTGACAGTAAAATAATAAAATAAGTTGTTTTGTTTTTCATTTTCAAGAACGTTTTACGAGTCAATCCAACTTAAAAACTCATCTACTTTTACCCTGCTTACCAATATTTCTTCATCAGTTTTGGGATTCAGTTCTACCAGCAAACGGCTGTTAAAATGTTTATGCACTTTTTTGATGGATTGAATAGAAACAACATGGCTTCGAGTAGCCCTAAAAAAATCTTTAGGATTCAATTGCTGTTCCAATTCATCTAACCTAAAATCAACAATGCTTTTTTGGTTCTGATGATTCACTAAATAAATGGTATTTCTATCGGCATAAAAATAAGCCACATCATTTACAGGAATAAACTTGTACTGATCACCAATTTTAGTTAAAAACCGCGTTTTATAAGTTTTATTTGGTTGAAATAGTTCTTTTAGTTTATTGGTATCGAACGATTGGTTGGCAAACTCATTTTTTACAATATCTAATTTCGACAATGCCTTCACTAAATCTTTTTCCTCAATTGGTTTTAGTAAATAATCAATGCTGTTTAGCTGAAATGCTTTGATGGCATATTCATCAAAAGCAGTAGTAAAAATAACAGGTTTGGTCATTTTTACATGTTCAAAAATTTCAAAACTTAGTCCATCTGCCAATTGAATATCTAAAAATATTAAATCAAAATTTTGATTGTCGGAAAGCCATTTCACTGCATCTTGCACGCTGTCCATTTCCTTTATAATGGCTATTTCAGGATTTATATTTTTTAAAATACGTTTTAGTTCAAGTCTTGCGTATGGCTCATCTTCAATTATTACTACTTTCATGGTTTAATCAATTAAAGGTACTGAAATTTTAAAAATATTTTCTGTTTTTTCAATAATAACTTTTCTGTCGCTTAAGTATTGATATCGATTACTAATCATTACCAAACCTAATCCACTTGAATATTCACGTGTTTCTTTTACTTGCAAATTATTGCTCACCACCAACATATTTCCTAATGTTTTTATGCTTATGGTAAGTGGGCGGCTACTGCTTACCACATTGTGTTTAATGGCATTTTCTATGAGCATTTGTAGGGTAAGTGGGATAATTTTTTTGTTTAACATTTGTTCCTCTATTTGTTGGTCAAAAAACAACATATCCATAAACCGCACTTGTAATAAATCGGCATAAGTTTCATAAAATTTTATTTCATCGGCAAGTAAAATACTTTCCTTATCGCGGTACTCTAAAATGTTTCTATAAACACTTGAAAGTTTTCGTAAAAAATCGGCTGCTTTGTTTTGGTCAATATAAATAAGCGAGGAAAGCGTATTTAAATTATTGAACAAAAAATGAGGATTTATTTGCGTACGCAATAACTCTAAACTGAATTGCGCTTTTTCTTTTTCAAAGGCTTCTTTTTCAATTTTTGAGCTGTTCCATTTTTGAATTAAATAGGTACTGAAGTCAACCACTACGGTAAGTTCAATGACAAAAAGCACTACAATAAATTTGATGAAAATATCGAAAAAACTGATGTAAGTATAGTTGCCAAAAAAGCTTATGTCTAACGTGGTTTTTGTATATGGGTTGCTTTGCGTATCAATAGTTAGAATTATAAAAATAAAGCTAAAAATTACGTGTAATAAAATAATAATTCCCGCGCCTAATGCTCCTTTTACTATCGATTCCACAATGAATCTTTGTTTGGGATTATTGTTCCAATCGTAATAAGTATTGAACCAATTTTTTAATTGATGGGTAATGCTAAATGCAATCAAAAAACTGATATAATCAAAAAATAAGCGCTTTAGTAAATCATCTAAAAAGAACGGAAACCCTCGTAATGCCTGAATTAAATTGTAAAGTAAAGCAAATACTACCAAACTTATAAATATTCGCCATCGTTCGCTTTTATCTACTTTTATCCAGGTCATCTATTGTAAAATTGGGTGTTTAATTATTCTAACTCAAGTAAACCATCAAAAGTTTTTTCAATGGCTTTTTCAAAAGTTTGAGTGCCTTGAGTAATTACAATAATATATTTTCCTTTTGGAAATTCACTCAAATCATAGCCTTTATTTATTTCTTCAGCTTTGGTATATGAATCAGAAAAAATAGTAATACCGTTTTTTACAATACTCAATTTTACCTTTTCGTTGCTTGTTTTGTTTAAGTTCAATGTTAGCAAATTGATTTCATCATATTGAACCGATGCCATCATGGTTTTGGTGCTAAAAGTAGCAGCACTTTTCGAAACGCCTTCTTGATTGTCGGTTTTAGTTGGATTTGTTCCAAAAAGAGTGCTGTTTATTAAAGCTAAAAATGCGATTGTTAGAATTGTTGTTTTCATGTTTTG
>JBMOGB010000337.1:0-4322 GCA_049318585.1 Bacteroidia bacterium | reverse complement strand
ATTCTAAATTAGAATTTTATTTTTTGTTTTTTAAGCGTTCGCCCTCCTCCCCAAGTTAGAACACTACCATAATAATTTTTTTGCTAATTTTCCATTTACTCCAGTATCTTTTTTATGTCTCAAATTATATAATCGTCTTCTTTCATCAGCATATTTTTTACCCTTTTCATTTAAATAAGTAGGATAGTCGCCCATACCAGCAGCACCGATAGATGCTAATTTATTACCATCTTTAAATACATCTATTTTTTTATTTTTATTTGTAGATGGTTTTACCTCTACGCCTAATTCTTTAGCTTTTCTTTTTGTATAATTTTTTATTTCGTACATTTATATTATTTGTATATATTTTTAAATTTTATGTAAATCATACATAAGAGGAATTGAACCTAATATTAATAAACTGCCTCCTAGTATAAGTATAACCCCTACTGGAGGACATATTGGCAATAAAACAGCACCTACAGCAATTATAGCAATATCAGTAGCAAACATAGAATAATGTATATATTTAACAATAGTTTCTATTTCCATTTACTCTATACAAATATTTTATTTAAATCAAAAATTTCCTAAATCATTTTTTTTTATTATTTAAATCAAAAATTTCCTAAATCATTTTTTTTTATTATTTAAATCAAAAATTTCCTAAATCATTTTTTTTTATTATTTAATTTTCTCTCTATATTCTAAATGGAAGAACTCAAAATGCAATATGAATATTACAAGGAAGAAATCAAAAGATGTTTTTTGTGTAATGAATGGATAGAAGGACAAATAAAAACACAAGTATTTAATAATAAAAGATATTATTATCATTTAAATTGTTTTTGTAAGGTATATAAAAATCAATTTTATAAATCAATTAATAATTCATCTATACAAAAAATTTACTAACATTTTTTACATTAGGGTGTTCACTTAAAATAATTGCTACTTTTTGTTTAGTAGCATTTGTTTTAGTCATTCCTTTTTTAGAATACGATTTTTTTGTTTCTGGATTATAAACATAAAATCCGTCTTTTCGTCTAATAATTTTGTAAGGCATTATATATATGATACTTATATATAAATTTGTGTATTATATTAAAAATCTTTTCTTTAGACAATTTATGACAGACACAAACAGACCGAGTGTCGCCGACGGAACGGCGAAAGATAAACCTAAATTTGATTTTAAAAAATATAGAGAAGAAAACAAAGAACAAATTAAGAAACAAATGGACGCTTACCGAAATAATAATAGAGAAAAAATAAATGAAAAATCAAAAGTTTATTATGAAAAGAATAAGGAAATTATTAATGAAAAGCGTAGATTGAAATATGCTAAAGATAAACTTTATGACAATTAATAACCTATTGTTTCTCTACATATTGGACAAATAATACCTATATTATCACCATCAGCGTCTTTTTTTGGTTTAATATTTTCTAAACACGGAATACAAGTATAATGTCCGCAACGAGGTGTATGTTTTGTTGGTTCATAACAACAAGAACATTTTTCACCAATTGAAATATTTTCCATAGTTCTTAAAAATTCCCACATTTCAATATGGTCTGCTTTTTGAAATATACTTGTTAGTTTATCAAATTTAAATTCGCTAATATCCAAAAACCATTTATCTAAAATAATTTTAAATAATTCTGCTGTTATTTTTTTATCTACAAACATAAATCTAAATTTATCCATACTACATAATGGTATTGCTTCCGTATCATCATCATCATCAATGTATGAATGGTTGGTTTGAATTTCTAAATATATATTTGTTTTATTCATTTTAATCCACACATCACATTTAACATTATCAATTTCATCAATAGGAACAGCAATAGCCATATATCCCTTTTCTTCATCAAGGAGACCATAACGAATCCACAGAAATTCAGCTAATTTAACAGACATTTTATCTTTTAATAGTTCGTTTGATATTTGAATACCTTTATTATTTTGAAAAAATATCATTTCAATTTTTTTTTTAAATATATTAAAAAAAAAATCTATTTCATATGTCTCTTTGCTACAGCTTTCTTTTGAGCCATTGTAGGTTTTACACCAGCTGGAAGCACATATTCACCGCCGTGTAATATTGCCTTAACTGGTTTACCCTTTTTTCCACCAACACGCCCACCTTTCTTAAAAGGAAGGAAACCTCCTAAAATACCACCAATTTGTTGACCAGCAGAAGCACCAGCACTTCCACCTAATTTACCGCCGACGAGAGCACCTCCAGCTTGACCTAATAATCCGCCAATAAGTCCCATTTATATTATACCTAAAGAAAAATATATTATCCACTAAATTCTTTTATTAATTCTTCTAACTCCTTTCTAGTTTTTGATTTTGCTAATTTATTTGCTTCGTCATATGGAATTCCTCTGTAACTTTGTAATAAATCAATATATCTTCTTGTTAACTCTTCTTTTGATTTATAACCACTTTTTCTTGCTGACAATACTGGATTTGTTATTTCGCTTACTGCTTCGTTTGTTGTAGATGGTTCACTATATATATCTGTGATTCCTAAAAAGGGTTCTTCCAAAACTGGTCTTCTTTGAATAACAATATTTTTATCAATAGGTATCATTGATGGGTAACCCTCCTCTAAAGGTTGAAATTCTACTGGCTGGTAAAGTTTTTTTGCTGGTATAGGTTTATAAGTAATTGGTATTCTAATTGGTTTATTATCTTCAGTTTGTGTTTGAATATTCACATTTCTATTTGGCTCAGCAAAGCCTCGCTCCCCTTGGACCTT
Organism: Bacteroidia bacterium; assembly: GCA_049318585.1. Lineage (GTDB taxonomy): Bacteria > Bacteroidota > Bacteroidia > UKL13-3 > UKL13-3 > JAAFJM01. The sequence continues at coordinate 1,563 of JBMOGB010000337.1, read as the reverse complement.
TCCTAAGCGAAGCACCGTTCCTAAAGGTTGAAAAGGTTGTGAATAATAAATATTTGTTACATTGGGTGTCTGTCCTAATCTATTCATTCCTAATCTGTCACTATATCCTAATGGTATAGTAAAAGCACTACCAGTTTTATACTCGTCACAACATTTTGTTCTAGGTAATTGTGTTGGAATTATTATAGGTTTTTTTTGTTTTTTTTGTTTCTTAACTTTCTTTTTTTTTACTACAATTTTTTTAGGCATCTATATATATACAATGGGAGAAAATATTGAATCAATATTAGAAGCATCTTATAAACCACAAAGAGAAGCAGAGAGTGATTTAGTAAAACTTGGTTATAAATATGACCCAGAGTTATCTAGTATGGATACTAAAGTATTTACTGATAAACAAGGAAATCCACATATAGCTTATAGAGGAACAATTAGAGCAGAAACTTGGTTAGATAATTTAAATATTGGATTAGGTAAGAAAAGTAAAATAGATAAAGAAGCAGTTGATACAGCATTAAAGGTAAAATCAAAATATGGTAAAGCACCTACTACTTATGGTCATAGTAGAGGTGGAAGGTCTAGTGAATTGGCTGGAGAAGCAACTGGCGGAAAATCGTATACATTTAATAAGGCAGTAGTTCCAACAGATATATTTAAAAAAGTAAGAGCAGAACAAACAGATATAAGAACAAGTAAGGATATTGTTTCATTACCATCTTATTTTCAAACTGGAGGTCAAAAAATAACAATACAATCTGGAGCAAATGAAAATATTTTATCAGCACATAGTTATAAGTCAAAACCAAAAAATAATTCATTTGATTTAATCGGTTTGAAAACTATAGCAAAAAAAGCATTTGGATTTTATTAATTCTACTTTTGATAAAAGTAGAGCAAAAAATATAGTAATAATATATAAATGGAGGATAACGAGGACGACTTACCAGTATTTTGGAAAAAGTTAGAATTTCAGAATAGTAGATACAATAAAAATAATAAAGCATTTTTTAAACCGAATGATACATTATGTGAAAGAATCGCACGATTTTTTTATTTTCTTATCCATTTTTAAAAAAAATGGAGTTAAACAATTAATTTATTTTGCTATACTTTTTTCAAAAGTATATATATGAATATTTTATATCCGCCAATTAAAAGAGAACAAAAGATAAATCAATTTAGAATAGAAGTAAACCAACTTATTTTATTCAAATCAGTTAGTTTAAATGTTATTTTATACGACCAAGATGATAATTTTGTTTGTGTAAAAATGATTCGTTTAGAAAATGAAGATTATAATGCTTGGGCTAATGATAAATATATTATTGATTATGTCAAACAAAAGCTACAGCAAGAAAGCCAAAATTAATCCAATCAGTAATTTATTACCAAATCCAAATTTAGCAATTAATAAACTTATTAACATGTCTGTTGGACTATATGCTAGTATTTGACTAATTGTAACACCAAAACTCGTATTGCTATTTATTATTATTTGATTAATAGCAATATCTCTAGACAAAGAAATTAAATTACGATTTATTTTTAGCGTTTTTTAAAAAA
>JBMOGB010000336.1:0-4327 GCA_049318585.1 Bacteroidia bacterium | reverse complement strand
TTAAACAATGGTTTTGATGCCTTACATTTCATTGGTGGATTCAGTGAACATATTCGTAATTTAATGGTTTGCAAACACCCGGATACAGTTAGATTATTGGAGGTTTCGCAAAGTGTTTCAGTTAAGTTTTTGGAGCAAGCCAAATCATGTAACACTGCGTTGATGTTAAATGCATTGAATTTATTAAACAAGTGCGAACTGGATTATAAATCATCGAAAAATGCAAGGCTGCACGTAGAATTATGCTTAATGAAATTAAGCCATATTCAATCGTATATCAACTTACAAAACAGTAATGTTGACTTAAAAAAAAAATAGTTGATTTTTCTGATTCTGCTTCTGAAATAAAAGCAGAATCAACTATAAATACTGCAAGTAATTCAGCGGAAACGCCTGTAAATTCTAGTGATAACGCAACAACTACAACTTCTATTTCCGAAAATCCGTCCATAGTTCAGGAACCAAAACCTGTAGTTACTCCATTGCCACCAATGTCGAAAACTGGCGGAATGTTTGGGAAAAAAGAAGTAAATACTATAGATAAAATAAAGGAAGAAATTGAAGAGAGAAAAAGGACAGAAGCAACAGAAATTATTACAAAAAACACTGATGATTCTGTTTCTGAAATGGTCGTTGTAAATCAGAATGAAGCGTATACCGAAACAGACTTAAACAATGCTTGGATTGCTTTTATTGTTCAGTTAGACAAAGCCAGTTTGAGTTTTATGAAAGAGCGTAAATTGGTCATTCATGAAAATGATAAAATAAGTGTAATTTTTGCTAGCAATCACGAAAAAACTTTGTGTGAAGACCAGCGTTTAAATGCGTTGCAATATTTTAGAATTAACTTAAAAAACACGCAAATAAACTTAGAATTTGAAGTTGACAATACGTTAATTCCTGAAACAAAATCGCTTTCAAACGAAGATAAGTTTAACAAAATGGTGGAACAAAATCCAGATTTAGCAACGCTCAGACAATTGCTTGAATTAGAAATTGAATACTAAAGGTTTTAGGATATCTCGGTCATTGAGCTTGTCGAAATGAAGCCCCAGATTTCACAGATTAAACAGAAAAGATTTTATGATTTCACGGTCATTGTGCTTTTCGAAATGAAGCCACAGATTACACAGATTACACAGAAAAGATTTTTTGATTTCACGGTCATTGAGCTTGTCGAAATGAAGCCACAGATTGCACAGATTTTACTGAAAAGATTTTTGATTTCACGGCCGTTGAGCTTGTCGAAATGAAGCCACAGATTGCACAGATTACAGAGTAAAGATTTTTGATTTCACGGCCGTTGAGCGAAGCCGAAACGAGCCACAGATGATACAGATTAAGAGAAAAGATTTTTGATTTCACGGTCATTGAGCTTGTCGAAATGAAGCCACAGATTGCACAGATTAAGAGAAAAATTTTTGACTTCACGGTCATTGAGCCTGTCGAAATGAGCCACAGATTGCACAGATTAAACTGAAAAGATTTTTGATTTCACGGCCGTTGAGCGAAGCCGAAACGAGCAACAGATTACACAGATTACACAGATTACAGAGTAAAGATTTTATGATTTCACGGTCATTGAGCTTGTCGAAATGAAGCCACAGATGACACAGATTACAGAGAAAAGATTTTTGATTTCACGGTCATTGAGCTTGTCGAAATGAAGCCACAGATTGCACAGATTTCACAGATTGCACAGATTTCACAGAAAAATGCTAATTCTAAACTACCTAATAAATCGATTTTATAATAAAGAGACTTTAGTAAAAAGCCTCATCGAGGCGACACTATTGTAAAGAATAAACTATACTCCACCAAAAAGCCTCGTAGAGGCGATACAATCCTAATCATGCGGAGATTAAAGGCTGTATTCTCCCCAAAAAAGGTTTTACAAATTATTTTAAATTGCTAATTGGAATTTTTATTTCCGTTTGTCCATCGGCATAGCTTGCTATTTCGTATGGATTGTAGGTAATTATAATAGTATCATTTAGTAATCCAAAATTATTATTTAAACTAAATTCTTTCTTTTCAAACCAGTAACCTTGATCGTTTATTGGTTTGTTAGCATCAATATTTTTAATTTTATAAAATTGCTGCTTTGCAGTTTCTTGCAACTTTAAAGTATCGGATACTAACTCATTTATTGACGACAAAAGTTTACCATTTTCGGCATTAAACACATAATATAAAGTATTGTAATTGCCATGTGCACCGCCCATGTAATCATAGTTATCGTTTTTGAGTGTTACATATTTATCATTAAAAAATGCAACCGATAACTTCAAATCATATTGATAAGTTAAGGGGAAATCTGCTTGATTAAATTCCGAAAAATCGTTCATGTAAACCTGATAAAAACTATCGGATTCGGCTTGTACTTTTTCTTTTAAACTTAAGGTTGTATTGCTAAATTTTCCAAAAAAAGTTTTACTAATAAACGCATTGATGGAATCGACTAATACTTGATTTCCTGATTCAAAAATTGGAATATTGGCCGCAAAAGAACAACTGCGAGAGCTATCGTTTGGAATAGGATATTTTACATTAGAAATAGCAAAACTATTGAACTTAAAAGGTATTGGTTTTTTATTGCATGCAGCAAAAAAAACCAAAGAAAAAACGGCTAAAACTAGGTTAAGCTTTAGTTTCATTGTAATGTTTTTTGATGGTATCAAAAGCTGAAATATTTACTGGAACCAACGGCAAACGAACAATGTTTTCGCAAATCCCCATTTGACTTAAAAGTGCTTTTATACCACCTGGATTTCCATCTAAATAAATAGATTTCATGATATCGTACAATTCAAAATGCAAGGTACGAGCAGTAACAATATCGTTATTTAAAGCGGCACGAACCATGTTTGAAAACTTTTGCGGATAGGCTTGTCCAATTACAGAAATTACACCTTTCATTCCCATTGAAATAAAAGGAACAGTTAAATTATCATCGCCACTAACTACAGAAAAACCAGCAGGTGCTTGGTGAATTAAATCCATGAATTGTTCTGCATTTCCACTTGCTTCTTTTACCGCAATAAATTTGCTGTTTGCTTTAGCTAAACGCAAAGTAGTTTCAGCAGTCATATTGCTACCTGTACGTCCAGGAACATTGTATAAAATTATTGGCTTTGCACTTGCCTCAGCCACTTGCATAAAATGCTGATAAATTCCTTCTTGACTTGGTTTGTTATAATACGGACTAACAGAAAGTACAGCATCATAACCCGTAAAATCGAATGCTTTAATGTAATCAACTAACTCGGAAGTATAATTACCACCAAGCCCAGCCACACATTGCACTCTGCCTTTTACTTGTTGTTGAATAAATTGGTAAATTTGCTTCTTTTCGTCTTTACTTAAAGTAACACTTTCGCCTGTAGTTCCTAGTGCTACCACATATTCAACTCCACCACTAATTACATGTTCTATTAAGTTTGACAATGCATCAAAATCAATAGACAAATCTTTTTTAAATGGTGTTACTAATGCTAATCCGGTACCTTTCATTTTTTTTATTTATTGTAAAATTATTTGTGAGCTACTAAATAAATATCCCAAGTTTTGTCTAAATTATCTTTGGTTAAAAAGAAATCATCTGAAGTAATTTTTAAAGTATCGGCATTGGTTTCTTTTAAGTTTTTACGCATTAAACTAGTTAAAAAATTATAGGGAGCAATTAACCAATTTGCTGGTACTAATTTATGTAAACCTAACGGATCAAACATCAAAATACGCTTTGCCCATTTTGAGTTATCATCATAGTATTTATTAACGGTTTCATTGCCTTGCAATCCTTGTAATTCTATTTTAGAAAACACGCTGGAAGCTTCTTTTTTCATTTCATCAAAAGTATATTCAAACACGTGAAAGGGATTGCGAGCAATGCTCATTTTTATGTTTGGAGTAGTACAAATAAAAACGCCACCTGGTTTTAGCACTCTTTTTACATCTTCCATAAAGGCTTTGCGAAGCTCAATATGTTCTATAAATTGAAATGCAGTAACAACATCCATGCTTTCATCGGCCAAAGGAATAGGCGGAACTTTACCAGCTTTAAAAGTTAAATTGGTTTTACCCACATGTTTTATTCTTGCATCGGCAATAGTAACTTCACTGTAATCAACACCAACAGTCGATTTTGTAAAATCGGCTAAAAATTGTGTTCCATAACCATCGGCACAACCAATGTCGGCTGTAACTTTATTTTTTATATAAGGTTTTGCAAATTCATAAGCATAAAAACATCTTTGAACAGTTACATTATTACTTTCCTCAAAACTAGGTCTTTCTCTATCAAACATTCAATTCTAATTATTTTTTT
>JBMOGB010000335.1:0-4357 GCA_049318585.1 Bacteroidia bacterium | reverse complement strand
ATTTTACCATTTACCAAAGTATGAGGAATGCATGCGTTTTCATCAGTCATCAATTCATTATAAGTGCTACTGGTATGTTTCATTGCCAACGGCTCAAAAAAGTGATATTTTATGTAATCATCCCAACTGGTATCAGTAACGTTTTTTATTAATTCACCAGCAGTAATAAATGCTGCATTGCAATAGCCATATTTGTATCTAAAAGGATGAACAGGTTTGGTTAAAGCCAAGTGTTCAATAATTTCTTTGCGAGTTAAATTACTTCCCCAATTTAAAAAATCACCTTGAAAAGTTTGTAATCCGATGCGGTGGCAAAGCAAATCGCGAACGGTGCATAACGAAGTGGAAGTTTCGTCAAACAACTTAAAATCGGGCATGTATTTGGTTACTTTTTCATCGAGCAATAAACGTTTTTGGCTATTCAATAAAGCAATGGAAGTTCCAGTAAATGCTTTGCTGTTAGAAGCAATTTGAAACAAAGTATATTCATCAACCTTGGCCGATTTTCCTTCTTGTTTTACTCCAAATCCTTTACAAACAACTATTTTTCCATCTTTAACAATGGCAATGGCCAATCCAGGAACTTGCCATCTATCCATTTCTCGTTTTACATAACTATCGAGCGAGTCTTTTACAAATGTTGGTTGTGAAAATAAGGTGGTACTTACAAATAGAAATAATAATAAAATGGCTGATTTTGTATTTGAAAAATTGTTTTGATGCATGTTAAAATCTGAAATTATTTTGATAAAATTAGGCGGTAAATATAGTAAATTAGTTGAAAAACGATTGGCCAATTGCTGATGCTCAAAAACCGAAAAAACCTTGCTGGACTTAGCCAACAAGGTTTTGATTAAATTGATAATGAATAAAAGTAAACTACATCCATTTAGCTAAAAAGCTTAATAAATCTTTTCTGAGCTCTGCAAATAATTCTTCAAATCGAAGCATTTTTTCACGTTCTTCAGCATGATCTTCCATTTTCCGATGGTCGCTTGCAATTGGATTATTCAAAACAGATTCTTCTATATTATTTACATGAAGTTTTATTTCATGATTCATCATATCGATTTGCTCCTTTTGAATTTTGAATTGATTTTCAAAACTTTCAACAAAAACAAGTATTTCTTTAGAACTATTTTTGGAAGCAATTTCATTCAAACGAGATTGCATTATTTTCAAATCATCATTATAAAAAAGTAGCTTATTCAACCATTCGTTGTGCTCATTGTGTAATTCTGGAATTGTTTTTTGTGTATTCATATTTGCTTTTTATTTACACCACAAAGCAAGACCAATTTTAGCCTATTAATCCTGATAACTTACACGCTTTTTGGTGATTAGAAAATCAATAATAATTAACATAAAACCAATTTAATTGTGTAATTGATTGCTACTAATTAATCAGTATTTCTCGTCTTCTAATCATTTTATCGTTTACAAATATTTTTAAATAATATTTTCCGTTTTCAAAATTATCGTTGGTAATATCTATATGTTTTACATTGGTTCCAATTGGTAATATTTCACTTTTCAAACATTCTTGTACCACTTGATTGTTTTTATCGCAAAGCACTATTCGCAATGTTTGCGGTTCAGAAATAGTAAAGGTTAGTGTAGAAGAAAAAATAAATTTAGGCCTAGCAGGTTCTACAATTTTCGGCAATTCTGTGGTTGTAAATTTTGCTAATAATTTATCGTAATTCCAGTTTTTGGCTTTGGCTACAAACGCCAGCATTTCTTTGTCTTTTTCATTGTATATACTAAAACTTGGTTCTGAATTATCGGTTAAAACCCACATGGCACTTTGAACGTTATCACTGGTAAAATATTCCTTTTTATCAACCCATTCGGCAAATAATTTTGGTTGCCCTATTGCAAAATTTCCTGTTTTAAATATTAAATCTTTGCTTGGTCCATTGTCATGTTTTTGAGCACAAAGAACATTTAAATTTTTATTGATAGTTTGGTTCGGATTGATTTCAAAAACTTCATGTTTTACTAAAATCAAATTTTGTACATTAGAATCATTTGGAATAAACATTCGGCCAGCTTCCACATCAATATTTATTTTCCTGTTTTTTAAATTCGTTATTTTCAAATTCAAACATTCACTTCCAAGTCCACCGTTTGCTTTTACTTTTACCGAAATGAGTTTACTTTTGATTGCATCAGAAATTGAAATATTGCGAGCAAAGCTTAATTTTACTGTAGCTACCATCTCAAAGATGATTAAGCTAATGATGATAATTTTTTTCATGATTCAAATTTTTTAGTTGCTCTTAAAACGAATTGTCATGAAAATTATTACAGTTTTTAAAATTATATTCGCTCAAAATTTATTTATGAAAAAACTGCTGACTATTTTATTGCTTTTTATTACTTTTCAAAGCAACTCCCAAAACTACAAACCTTTAGAAAGAGTTGATCCTCCGTTTTGGTGGAATAATTTAAACAATAAAGAACTTCAACTAATGTTATTTGGCAAAAACATTGCGGCTAGCACCGTAAAAATAAATACTGTTGGCGTTAAATTGTTACGAGTTGAAAAAGTTGAAAATGCAGACTATTTATTTGCTTACGTAAACCTGCAAAATTTTAAAGGAAATAGTTTCATTATTCAATTTAGTAAAGGAACTGAAACTTTTAATTACACCTACAATTTAGAAAAATTAGTTAAAGATATTGATAACATCACTCAAGCTGATTTTATATACATGGCCATGCCCGACCGTTTTGCAAATGGCGATACTACCAACGATGTAATAAAAGGCTTACGTGAAAGTGTGTGTGATAGAAATGATTTGAATGGCCGCCATGGTGGCGATTTAAAAGGCGTTATGGACCATTTGGATTATTTAAAAGATTTAGGAATTACCACACTTTGGTTGAATCCAACTTTAATTAATGACCAACCAAAATACAGTTATCATGGATATGCTTTAACCGATCATTACTTAACCGACCCACGTTTTGGAACCAACGATGATTATAAAAAATTAGGTGCAGAACTTAAAAAACGCAACATGAAATTGGTGATGGATTTAGTGCCAAATCATATTGGCGATAAACATTGGATGTTTTTAAACATGCCTGAAAAAAACTATGTAAATCAATGGCCTGAATTTACCAGAACCAATTATAGAGCACCTGTTCACTACGATCCTTATGCCAGTAAAGCAGAAACAAAACTAATGACCAATGGTTGGTTCGATAACCAAATGCCTGATGTAAATGAAACCAATCCCAAAATAGCAACTTACTTAATGCAAAGTTATTTGTGGTGGATAAATTTTGCAGGAATAGATGGATTTAGAATAGATACTTACAGTTATAACGATGTGGATTTTATGAATAAATGCATGGGTTATATCAAAAAAGAGTATCCAAATTTTTGGAGTAGTGGCGAAATTTGGGAACGTGGCGTTTTGAGCAATGCCTATTTTGTAAACAAAAGTAATTTTGCCAAAGCACCTCAAAGTAACTTAACCAGTGCCATTGATTTTAACTTGCATTGGGCAATAAACGAAGCTTTAACAGACACACCAGAATGGGATAAAGGTTTGGCTAAAATATATCAAACTTTAACGCAAGATGGTTTGTATAATGATGCCAGTAAAAATTTAATATTTTTAGACAATCACGATTTGAATCGTTTTTATTCCATCATGAAAAACGATATGAAGAAATTTAAAATGGGAATGGGACTTTTGTTAACACTTCGAGGTGTTCCAAGCATTTATTATGGAACAGAAATATTGGTTAAAAATCCGCAATTACCGCGCAAAAGTGATGGAGAAGTACGCATGGATTTTGTAGGCGCTTGGCCAAATGATAACACCAATAAATTTATTGCTGAAGGCAGAAACGAAGAGGAAAATGAAGCCTTTAATTATTTGAAAAAATTAGCCAATTGGCGAAAAAATAATGAAGCAATTACCAACGGAAAAACCACCCATTTTGCAGTAGATAATGGTGTGTATACTTACTTTAGATACACCGATAAAAAAGCGGTAATGGTTATCATAAACAGGAATGTAAAAACACAATCTCTTCAGTTTAAAAAGTATGATGAAATACTTCATCAATTTACCAAAGCTAAAGACATTTTGACTGAAAATACTTTTAATTTATCGGATAAAAACATTCAAATAGATTCTGATGTAATTGGTATATTTGAATTGGAATAATGAAAGGAAATTCGAAATCCAAAATTCGAAATTCGAAAGAAAAAAATATCGAATAAAGAATATGGAATTTTGAAGGAAATTCGAAAAAATGAATTCGAAATTCGAAAGAAAAAAAATATCGAATAAAGAATAAGGAATTTTGAATGTTGAAGGAATTTATGAATAGC
>JBMOGB010000334.1:0-4376 GCA_049318585.1 Bacteroidia bacterium | reverse complement strand
TAGCCGACCCAAGTCAAAGTATAGATAGGGCAAGGGAAAATTGGCAAAAGTTAGGTCGTTCTGAAAAATGGATTCAGCAAAGAATGACTGGGCAAGAAACTCGTAACAAGTTGACTGATTATTGGAAAGAAAGTGGTGTTGAGAAATCAGATGAATTTGCATTGCTCACCAATATTATTCATGAGGAATGGACAGGCTTAACTGTAAAAAACCACAAAGATTTAAAAGGTTTGAAGTCTCAAAACCTGCGTGACCACATGAGTGAAGCTGAATTAATTTTTACTGCTTTGGCTGAACTATCTACACGACAAATAGCGGAAACTGATGAAGCAAAAGGCTTACAAGAAAATGCAAAAGCAAGTAAAAAAGGTGGCAAAATTGCCAAAAATGCAAGATTACAATTAGAAGAACAAACAGGAAAAAATGTAGTAACAGGGGAGAATTTTTTACCTCCAACAAATGATAAAAAGAAATTGAAATACTAAATTCAAACAAATGCCTTTGCAGGGGGTGAAAGTTTAACCCAGAATAAGAGCTAGAACTTCGTTATTAGAGTAAAATATACAACAAATCAGTTCCTTAAATTTGACTCATAATAGATTTTCCAATGCGTATTTTTTGTTCAAGCGATAAAATGAAAAGCACAATTGGAGAACGATTAATAAGCATATTATTGTATGTATAAAAAAACAGCCATCAATTTAAAAAATTGATGGCTGTTTTTAATAATTGAATAACTACTTATTCAAATTCAGCTTGAAGAATTCGTTTAATCTCAACTACTGTGTCTTCTTCTAATTCAGTTCTTCTTACTAAATCTTCGTTCGACACACCTAATACAGCTTTTGCAGTATCTAAGCCAGTGTTTTTTAACTCATCTATTATCCAGCTATCAATTTCATCTGTAAATTCATCTAAATCTATGTCATCGCCTTCACTTTCACCATCACGATAAACATCTATTTCGTAACCAACCATTTTACCAGCAAGTTTTATATTATTACCACCGTTTCCAATGGCCAAACTTACTTGATCGGGTTTTAAAAATACTGAAACTCGTTTTTCTGTTTCTTCTACTTTTATACTTGTAATTTTAGCAGGACTTAAAGCACGAGTAACTAATAATTGCAAGTTATTGGTGTAGTTTATTACATCAATATTTTCGTTACGTAATTCACGCACAATACCATGGATACGGCTACCTTTCATTCCCACACAAGCACCAACTGGATCTATTCTATCATCATAACTTTCAACAGCTACTTTAGCACGTTTACCCGGTTCACGAACAATTTTTTTGATGTTAATTAATCCGTCAATTATTTCAGGAACTTCTAGTTCAAATAATCTTTCCAAGAATAATGGTGAAGTACGAGACAATATAATTCTAGGGCTTCCATTATGCATTTCTACTCTTAATACAATTGCTTTAATCGATTCTCCTTTTTTGTAATGGTCAGCAGGAATCATTTCAATTTTTGGAAGTAATAATTCATTGCCTTCTTCATCAAGCACCATGATTTCTTTTTTCCAAATTTGATACACTTCACCACTAACAATTTCACCAACTTTATCTTTATATTTTTTGTAAAGTTCGTCTTTTTCTAGTTCTAATACTTTTCCTAACAAGGTTTGGCGAGCAGATAAAATAGCTCTTCTACCAAAAACTGCCATTCCAACTTCTTCCGTTACATCTTCTCCAATTTCAAAATCAGGTTCAATTTTAATTGCATCACTGTATGAAATTTGTGTTCTTGGATTTTCTACTTCTCCATCGTGAACAATGTTTCTATTTTGCCAAATTTCTAAGTCACCACTTTTATCGTTTATAATAACATCAAAGTTATCATCGGTAACAAATTTTTTGCGTAACATGGTTCTAAATACATCTTCCAGCACACGTTGAAGCGTGGCTCTGTCTATGTTTTTAAATTCCTTAAACTCATCAAACGAGTTTATCAGTCCTTCACTATGCATAATCTATTTTATTGTTTTTGTTGTTATATTTTATTCTATTTATATCCGTTTCGACAAGCTCAACGACCACGGCCATTGAGCTTGTCGAAATGTTATTTTCTCGATAATTGTTCAAATTAGCTTTAAATACCTTATTTATTTAAAGCTTATTTGAACAATACTTTCTTTTATATCGTTTATATTTATTTCCTTTAAAATGGTATCTTTTGCTTTATAGTCCTTCTTGGTATCTTTTAAATGAAGTGTAATGATGTCGCCTTCTATTTTTACTAATTTTCCTAATAATTCAGTATTCTGTTGCAATGTAACTTTTAATTCTCGACCTATATGTTTTGGATATTGTCTAAAAAACATCAAAGGATTTTCAGCACCTGGCGATGAAACTTCCATTGTATATGGTTCTTCACCATATTCCATGGCATCTAAATGGCCCGAAAGATGTTTGCTTAACATTCTGCATTCATCTATACTCACACCATTATCTCCATCAACAAAAATACTAACCTTTTTGCTGCCAACTTTCCATTCTATATTTACTAAAAACAAATGTGATGATAAATACTCATTTGTCCAAATTGTTAACTGTTCTATTATATCCATTTTAAAATAAAAGAGGGGACTTTTGTCCCCTCTTTTTCATTACTAATACGTTTCAAAAGTAATCATATTTTTTAAAATTGCAAACTTTTTAAAATTAGTTACTATTGTTAATACTTCAAATCGTTATCTTAATAAGGTAACGGAACCTGAATATTGGTATTTTTTACCACTATAACTTTGGGCAAAAATTTGATAAACATATGCATCTTGCTGACATTCTCCACCAGATTTCATATCTGTTCCATTCCAACCTTTATGATCTTTCCAAGTAGTTTTATCCTCTTTTGCTTCATAAACTAATTTACCCCAACGGTTATAAACATATATTTCTATGCTTTCAAATCCACTGGCTTGCACAAAGAAATGTCGGTTACATGGTATGCCATTTATCAAACAATCCATTAAGGTCGAACCACCTATATTTCCAGTTTGAGGATAAAATACATTAGGAATAAATACAGTAATATCAGGGTTTATTCTAATATATTTAGTAATAGAATCAATACAACCTTTATCGCTTATGGCCACTAACCTGATGGCTATTTGTGCTGTATCAGCAATAAATGCAATATCAGTTGGGTTTACCACTGTAGAAGTTCGTGGCAATAAAGTTACTGGATCTACACTTAAATCCCAAGTATATGTATTACTACTTAATGGATTTGTTTTGTTGGTAAATGTAAAATATGGTCTTGCAATTGTAGTTTCAGTTTTATCAGGATCAAAATCAGCAGTTGGAGTTAACCAAGCAGTAGAATTTTTAACTTCCGATGTATCCACACAACCCGTTGTTTTATTGATTATTGTTAACTTAATTGGATATGTTTTAGCTGTAGTAAATGATTTGTTATAAATCGATTTGTTTAAACTATCTATTTCTACAACACCATCTATTTCCCAAATATAATTACAATCAGGCACAGGATTAGGTGCCGCGGTCAAAGTAATATTTAATGGAATTCCTGCTCTAACACAACCACTGTCAATTCCAGTAAAATCGGCAAAAGGTTTTGGATTAATTATAAAGTCTGATTGATCGCTTGCTGCTGCACACAAACCATTATTGGTAGTAATGATGTTGATAGTTACTTTACCTGCTGCTTTTTCGGCTGCCGATGGCGCATATGTAAATTGAGTATTGGTACTTGAAATTGTTGCTCCTGTTCCGTTTACTACCGACCAAGCCAAGTTATAAGGATGTTTTGAACTTGGACTTTTCAATACATCTATCGTAAACGATCCTCCATATTCACATGCTGAACCATTTTTACTTAATTGAACATCGGGCGGAAACTGAACCCTGATGGCTTTAGTGGCTGAGTTTGAACAACCCTCAGATGTTCTATAATAATAACGTAAGTTATACACTTGCTCTAATATTGAAGGGTTGTTCTTTATGTCTAAAAATGCTGAACTGCCTCCTATACTTGCTGTTAAATTTGGTGCTCCTGTAAATGATATAGAATCTATTCCTGGCAATGTAGCTGGATCTGGATTTAAGTTAAATATCATTTTATCTTGAGTCAAACATACCGCACTATCGGCTAATGGATTGGTTAAAATACTAACATTAGGTATTCCTTTTACCGTTATGTCTGTAGTATCGGCAGCTCTACATCCTGTTGCTATATCGGCATATATTATTCTGTAAACTTTTTGTCCATCGTTAGGCACTACTATGCTTGGATGAAATGGCATAAATACTTGTCCCCGAGCTATTGCACCTAAACCTGCATTTGGTGCCGCAAAATACCAATATGATGTGGTTGGATTTGCTGCTGTGGTTGAGTTGGTTCCTG
>JBMOGB010000333.1:0-4379 GCA_049318585.1 Bacteroidia bacterium | reverse complement strand
GGACAACCGCCATGTTCGGCATACATATCTTGCCCAACAAAAGCACCAATTTCTAACTGTGGTTTATCTTTGTCTAATAAATATTCAACCCGTTCACGAGCCAACATTTTGCCTTTTTCTTTTTGTTTGGCAGCCGCTTTTGCTCCTCCACCTAAATATACTTTAGCTAAATTTTCGTTTAATTGGTTTACTAGTTCCTTCATCGGTTAATTAAGTTTTGAGTTAATAAGTTGATTGGTTTTTAAAGCCAATCCGTTATAGCGCAAAACTATTATAGTAAAAGGATTTTCAAAATATATTTTATAACCAAATGTTTTTATTATTTGTTCAATTTTTTCTCTTTTCTTGCCAATTTACGTTCTCGTAAATAGCTTTTAATTTTCCATTTTCGGACTCTTACATATCTATTTATTTTAGCATAAACAGATATTTTGGGCTTTTTAACTAACTTACCATTATACAAGTACATTTTTGCTTTGTATGGTTTTAGGAATAGATATTTTTTGTTTATCACAACGTATACAAACTCATGTCCCCCAAGTATTTTCTCCAAACCAACTTTGTTCACCTTTTTTTCTTCAAGTTTTATTTGAGTGATACCTCCACCATTTAAAATAAGAATTTTATTGTTTTGTTTAGATAAATAGTAGGAATAATTATTATCTAAAATTGCAATTGAATCCCATAAAAAATGAGTTTGATATTCGTACCCACAACAAGGTTGCTTCCTAATTATTTTATATAACTCATTTTTCTCCCTTTTATTTAAGTATTTAGATGTAGGAGTATTTCTAGGAAATACTCCTTCATAAGGCATAAAATTTAATGACCATTTGCCATCTTTTTTTAGAAAAACTTTTCTATTATACGTGTATTTTTCATCGACTATATAAATGCTATCATATCGATTATTGTCACAAAAATTTCGAAACTCCCATTTTTCATTTATTTTTAAAGTATAAATTTCTTTATCAAAATCTACCAATTTTTCAATGTTTGAATCCGCTGTAATTATGGTATAATTATCCTTGCTCCATCTTCTGGCATAACCTAATTTGCCATTTTTATAAGTTTTATAATAATTTCTCTCCTGTAAAACAGAATCATATTCAATGGGTAAATAAAACTTACCTTCCTCATGAGTGTAAAGGCCATATTTATTATTGTGTTTTACAATATCAGTATTTAATACATGAACTTTTATAGAATTGAATAAATAAAAAGAACTATCAAATTCATAATTAGAATCTGGTAAGTTAATTACTTGAAGTTTGGAATCCTTTAAATAGCTAGAATTATTATTGTCAAATGATTCATCATTACTTTTTAGATAAATAATATATGCTGAAGTATCTATTTTATTTTGTTCAACATTCAACATTTTAAACTTATTTTTTTTACCCAAAATTGCATATAAATCTTGATTGGGTTTATAATTGTAGGATGGAGATGTATGACTACCCCAAGGTTTTGCATCATAAGGAATAATTATATTTACAAATAGAATTGTATCAAATTCAACTTTTGTCAAGAACAAATTTTTTCTAAATGTGTAAATTCCTTTCTTATTTTTAGCATTATTTACTATTGAATACCACTGAGAAACTGTTGGCTCAAACACATAATTATTAGAATCAATAATTATGGTTTTGTATTCGTATTTAACGGCCTCATCTTTATCATACCAAAACCCTATTATTTTTAAGCATTGGTATATGCCAAATTCCTTATCATTTTTTTTATAAATTTCATCGTAAATAGGTTGAATATCAAACCTTTTGGTTTTGGTATTATAAACGCCTTGCTTACCATTTTGTGTAACTATTTTTAAATTATCTCTCCAACTTTCAGCATCTTTTTGAGCAAAAGCTACATTTGTTAACAAAAACCAAAAGACTAATAATATGTACTGAAAAAATTTCATTTTTTATTCGATTCAATAATAAGTAATCAAAAAGTGGTTTTTAGTTGTATAATAAAACTATTTCCGAACTATTAATCAATATACAAAGTGATATGGAAACTTATTTAAAATAAACATTTGCATAAAACACAAAAATACCTACTTTCGCAGTCGGGTAAGCTCTGTACGACCAGCTCCTTTTAACCCCCCAGGACAGGAATGTAGCAAGGGCATAAAGTTGTAGCGGTGCGATGCAGTAAGCTTGCCCTTTTTTTGCCCTTTCGGGCATTTTTTTTGAAAATCGGTTTTTGGGTAAAACCCTGTTAACTCCTTTGTATACAGCCCATGCGGGACATTTAGGTAAGGAACACCTTATTTTATTACCAACATTAAACTCCTATCGGAGTATTTTTAGAAATGAATACATGAGGGTAAATAAATATTTATAAAGTTAGTTTTTGCCCTTATTGACTAATCAATATTATTTCAGACAAAAATGATTTTCAAATAGTAAGATTTAATCCAATCAACCTGTAAACCTGTCAACTAATTAACCAATCAACTAATTAACCAATCAACTAATCAACCAATCAACCAATCAACCAAACTAAGAAGAATGATCAGCAACAATGACCCATTTTTTCTTTATTTTTTTTAGTAATAGCGAAAAACAACCTCCCAAATCACCTTTACCTTTTTCACGTTTTAAAAACCATTTACCAATTACAAAACCATTGTTTTTACATAAAATATCAATGCTATTTAGCTCAAAAGTTAGTTGACCCATGGCTGTAGTATCGGGGTACGATTTTTTGTAATTATCTAACGTGTTTTGCCAACCATAAGTTATGCCTTTTTTACCAATAAATTGTAAACTATCGCTGAACCAATAATATGACATATATTTTTCAATACTTCCTTTGTTCCAAGCGCCTTGCTGCTTAATTAATATTTGAGAAATGGCCAACTTTTCGCTGATATTACTTTGCGCATAAACGTTTAATTGGAAAGCAATTCCAACTAAAATGGTAATCAATTGTTTTTTCATAAATAAGTTCTTTTAAAAATAAAAAAGCAAAGTATTCATTGAACACTTTGCTATTAACTATATTGCTTTTGATTCTGTTCAATCAAAGCAAATATAAATTGAATAAAATAAGGAATTACAAAACCTATTAACAGTTGTAATTTTTGTAGTTAAAATTGTACTATTAAGCTAATAAATGCCAAAGTGTATCCATGTAATTGGCATCAGATATTTTTGATTCATTTCCATCGGCAATAATTTTCTCCAATAAAATATCATTCTTTTTTCCTTGACTTAAAGCATAGCTATAAGGCGAAAGACTAAAAGTAGTCAACTCATATTGCGATTTAAATTTATCGGGATATAAGTCGCTTAAATCATGTTCAATATGTTTTTTATGAAGAAAATGTTTATCGCCTACTTTATCGGCCATTTCGTAATAATTTTGAACTGCCAAATCAGCAATTGCATCAGCATTTGGCTTACGAAGATTTTGGTATTCATCAAATATTTTTGTCCAATTAGGGAAATATTTTTCTACACATTCATCAAAAACTACCACGTCTTCAAAACTACAATTCATACCTTGGCCGTAAAACGGAACCACAGCATGAGCAGCATCGCCCATTAAAGCTAATTTATCTTCTTTTACCCAAGGAAAACATTTTACAGTTACTAAACTTGATGTAGGATTATTGAAAAAATCTTGAACCAAAGTTGGCATTAAAGCAACTGCATCAGAAAAATGAGTGTTGAAAAAATCGTTAACTTGTTCAATGGTTTTTAAGTTTTCAAAACCAAATTCTCCATCAAAAGGCATGAATAAAGTACAAGTAAAATCGCCAGTAGGATTTGGCAAAGCAATCATCATAAAAGCACCACGAGGCCAAATATGAAGCGCTTCTTTTTCCATTAAAAACTGGTTGTTTTCGCCAGCAGGAATTGATAATTCTTTATAGCCAACATGTAAATAATTTTGCGAATAATTAAACCTGTCAGAAATTTGCATTTTACCACGAGTAGCAGCAAAAGCGCCATCTGTTCCTATAATTCTATCGCTCCAAACTTCTTTGTGTGAGCCGTCCTCCATTTCAAAAACACTTAAGTTTTTGGCTAAATCTACATCAATACATTTTGCGTTAAAATAAATGGTAATATTTGGATATTTATCGGCCAATTCAACCAACTTGGTGTTTAATCGTCCGCGAGAAACAGAGTTAATAGCTTGGCCTTCTTTCCCATATGGCTGATAAGTTAGCTCTCCTTTTGTGCTGTGCATCATTCGCCCATTCATTGGAATGGCATCGTTTAATATTTCTGCGTCTAACCCAATTTTTGATAAAGCATTTAACCCACGAGTTGATAATGCTAAGTTGATTGATTTTCCAGCATATATTTTATTTTTACGCATATCGGGTCTGCGTTCAAAAAGGCTTACTTCAAAGCCAC
>JBMOGB010000332.1:0-4390 GCA_049318585.1 Bacteroidia bacterium | reverse complement strand
ACATATTTAGGACTATTGGGTTCTTTTTTTAAATAACGGCCAGCAAATGCAATTACTTTTCCGTTTAAGTTATGAATGGGAAAAATTACTCGACCACGGTAAGCATCATACTTTTTTCCATCTTCTTTATGTTTAACCAAACCCGAGCTAAACAATAAGTCTTCGCTAAATTGATTGGCAATTGCCTTATCGAAAAAGGCCGACCAACTATCTAAACTATATCCTAAGTTAAATTTTTTGATGGTATCGTTTCTGAAACCACGGTTTTCAAAATAACTTAAACCAATGGCTTGGCCTATTTCATTGTTTAATAAAATATCTTGAAAATAATCGTTTGCCCAGTTGTTGAGAATTTGTAAACTTTCCTTTTCGTCACGTTGTTTTTTCTCTTCATCAACGTTTACATATTCTTGTTGGGGCCACTCTAAATTGAATTTTTCAGCTAAAAACTTCAATGCAGGAATATAACCCAAACTGTCGTGTTCCATGATAAAATTTACCACATTGCCGGCTTTACCGCAACCAAAACACTTGAAAATTCCTTTGGCAGGACTTACCGAAAACGAAGGGGATTTTTCGGCATGAAAAGGACAAAGTCCAGTTAAGTTTGAACCCCTGCGCTTTAAACGCACATAATCGCCAATAACTTGTTCAATATTGGCAACATATATTATTTCGTCTATTTTAGCTTGAGGTATCAATTTTTCAAAAATAAGGATAATATGGAAAATTAGAATTGTTAAATTCTAAATTCGAAGTGGTTTAGAATTCTCGTTTGAAATATTGCCCTCAGATTTCGAAGATACACGTAGATTATTTTGTATAAAGGTTAATTTTTTTCATTTTTTCTTGTCTCAGAGATAATGATAATTCTCTGTTTATATTTTTTCGCCAAGAGAGTATATCCCAAAACCAAACCCTTTTCTCAACCATAAGTTTAAGTTCAATTTGTTTTATTTTGTCATTTCTAATTTCGTCTAATTTATAGCTAAAATTTTCTTCAAAATATACAGGAAATTGTCCAAGTGAAAAAATCAAAACTGTTGCTTGTGGAGTTGCACAACCTCGGAACCTATATCTAATTAATTTATTTATCTTTATTTTTAACTGAGTTGCGCTATCACTTGTTAAATTATACATTTTTGATTTTTTTAGAATATTATATTCAGTTAAAAATTCTTTTGGGTTGATAACATAAGCTGTTTCTTTTTCTGTTTTCCTAAATTTTTTACGTGTTTGACTATCAATTTGAGCATGATAAGAAAAACATGATGAAAAAAGCAATGAAACACTTAAAAGTATCATTACAAAAAGTATTTGTTTTTGTATAATAGGTTGCATTTTCTTTAGCTTGAGGTATCAATTTTTCAAAAATAAGGATAATATGGAAAATTAGAATTGTTAAATTCTAAAATAGAAAGTAAATTTAACTTATCTGTATAATATCTTTTACATATTTGCTATGCTTAACGGTTTGATTACTTTAAAAATTTAAACGATAAACTTGTTTTTGCATAATTTGATGTTCAATTTAAATAAAAACACTAAATTTATAATTGTGCAAATACTTACTTCAAAATTCGCTCTATTTCAACTGGGAAATTTGCCATTTCTAATTTATGAATTTTTTGGGCAATGGATTCGGGAGTATCATTTTCGGTGAGTTGTGTTTTTTCTTTGAAAATAATTTTCCCATCATCAAATTTTTGGTTTACGTAATGAATGGTAATTCCTGTTTCGGATTCATTGGCAGCTTTTACAGCTTCATGTACGTGCATTCCGTACATTCCTTTTCCGCCAAATTTTGGCAATAAAGCAGGATGAATATTGATCATTTTATTGGGATAAGCATGTACTAAGTAATTAGGAACTAACCACAAAAAACCAGCAAGTACAATTAAATCAGGGCGATATTGGTATAATCTTATTAAGAAATATTCCTTGCTTTTAAAATCATCCTTGGTAAAAACAATACAAGGAATTTGGAACTTTTTCATTTTTTCAATAACACCAGCATTGGCATTATTGGTAAAAACAGCTTTAACATTTACAGTTTTACTGTCTTTAAAATAAGTTGCTATATTTTCAGCATTACTGCCACTGCCCGAGGCAAAAATTACAATATTTTTCATTTTAAAATCCCAATTCTGTTTTTAAAACCTTATCCAAAAATACGTTTGCGTTGTTATTTCCATTTAAGTTTTGAATGGGTAAACTCATAAAAACCAAAACTGTTCTGTTATATTTTAATGAAATACGTTTTGAAATCACATTTGATTGACCTAACCAAGGATTTACACCTGAGGTGCCAAGTGTAATTAAACTAGCATTGTAAATTGAGTCGAAATTGCTTGTTCCACTTGAAGCTGTTTGAGTGTAAAATGGTCTTGCACTCGAAATAATTGTATTGCATTTTAAAGTTGGCCAACTGTTATCAAAAGGAGTAACCAAATCATTTACATTCATCCTAATGGCCAATCCACTTGGGTCACTAGCTAATTTTTGAATGGGTGTAAAACCAAAATAATCCGATTCGTTTTGAATATCGGAACCAAAATTACACATCATAAACATTCGTCCACCATTTTCAAAAAACAAATCGGTAGATTGTTGTGCCAATGCCAATGTATTTGAAGTGGCTCCTTCATCGCTAATCCAAATAATTTTATTGAAAAACGAAAATATTCGAGCTTGAGTTAATACATCTGGAGCTTGTTCGGTATAAGTTGAAAGCAATGAATTATAATCGTTTATTAGCAACAAATCGAAAGATGGCACAAACGATGAAATTCTAGTTGAAATAAAATTTTGTGGAGCATTACGTGAAGTCAAATATCCGTTTATAAAAAGGGTTTTTGATTTAGGTTTTTTGATGAAAATAGAATCTTTTGCAAATTTTGAACGCAAACCTGCTTTGTCAAATGCCCTTACATAAAAATAATTCATGGAATCGTATTTCAACCCTTTTATTTTTAAACTTAAAGCATTTAATTTAGTACCTGTATATACAAAACATTCGTTTGAAAAACTTGTGTCGGCTTGAATAGTTATATCTAAAACCGAACTTTGTAACGTATAAGCTGAACTGGTTGTATCGTTTAAAAACACGTCAAAACCATCAATATCTTGTAAACCGTCAGCATCATTAGTAGTCCAAAAAAAGTGAACAGCAGGAAAAGAAACAGTTGGTTTTTTACCTGCAATATTGGCCATAAAAATACTGGGAGCAGAGTTTCTAACAGGATATTTTAAACTTGCAGGAGTTAAATCTTTTTGCCCATTATTATCAATAGCTCTAACAAAAACATCTATGTCTGCAGTGTCGCTTCCTTGCTGAATTATTAATAAAATACTGCTGTCAGTTCTGGTTGTATAAGTCCAAGTTTTCATGCTATCAATCGATACTTCAAAACCAACTACATAACCATTGCTTGAAGTTCCCCACCAATAGGCGTCAACTCTTGTTGTTAAACGATTTTCGCCACTTCGTTCTATTTTATTTATTGCCATAAAAGTTTCAGGGTTCGGATTTGAACTCAAACTTCCTTCATAACCTTTTTTACAACCAAAAATGGTTACAATTGTTATTACAAAAAATAAATATTTTAAATTTTTCATTCTATTATTTACAAAGCACCAAACATAACTTTTTAAGTTAAATGATTGGATAACTATTCAAAATTTAACATTTTAATAAATAGCAGTGTTTTTCAGCTAAAAAACTACTAATTCATTACGCCTTCTTTTAGCTTTTCAGCATTTTCCGCAATTTGAAGTTGGTCAATAAATTCTTGAATATCTCCATTAATTACATCAGGCAAATTGTATTTTGTTAATCCAATTCTATGATCGGTAACGCGAGCTTGCGGATAATTATAAGTTCTAATTTTAGCAGATCTATCGCCCGATGAAACCATGGTTTTACGCTTGCTAGCTATTCCATCCACATGTTTTTTTAGCTCAATTTCGTACAATTTTGTTCTTAACATTTGCATGGCACGCTCTCTGTTTCCCTTTTGATTACGCTCTACCTGACAAACAACAACTATTCCCGAAGGCTTGTGTGTTAACTGAACTTTCGATTCTACTTTATTTACATTTTGTCCTCCAGCACCTCCCGAACGAGAAGTTTGCATTTCAATATCTGCCGGATTTAATTCTACATCTACTTCTTCTGCCTCTGGCAATACAACCACCGATGCAGCCGATGTATGCACACGTCCTTGCGATTCGGTATCAGGCACTCGTTGAACACGATGAACGCCACTTTCGTATTTTAAAATTCCATAAACATCATCACCAGTTACTTCCATTACAATTTCCTTGTAACCGCCTGCACTTCCTTCTGTAAAATCTAACACTTCAGTTTTCCAACCTTTGTTTTCGCAGT
>JBMOGB010000331.1:0-4458 GCA_049318585.1 Bacteroidia bacterium | reverse complement strand
CCGATAACCAGATAAATAAAATTAAAGTTGAGTCGAAAAAGGAAGCTGTAAAAGACCTGGAAGGACTTGAGTAACTGATTCAAGAGCCAAGATTCAAGAGCCAAGAACCAAGACTCAAGAACCAAGATTCTAGATAAAACAAAGGCTGCCAATTACGGTAGCCTTTGTTGTTGAAATTTGTTTTGGTAAATGTATTTCTAAAACCGTACACCAACTCTTAAATCGGCATACATAAAGTGGATTCGTTCTTTTGCACCAAATTTAGGGTAAGAAGTATAGCTACATTGTACTTTTGCAAAGTATTTTAGTCGCGTACTTGTATTTAAATTTACACCACCTTCAAATTGTGTTTGATGTCCCATTACCGAACCAAGCGTTCCATCGATCTTCAATGTGTTAAGTAATAACCCATAACCCAAAAATGGCACTATCTGACCGCTTTTGGCTAATTCGTGACGAACTGTCCAGCCATAATTAAGCATAGTGATTCTTTTTGAGGAAGCATCATCAGGCATCATAACTGTGTAACCAATGGGAACAGTAATAAATGCAGCTGCCTTTTTCCCATTCAATCCGCTGAGTTGCCATGCATAATCGAAAAGAAAACCGTAACCATTGCTTGCTTTATTGCTAAATGGATTTGTAATTAATGGACTATTGTCAATTACCGTAAATACATTTCTGTATCCTGCCTCAAAACTAATTTGTTTTGGAACTTTCGGTTTAGCTTCGCTTTGACTTAAAATAGAATTTGAAGAAAAGGCTATAATTATTATTGTAGCTAGAAATATTTTGTTCATTTTTTGTTTTTGTATTGTATAAATGCTTTGTTAATTATTTATAGATAATAGTTTGAAATATCTATTTTTCAATACAAAAAACAAGGAGGTGGTCGCGAAAATTCAACATAATCAATTAATTTCGAAAGTGTAAAAACTGATTTAAAGAAAGTGAATTTCAGTTTTTCAACTTTAAAGAGTGCAATATATTTACTTCTTTGTACAAGTTCTATCGACGTTTGAAATTGATATACCGAATGTTGTTGAAAAACAGGTGTGTTTTGAACAAAAATTGAGTTTTGATTTGACTCCGGATATTTCTCAATTGTTGAGCTTTTAGAATTTAAGCCGGAAGTGAATAAACAGAATACAAAGCCTATCACCATGAGGATTTCAGGGATAAATGTTGCTAGTAAACCGCTTTGAAACATCAACATAATGGAAAAAATGAAGTTTGAAATTTTTATGAGCCTCTCATGGGACTCGAACCCGCGACCTACTCATTACGAATGAGTTGCTCTACCAACTGAGCTAAAGAGGCGTATTAATAAATAATAATAAGTAACTGTATATTGATATACTGCATTTTAGTTTTATTTAATGGCTGAATAAATAGTAATAAATAATATAAAATAGTATATTTGTACCCGAAATTGTACCATTGATTTTGATTGCCCGAAATGATGGTACAAACATTTGCTTAAAGATGGTACATTTATTACTAAAACTACTACGCTATGCAGTTCAAACTTATTATTGAGCCTAAAGAAAACGATCCGGGAGCCAAAACCGAAATCAAAATTGAATGTTATTTTAACCGCCGGTACAGGTACATCGCCACAGGCGTATTTATCGAACCTCAATACTGGGATGTTGCCAAAAGTTTAGTAATTACTAAACACCCACAGGCGGCAACCGTAAACCACATTCTAAAAACCAAATTACACGATCTCGAAAAGCTGGCCTACAAAACTGAAGAGGCCGGCAACATTTTCGACTTCACAGCACTAAAAAACAGTACCGGCGGCAAAGATAAACAAAGTTTTTGTGATTTTATTACCGTGTGCCTAAAAGAAGAGCCGGAGCTGGAGCTAAAAAGCATTGTCAAATATCGTTACAACATCGAAATTGTGCGCGGGGTACTTGGCGACATTTCCACCGATAAGCTAACCGAAAAGCACATTGAATTACTGGATATAGCCTACCGTAAAACGTACGCCGATAGCACGGTAGCACGATTGCACATTTTTACGCAAAAGTACATTAAAATAGCCATTAAAAAGCGAATATTACAGCATAACCCCTACGACCTTGTAAAGCTGCAAAAATTCAAGCCCGAACCTAAGCAAACAATGCACACCATAGCCGAACTGGACGCGCTGGCCGCCTTGGACTTGTCGAAAATGTATAACATTGCCATGATACGCGACAGGTATTTATATAGCTGCTACACCGGGCTAAGAATTAGCGACAACTTGGCACTACTTAAAACCGACCTCACCGACACGCCCGATGGTTACGTGGTAAACCTACACACCATAAAAGGCTACGGACACGACCTGATACACCCTATTGGCTTGATGTTTGATGGGCGGCCTGATGCAATAGCCCGCCGATGGATCAATGCACACAACGAACCGACATTGTTCCCCACAGTGAGCCGAACCTATATAAGTACAGTACTGGTAATGCTGGGCGAAATGGCCGAAATACCGAAACATCTTACTTTCCATGTAGCCCGGCACACCTGCGCTAGTTTGCTGGCCGACATATCGCAAAATCCGTACCTTATAATGAACATATTAGGCCACAGCGACATTAAAACATCCATGACCTACATACATGCAAGCCCGGAGGGTACTAAAAAACAATTTCGGATATTACAGGACTGGAAAGAAAAAGCCCGCTAGTGTTTAGCGGGCTTTTTTATCGTTGTAAATAAAATCTAAAGTTTTATATTCCTTAAATTTACCATCGGAGCTGATAAGTGGTATTTTTTCGGTTATCGACTGCGAAATAATAATACGGTCGATAGGATCATTATGCCCTTTTATTATTGGTAATTTGGCAAAGGTATCAAAATGCTCTTTTTTGGAGTGAAGCACTTTTAAATTAAAATCTTTTTCAATGGTTAAAAGAAAATCTTTTGCCGTTTTTATTTTGGTAGATATTCTGCCGTTTTGAAATAAATGAAGTAATTCAAAAATACTTGATGAGCTTATGAATAAATCACTATCATATTCATTTAGAATTGATTGTATATTTTTACTCAAACAATCCTTGTCGGATATTGCAAAAATAAGTATATTGGTATCTATTAAATATCTCATAATTATTTCATTACGGCTCTCATATCAACAATTTTTACCAATCCTTGATGTTTTTCCATTGCCATACCAAATTTAGATATTTTTTTAGGCGTTTCGGCTGTTTTTGATGTTGTTTTAGCTGTTTTCATAAAAATGTTTTTTGTTGTTTTTTCGGGATGCAAATATACGAATACTTTTTCTATAATCAAGTGAGCGTGATTTTAGCGGGATTTGTTATTATTTATTCTTACACCCCATACATCGCCCTCTATAGCATAATAAGTAGTATCAATAGCAAAAACTTTTACATTCATTAAAAACTCACCGCCCGGAACTTTTTTTACAGCCGCGTCTATTGCTTCATCTATTGTTTTTGCTTTATTTCTTTTCAAATCTCTACTTGTAGCATTTGTATATGTTGTAAGCCGCTCGTAAGGTATTGACATATTTACATTTCTGGTTGAAACCATATTAAACCTGCCAACTTGTTTATATTTAACACTACAACCTACAATTAATAAAGATACTAATACTAATAACATTACCTTTTTCATAACACATACATTTTTTAGAGTTGAATAAATTAGTTTAAATTCAACTGCAAATGTAGCAATATATTTTTGCAAATACAATTACAATGTAAAAGTTTATTTCTCACCGTATTTAGCAACTGGACTGGCTACCATATCGTAATCAGTCTTTTTCTCCTCCAGCACGCGTAACCTTTCTTTTAATAAAGCATTTTCAGCCGACTGTTCAGTTATTTTATTCAGCATTTCTGTAAAACCATTTATTGAATGAGCAATTTGTATTGCCCCGCCGGGTAACTGTACTTCATTTTCGTTTATCATTTCGCCCACGCCCAACAATAACCATTGAGCCGAAACATTGGGAAAAGCCTTTAATATAAGACTTATTGAATTACTACCCGGATCAGTACCTCTTTTTAAATAAGTACTTAAAGTTGTGTTTGGTATTCCGGTTTTTAAAGCAAATTGCCTATCATTTATTTCAAAATGCTTGATAAGCTCCTTAATTCTTTCATTTACAGTTGTTTTCATTGTTTTGTTATTTAGAATCTATTATAAATAAGAAAATATGTTTTATTTATCCGTAATTGCGTATATCTTTGCATTATTATTCACCTTTAAAAATTAGAAATTATGTTAGTATTCTTATTAATTCAACAGATTATGTTTGCAATTCTAGTTATTTTTTATTGTTACATACTTATTGCAGATATAAGGGGTAAAAAGGTTAAAGAATGCATTTTAAGAACATTTAGTATATATAGTATTATATATATAATAATTGCTCCTGTCTTACCGGATATCCCCCTCAATCCTTAATCTAATGTTGGACGCTCCGTT
>JBMOGB010000330.1:0-4462 GCA_049318585.1 Bacteroidia bacterium | reverse complement strand
CATTGCCAATATAATATGGTAAACCACAATTGGCATAAGATATATATTCACCTTTTTCAAAAATTATAATTTCCGCGTGTTCGTCTAATCTTCTTAATCTTGCGGCTGTACTGGCACCACCTGCAACTGCTCCTATAACTAAGTATTTCATTTGTTTTTTTGTTTATTTATTTATGATGCAAAACTAAGCCTTCTTTTATTGGTGTTTTGCAACAATTGTTACATTTAGAGATGAGAATTGTAATTGATTAAATAAAAAAAACCTTGCAACAATGAAGTTACAAGATTTTTATATGTGGTAAAAAATAAATGATAAATTATCTATGGTTATTAAAACGATGACTCACTACTAAATCTTTGCTACCAGCAGTATGAACATAAAATCCTTCACCTGATTTTACCCCTAAATTTCCGGCTGTTACCATGTTTACCAATAAAGGAGATGGTGCATATCTATGATCGCCCAAGCCTTCGTGCAATACATTCATAATAGCAAGGCAAACATCTAAACCTATAAAATCGGCTAATTGTAAAGGACCCATTGGGTGAGCCATTCCTAATTTCATAACGGTATCAATAGATTCAACAGAACCAACACCTTGTTGTAAACAGAAAATGGCTTCATTGATCATTGGCATCAAAATTCTATTAGCTATAAAACCCGCATAATCATTGGCTAAAGCTGGTATTTTTCCTATTGCTTTTGAAAGTGTTAAAATGGTTTCGGTAACTTCTTCGCTGGTTTTAAAACCATTAATTATTTCTACCAATTTCATTACAGGCACTGGATTCATAAAATGCATTCCAATAACATGCGTTGGACGTTTGGTAACACTTGCAATTTTTGTAATAGAAATAGAAGAAGTATTTGAAGCCAATATGGTATGAGCAGGACAAATTTCGTCCAATTGTTTAAAAATATCTAACTTAATGGCCATGTTTTCACTTGCCGCTTCTACTACTAAATCTGCATTGCTTGCAGCATCTTTTAAGTTAGTATAAGTAGTAATATTAGCTAAAGTTGCAGTTTTGTCAACTTCAGAAATCAAACCTTTTGTAACTTGTCTGTCTAAATTTTTACCAATGGTATCAATTGCATTTTGCAAAGCAACTTCATTTACATCTATTAAGTTTACTTGGTAACCATACTGAGCAAATGTATGCGCAATACCATTTCCCATTGTACCTGAACCAATTACTGTTATATTTTTCATTTTAAAATTTTATTTCGTGAATTTTTATGGGGCAAATCTATTAAACACTTGCGCTATATCAAACTTTAAATTAATATAGATTGCTATTTTATATCAAATATAATTTTTAAATTTATACTTAAAAAATTGTTAAACATTTTTTATTTTTTATTCTAGTGTAGTTTTTTCTTAATTTTACCGCCAAATAAAAAAATTACACATGCGTATTTTAAAAATTTCGACCATTATTTTATTATCAAGTTTAAGTTTTATTGCCTTGGCACAAAAAGGTAAAGCTAAAACCAATTTAGAGGCCAATTCAGAAAAATCAACTCAAGGACATTCAATTACAGTAACCATAAAAGGTTATCAAAATAAGATGTTTTACCTTGGATATTACTTTGGCGATAAACAATATTTGAGAGACAGTGCAATTACTGATGTTAAAGGTAAAATGATTTTTTCTGGCGATGGAAAATTGGAAGGTGGTGTATATTTAATAGCTACTGCCGATAAGTCGCTTTTGTTCGATTTTATAGTAACTGAACAAGTATTTAGTTTAGAAACTGATACCAATTCATTGATAGAAAATATGATTGTAAAAGGTTCTTACGAAAATGAGGTGTTTTTTAAATACAATCAATTTTCGGCAAATATTGGCAAACAAGCCAACGAATTAGAAATTAAAATTAAAGCCGCTAAAGATGCTAAAAATACTGCCGAAGAAGATAAATTAATGGATACTTATCGTAGTTTGATGAAGGACTTAACAGCTCAAAGAAAAATTATTTTTGAAAATAATCCCACTACTTTAATAAGTAAAGTTTTTAAAATGATGCAAGAAATAGATGTTCCTCCAGCTCCCAAAAACGAGAAAGGTGAAATTATTGATTCTAATTTTCAATATAATTATTACAAACAACATTACTTCGATAATTTTGACTTTTCGGATGATAGAATTACAAGAACTCCTATCTTTTTTCCAAAGTTTGAAACTTTTATGTTAAAAGTAGTTCCACAAATTCCTGATAGCATTAATGAAACTGCTGATAAAGTTTTAAAGTTAGCTGAAAAAGGCAAAGAGAATTTTAAATTCTGCTTGTTTTGGACAACCAATTATTATGAATCATCGCAATACATGGGTATGGACGCTGTTTTTGTTCATTTAATTGATAATTATTATGCCAAAGGAAAAGCTTATTGGGTTGATAGTTTGCTAATTTGGAAAATGAAAGATAGGGTTGAAAAACTTAGACATAATTTAATAGGTGCTAAAGTTAAAAACTTAACAATGCTTGATACTAATGGACAATATCATAGTCTTTATAATATGGATTCAAAGTATACTTTGGTTTTGTTTTGGAGCGCTTCATGCGGACATTGCAAAGAGGAAATGCCAAAAATTGTTGAGGCATATAAAGATTTAAACAAAGAAATATTTGCACAAAACAACATAATCAAATTAAAAAATAAAGGTTCAAAAGTATTGAAACCAACATTACCTTTAAATTTTGATTTATTTCCTGTAAGTATGACTGAAACGGTAGAAGAGTGGAAGAAATATTTAATAGAACAAAAATTCCCTTGGAAATTGAACTTGTACGATCCTTTGAACGAAACTAATTTCCGTCAATATTATGATGTTTATAGCACTCCTGTTTTATATATTATTGATAAAAACAAAAAGGTAATTGCTAAACGAATAGCTGCCGAAAAAATTAAAAGTTTCATAGAAGATTACGAAAAAGATGGTTCTGGACTTTTAAAGAGATAAAAATAAAATACTTAAAAGCTGCATCGTAAATGGTTCAGCTTTTTTTATGTTTTATTATTAAATTAGAAATAGGGAAGGGGGTTGGTTTTTTTAATAATTTAACTTGTGCTCATGATAAAAATGAATCCATTTTATTCCAAACTCAAAAAACATCATTTATTTTGAAAATATGTTTCTCCTTTTATCGGGCAGACACATAGGTCTGCCTTTAGATTATATAGTATCAATCTTTCAAACTTTATTTCTTGAATTTCAATTTAGGATTTCTACTACAATGAAATACCGAAATGATTACAATTTTAGCATTTGTTTGGTCTATAAAATAAACAATCACAAATGGAAATTCCCTCAAATATATTTCTTTGAAGATTTTGTATGTAGTTTTAAATCTATTTGGGTTGCTTAAAATTAATTCACTATTTTGTTTAACAATATTTGAGAATCGTTCTCCCAAGCCATCCATTTGTTCTTCATACCAATCGTAGGCTAACTTTATTTCGGCAACGGCTTTATCCTTTAATAACAAAGCGTATTCCATATTAATCTAAATTTGGTTTTATGACTTTTAAAGCTTCAATCCAAGAATAATTTTCACCTTTTTCGTTTAGGTATTCTTCAAGTCTTAAATCAAGTTCCTTTTTTTGTGATAAAGTTAATAATGAATCTACTTCAATATCATTTTTCAAAATGGTATAAATTGCTTCTAATTTGTCTTGTTCAACAGAATCAATAAAATTATGTAGTTTTTTTCGAAGGGTTAATGTATTCATTTTTTTAAATATTTTAAACAAAAATAACTATTAAATTTCAGAATATTTTAGGTAATATTTTTATTTTTTTACTTCTGAGCAAACACGCATATATTAGGCAGACACATAGGTCTGCCACCTACGGTTGATTCAATCAATCTTCCAATCTTGTAATCTTTCAATCTTTAAAATATATAACGTGCTTCCATTCTTCCAGTATGCAAAATGGTATCGCTAATGCCCGATGTGCGTCCATCGTAGTTCAGGTTTATTTGAATATTTTGCCCAATGCGTTGTTGTAAATTAATATTCCAAACTTGGTTTTTGCCAGTGGTTAATCCTTGCAACATATCATAACCTAAATTACTGCCAGCTTCACCATTAAACTCCACTTGGTATAAACTATACTTGGCACTTAAGGCACCAATTTGAGTAAAGTTATAACGCATTTCTAAACCAATTTCCGTTGTTTTTCCTTTTTGATTGCCATATTCTTTGGCGTTATTGGCTTCAAAATAACCTGCATTCAATGTTGTTCTATAGTTTTTATTGGCCTGATAAATCAATTTTGGTTTCCATTCGGTATATTTATAACTATAATTTTGCTGTATAAAAAACTCAGATAAATAACTGCGTTCTCCAAAATTATAAAGCACGTTAATGGTCCAAAATTCATTGGCATTCCAACGGGTATTTAATCCATTCTCCAACTTGCGTCTGCTATCAATTCCATTGGTTAAAATTAC
>JBMOGB010000329.1:0-4489 GCA_049318585.1 Bacteroidia bacterium | reverse complement strand
CTTGCAATAATGGCATTCATTTTCTCTTTCGAAAATTCAATTCCTAAGAAATCACGTTTTAAATAATCGTAAATTAGGAAATAAAACCAACAAAATAAAAAAGATAAAACCACCATTACACTAAAACCATAAACCACACCCAAATGGTATAAAGCAAGCGGATACAACACAAAATCGAAACTATAATTAATAATAGTAAACGTGGTGGCACCAGTTAAAAACAATACTATTCGATGTAAAAATGGACTCATATTAGTTGTATGCAATACTATATGATTTTAGATAAAAAGCAGGATTTAATTGTTGCTTAAAATACCGCAACGATTCCACTCCCCTATCTTCTTGAAAGTTAAAATATTTAAAGTTTTGAGCTGATAAATTTGCAGCCAATTCTTTGAGTAAATATACCCCCAAACCATTCTTGGTTTTGAAAAAATGTCCAACAATCCATTCATTATTTAATTCTTCATATATTATAAAACCACTCAAAATATTGTTAGCATAAAGCTTCAAAATTTTCAAATTAAATGATTTATTCATATCCAAGCATTTTTGAAAAGCAAGCCATTCTTTTTGCAAATTGGAATTATATAAACTACTTTTTTCTGATTTTATTTGCATACAATCTTCACAAAAACCTTTCAATTCATCTATATCTTCAATTGTGCTCAAATCACTTTTTTCAGTCCTTAAATTTCCATTTTCTTTAATTGCTTTGGATACTGAATTTCGTTGTTTTTTATATTGGCTGCCCTGTAATAAAGCAATATCATTTAAGTTATAAACGTACTCAAAATCATCCCGTTCTGAAATCAATTTTATAAATGGGAAATTAGTATTTTCGGAAATATTAGGACAGGTGATTTTAAGTTTTTGTACTCCTAAATATTTCATTTCATTTTTACAGTTTTCAATTAATTCTTCAGTAAGATTTGGAGTAAGCAAATGACCAAAAGCCATACCAGAAGGAGGATTTAGCAGCACTAACAAAAACGAACTTTCAAAATTAAAGTAATGAACCATTGAAAGATTGTTCCAAAAATAAATAGTTGAAAGCAAAAAATCAGATGTGGGAATTAACGACACATTTCTTAATTGTACAGCATAATGATTGTTATTTAAAACTAATTCATTTTGATTGATAAAGGTTATGTTTTTTTGGAAATTCAAGTTTTATTTTTTTAAATTATTATCCATTTATTTATCAAAATAGTAATAGGTAAAATTGTAAGTTTTATTGTTACATTTTAAGCAACAAAAAAGACTGCTTCTTGTTTGAAACAGTCTTTTAAAAATTTGTTTTTTATCTTAAAAGTTAAACGCTAATCCAGCTTGCATGGTTCGAGTATCTGTTACTTTGGCTGTATCGAACATAGGAACCAAACCAAAGTTAGCAAAAACACTTGTGTGATTATATCCAATTCTTACGGTAGCATCTGCTCTAAATTTGTTTACAAAAAAATCGGAAGTATAACGTTTTTCATATTCTACGCCTTTGTTGCTATATTCGGTATAAATTGAGTTTCCAACAGTGTAATTTAAAATAATTCCAGTAGCAAAATAAAATCTATTGTCCTTTTTATTATAACTGCTGTTGTACTTAATTAACAAAGGCATAGTTAAGTTAAATTGGCTCAATCTACTAGTTGATAAAGTTGCATCAGTAGCTTTAAATTCCAATGTTTTTGTGTTTTCACCATTCATTAAAGTGTCTTTATTTTTAAAACCGTAATGGTCAAAACTAAATCCTAATCCTGTAGTTAAAGCTAATCTGCCTTTTACAATAGGCAAATCCCAATCGCCAAAATTAAGTGCAAAACGCCATGAACTTCCAAGGTTTGTTTCTAAGTTTTTATTCGAATTATCTAAGGTTGTATTCATGTTTGGAGTAACAAAAGTACCAACACCAATTTCTATACCGCCAAATGCTTCTGTCATTTTATTACTGTGTTTTTTATGTTTATTTTTATTTTTCGACTGTACTGAAATTTCACCTGTAACGTGTCCATCTTCAACATCTTCACCGTTTACTTTATCAATTTTTGATGCTCCACTTAAGTTTTTATCTACATTTTTAGGATTGCCTGCAAATTCTATTTTTGAAACACCGCTAGCTTCGGCTTTTAAGTTATTTTTTACAGTAGCCGATACTTTAGAAGCTCCATTTGCTTCAACATTTAAATTTTCAAAAGCCATTCCAATTGCATTAATTTTTGATGCTCCGGTAGCTTCTAATTTCCCCTCTGTTACTTTGCCATCTAAGGTTAATTTACTTGCACCATTAATTTGTGCTTCCAGTTTCTCAACGTCTAAATATAAATCTGATTTAGTAGCACCATCGGCATATATTTTAAAAGAATTTGTTTTAAAAATACTGTCATTTCCCATTTCTAATTTTGCGTTACCTTCTAATTTTAACTCTTGAAGATTGTTAGAATAAACAGTAATATTTACAGGAATAGCTGCGTTAAATTCCGACAAATCGAATGTAAGTGTGTTATTGTTTACTTTAAAACCTTTTTCTAAATAGCTTGAAGAAAATTTCTTTAAATCGGATTCTTTAAATGCTAAAAAATTGGAATCACTTTTAACTAATTTGATATCAAAATTGGAAGATATTACCATTTTATTGAAATTAGGAATGGATACCTTGTTTTGAGCTATTGCCACAATGCTTAATATTGCTATTGATCCGGCTAGTATTATTTTTTTCATGAATTTTATTTGTTATTTTGTAGCTTAATACGCCAACTAAACTATTTTGTTACATTTAACAAAATAATATTTTACAAATATTGACTATTAGCTATTTAAAAAACTACAAATTCAAAAATCGCAATTCGAAAATCCTAAATCAAAAATTGTTGTGTGGCTATTTAAAGTCAAATTGTTGAAAACACACTTTTATAAAACACTAAATTGCGGCCGTGGATTATTTAAGTTTATTAAACCCTAGTCAGCGGGCAGCAGTAGAAAACACCAAAGGACCAGTTATGATTGTAGCTGGAGCTGGCTCGGGAAAAACGCGTGTGTTAACCTATCGCATAGCGCATATATTAAAACAAGGAACCGATGCTTTCAATATTTTAGCATTAACATTTACCAATAAAGCCAGTAAAGAAATGCGTGAACGTATTCATTCGGTGGTTGGTGCTGAAGCTCGAAACCTTTTTATGGGAACTTTTCACAGTATTTTTGCTAGAATATTAAGAGTAGAAAGTGAACGAATTGGTTACCCAAGAAATTTCACTATTTACGATACCGATGATGCCAAAAGTTTAATAAAAACCATTGTTAAAGAATTAGGTTTAGACGAAAAATTATACAAACCTGCTGGCGTTTTAGGAAGGATTTCGGCTGCTAAAAATGCTTTGGTAAATGCTCGTGAATACGTTACCAACGATGAAAACAATGCCTTTGATGAAAGTAGCGGAAGACCCATGTTTGGTAAAATTTTTCAAACCTATCAAGACCGTTGTTTTAAAGCTAGCGCAATGGATTTTGATGATTTACTTTTAAAAACATTTGAGCTTTTTAGGTTTCATCCCGATGTGTTGCACAAATACCAACATCAGTTTAAATACATTATGGTTGATGAGTTTCAGGATACTAACCAAGCGCAATATGCCATTATAAAAAAATTGGCTGCAGTGCACCAAAACATTGCTGTTGTGGGCGATGATGCCCAAAGTATTTATGCTTTTAGGGGCGCAACTATTGCTAACATATTAGGCTTTCAAAGAGATTTTAGTGACACGCAAGTTTTTAAATTAGAACAAAATTACCGCAGTTCTCAAACCATTGTAGATGCTGCTGGAGGATTGATAAAACTAAACAAAGATCAAATTCCTAAAAAGGTTTTTACCACTAATGATGTAGGTGAAAAAATAAAAGTGTTAAGGGCTTTAACCGATAATGAAGAAGGCCGCATGGTGGCAAGTTCTATTTTTCAAGAAAAAATGAACACGCATATTATGAATAAAGATTTTGCCATTTTGTATAGAACAAATGCGCAAAGTAGGTCGCTTGAAGAAGCCATGCGTAAGCTAAATATTCCTTATAGAATTTATGGTGGATTGAGTTTTTATCATAGAAAAGAAATAAAAGACATTTTAGGCTATTTGCGTTTGGTGCTAAATCCAAACGATGAAGAAGCATTGAAACGCATCATCAATTTTCCTGCAAGGGGAATTGGAAAAACAACTTTGGATAGACTTACAGTTGTTTCATCTGAACAAGGTATTAGCTTATTTGAAACCTTAGAAAGAGCCAGAGAATTTGGTTTTAAAGGTTCGGAAGTTTTAACTGATTTTGCCTTAATGATTCGAAGTTTTCAAACCATGCTTCAAAAACCAGCTTACGATGTGGCTATGCACATTTCAAAACAAACTGGTTTGCTAAAAGCATTGTACGAAGATAAAACGGTAGAAGGAATTGCCAGATATGAAAACATGGAACAACTTTTAAATGGTTTAAAAGAGTTCAGTGT
>JBMOGB010000328.1:0-4514 GCA_049318585.1 Bacteroidia bacterium | reverse complement strand
TCCTTTCCCAAAAAACACCGCGCTGGGTTAAATTTGTAATTTAACTCTAATGTTGGGCGTTTCAAATGCAGCGAAGCAGCTGAGTTCTTGCTATTAACCTCGCTGTTCGAAAAATTTGATTTAACTCTTAGGCAACTACAAAATAACTGTTATTTCAAGTCTTCCTAAGGGCGACTTGAAATTTTCTTACAAAAGAAAGTCTGTGACTTTCTCGCCGCTGGGGCGGCGATTGCTTGCTAAAAGCGCAAAAAATGGATTCCTAGCTGTCAAGCAATTTCTTTCGCATATGAACAAGTGTAATACATCCAAACTATCTGCAACGTTGCAGCTAATAAACACCAATCTACATTTTAGTACTCCACTAAATGCAAGCTCAGAAGCCTTTTACAATTACTCGCCGCCAGGAGGCGTGAAACCTGTCTACCGACAGGTAGAGTCACAGACTTTCATAAAGAAAAAGGTTTTCAAGTCACCCTTCGGAAGACGTGAAATAACAATATTGTGGTATTGTTTGACATTTTCGTCTGAAAATGTCTCATGTCGTGACAAGAATTATTTTGCTTTATGTAGCGTCCTGGCTTTTGTTGATTGAATTTCATGCCAGTTGGATTGCTTAATAGGTTTTCATTCGTTCCGGGTTCTAAATTATTACTAGTTTTGTACTGCTGCGCTGTGTTTGAAACGCACAAACGGAAAAGTTAAATTGCAAATTTAACCTAGCGCGGTGGTTTTTTTGTGGTTTTGACGGAAGATGTGTCACTAGCGGAAATATCCGTAATCCAATTGGTCCATTGAGGCAGCATTTATTAATAAAAATTCCTTAAAAGTATGAATAATAGTTTTGAGTTTGAACAGGGTTTATTTGGAACAAAGGCGATCATTAAAACGGTTTGGCAAGAATCGTTTTTAGATTTGTTATTAGAGAAGGATGTAAAAGAATTAGAGCTAAATGATGGTAAAGGTTGGCGTAACGTAAATGTAGATTTTCTGCAATTTCTTCCTGACTTACGGTCATTAACTATTATAGATTTATGTATAAAGTCGATAGAACCAGTTCATTATTTGAATAAGTTAAATAAAATTGAATTATCAACTTATAGCAATGTTCCAATTAATTTTAATTCATTTCCAGAGCTAATTGAATGTGGTTTCGAATGGATAAAAGGTTCTGATTCTTTGTTTGAAACAGTTAGTATCCAAAAACTTTTTGTTAATCGCTTTGATAAAAAAAATTGCGATTCATTTTCCAAATTATCTAATCTTCACGAATTATCAATATTGAATTCCCCAATTGAAAATGTTGTAGGACTTTCATTTTTGAAAAATTTAAGAACCTTGAGACTAGCAAATTTAAGAAAATTGTTATCACTGCAAGGGATTGATAACTTGACTAAAATCGAAGAATTAGAGATTCAACACTGCAGAGGAATTAAGACTGTCAATGAGGTTTTTAAACTATCAAAGCTTAAGCGGCTTTTGCTCCTTGACTTAGGTGAAATTGACAGTATTAGGGGCTTGGAGAATCTAACCGATTTGACCACATTTTTATTTTATGAATCAACGAACATATCAGACGGTGATATTTCACCTGCACTGAACTTAAAGAATCTTAACAAAATTTCATTTCAAAATAGAAAGCATTATTCACATAAACGAGAGGATTTTGGAGAGCTTTATGGAGGACTATTTTTATAAAAAAAAAGATGTTATAGATTTTTACCCGCTAGCGCAACAACTTCCACCAAAACAAAAAAAAACACACCTCGCTGGGTTAAATTTTTAATTTAACTCGCGTGCCTGCCTGCCGTCAGGCAGGTTGGGCGATTCAAACGCAGCGAAGCAGCTGAGTTCTTGCTATTAAACAATAGTTCAAATAAAAAGTATCAGAACAAATAAGTTGATAAAAAACACAAAATTAAGCTGTTTCAGTACAGAAGGGTACCTAGATTTTGCTGTGAATAGCGTCTTGGCTTTTTTTGATTGAATTTCAAACCAGTTGGATTGCATATTAGGTTTTTCATTCGTTCTGGGTTCTAAATTATTAGTAGTATTGTACTGCTTCGCTGCGTTCAAAACGCACAAACGGTAAAGTTAAATTAGAAATTTAACCCAGCGCGGTGGTTTTTTTGTAAGGGAAGGGGTAAGATGTGGCGCTATCGGGTTTCTTCAAAAGGATTCAAGCTATATTAAAAATTGCGTAAAGACAGCAATGCAATCGTTTGAACTTTTTTTGTAAAACAGCCACCTGCATTGCTAAAATTCGATCCGAAATTGTGGGTAGTTTAACCAAATACCTGGATCACTTCGATGTTTCTAACCGGAATTTCAGCAACTGCAAGAGGATTTTGACTTTTTTGATTTGAATGTCATTCATCTTTCATCAAGCATCCAGCTTTTAACTTCAACGTTTTAATAATCTACTTGAACGTTCTAATAATTTTCTGGAACGTTTTAATTCTATACTTGAGTGCTCTAATAATTTAAATGAATGTTTTAATAATCTACTTGAACGTTCTAATAATTTTCTGGAACGTTTTAATTCTATACTTGAGTGCTCTAATAATTTACATGAATGTTTTAATAATCTACTTGAACGTTCTAATAATTTTCTGGAACGTTTTAGTAATTTACTAGAGCGTTTTAAAAAATTACTACAACGTTCTAATAATTTACTAGAATGTTTTAATAATTTACTGGAACGTTCTGGTAATTTATTAAAACGTTCATGTTCTTGATTAAGAATTTTAACCTATTTGTTGGAAGTTTTTGGTCTGCGACCAGAAATTCTAAAAAATTTGTCTTAAAATTGGAGTTGGTGACTGAAGTGTTTTTGGCGAACAATTAAGACGTATTGGTCGTTTTTCATTGGTTATGGGTACTAAATTATTAGTAGTTTTGTACTGCTACGCTGCTTTTGAAACGCACAAACGGAAAAGTTAAATTAGAAATTTAACCTAGCGCGGTGGTTTTTTTGGGAGGGGAAGACTTTTGCGCCAGCGGGAATTGTTTCTAAACAGATGGGTTTTTAAACCATAATTAATTTATCTTTTTTATTGAGTTTAATTTTAACACCAAAGTAATGATTTTTTTTGAAATTATTTTTTACCAAACTTATCTTTTTTATTTAGTGATTTTTGGATCTGAAGAACCTGCTGAAATTGCTTCAGGGGTTATGAGTGCTGCACTAGCACTAATTATTATGTTTTCGTTTTTATTAGTACATAGCTTTTATTTTTGTACTCAATTTGATATAGTAATATTGTTTATCATGCATATGGGAATTATGCTACCTTTTAATTACTATTTTTCACGTGACAATAGAAAATTGAGGGTAATTACGAAGAAAATGCTACTCAAAAATAGTGCGGGAATGTCAAAAGTTTTAGCAATTATTTTTTATTTGATAGCGTTTTCAATGCCACTTTTTGGAATTAGCTACGGCAAGATGCTTTATGAATCACATTCCCGCTAGCGCAACATCTTCCAGCAAATCCAAAAAAAAACACCGCGCTGGGTTGAATTCAAAAAAGATCTAATTGTTTGACATTTTCAGACGAAAATGTCAAACGTCACCACGATATTGTTTTTTCAAGTTTTCCGAAGGGCGACTTGAAATTCTTTTTTAATAGAAAGTCTGTGACTTTCGCGCCGCTGGAGCCAGCGAGCCCGTGATCAAAAAGCCTGATATACTTTATTTGAAAGGGTGGTTGAAGCCGTGAAATTGTTTACTAATAATTTACTAAACCAGCATTAAATTATTTTATTTATGGTCAACGCATATTTTCTAACATGGAAGAATTCTAATAAAGTAGCATCATCTAATATTAATGGTCCTAGTTATTTAATTATAAAAGATATCCTGCATGTAGAAAAACTTCCGTACGAATTTTTTCTCGATAACAAAGAAGTAGAGGACTATTTAAGTAATACAGCAGCGCTACCTTTAATGTCAAAAAAAATGAAAAATTTTATTGAAGAAAATTTATCTGGAAAGGAAAATATCACTTGGATAGAAGCATTGGTTAATACACCAAGCGAAACATTGCTTTATTATCTTTTGAAATTTAATGAGGTATTAAATGTCATTGATTTGACAAAAACAACTTTCAGGCGTTATCCTGATTTAATTTTACAACCTGTTTTTGACGTAGATGCTATTAAAAATATTTGCATCTTTACTGACTCGGTTGCTAATTTTCCAACTATTACAATTGGCATTTTCGTAAATGATAAAATGAAAAGCGCCTTGATCAAGAGTAAATTAACAGGCTTTAAATTTGAAAGAGTTGCAGTTAATGTCCACTAGCGCAACATCTTCCAGCAAATCCAAAAAAAAACCATCGCGCTGGGTTAAATTCAAAATAGATCTAATTGTTTGACATTTTCAGACGAAAATGTCAAACGACACCACGATATTGTTTTTTCAAGTCTTCCGAAGGGCGACTTGAAAAAACAGGTGAGGTGGATAAACCGGAGCATGCTGACCCCTCTAGACCAGAATATTGAAGTATAGT
>JBMOGB010000327.1:0-4527 GCA_049318585.1 Bacteroidia bacterium | reverse complement strand
AATGAGCAATACAAGTATTCTTTGGGCCGATGATGAGATAGATTTATTAAAGCCACATATTATTTACTTAACCAATAAAGGTTACACAGTAGATAAAGTTACCAGTGGCGTAGATGCTGTAGAAGCAGTAAAACTAAAACGATATGATGTTATTTTTTTAGATGAAAACATGCCCGGAATAAGTGGTTTAGAAGCATTGGTTCAAATAAAAGCCATTACTCCTGAAGTGCCAATTGTTATGATTACCAAAAGCGAAGAAGAGCATATCATGGAAGATGCAATTGGCAATCAAATTGCCGATTATTTGATTAAGCCAGTTAACTCAAGTCAAATTCTTTTATCGCTTAAACGCATTTTGGATAGCAAGCAATTGGTTACTGAAAAAACTGCTCAAAA
The DNA here is from genome assembly GCA_049318585.1 of Bacteroidia bacterium. Classification (GTDB taxonomy): domain Bacteria; phylum Bacteroidota; class Bacteroidia; order UKL13-3; family UKL13-3; genus JAAFJM01. The sequence goes on along the minus strand of JBMOGB010000327.1, from coordinate 4,131 downwards.
TTACCAACAAGAATTTAGGCAAATTGCCATGGAATTGTACGATGTAAACGACTATGAAAGTTGGGTAAATTTGTACAAAAAACTAATTTATTGGGAACTAGAATTAGCCAAAAGTGGTGATACTGGAATGGACGAAATATTGGCCATGCAAAAACGTGATGCCAATAACGATTGGGTTAAATTTATAGAGAAAAACTTTGTGAATTTTTTAAAGAAACCTGATGCCAAAACACCAGCAATGAGCCATACTGTTATCAATAAAAAATTGATGCCAGTAATTGATAAAGACATTCCAACTTTTTTGATTTTGATTGATAATTTTAGGTACGATCAGTGGAAAATGGTTCAAAACCAACTAACTGATTACTTCAATATTATTAGTGAAGACACTTATTTAACCATTTTACCTACCACTACTCATTATGCCAGGAACAGTTTTTTTGCTGGAATGTTGCCAAGTGAAATTGAAAGATTATATCCAAATTTATGGGTAAATGAGGAAGAAGATGAAGGAAAAAATATATATGAAGAAGAGTTTATAAACAAGCAAATGCAACGCTTGGGTTACAAAGAAAAAATTACTTATACCAAAGTTACTAATTTACAAGCAGGTAAAAATTTAGCCGATACTGTTTCAAATTTGATGAGTAATAAGTTCAATGTAATTGTATATAATTTTGTAGATATGTTAAGCCATGTGCGAACTGAAATGAACGTAATGAAAGAGCTAGCCGAAGATGAAGCAGCATATAGAAGCATAACTGCAAGTTGGTTTGAACATTCTCCATTATTTGAAGCCATTAAAAAAATAGCTCAAAAGAAAGTAAGGGTTATTATAACCACCGATCACGGTTCAATTAGAGTGAAAAATCCTGTAAAAATTATTGGTGATAAAAATACTAGTACAAATTTGCGCTATAAACAAGGAAAAAATTTAAGCTATAATGCCAATGAATTATTTGGTGTAAAAAATCCGGCTGATGTATTTTTACCTAAGCAAAACATGAGCACTAGTTGGGTTTTTGCTAAAGGAGATGACTTTATGGTTTATCCAAATAACTATAATTATCATGTAAATTTTTATAACGATTCGTTCCAACATGGAGGAATTAGTTTGGAAGAGATGATAGTTCCTTTTATTGTTTTGGAAACAAAATAAAAATATATCAAATTGAAATCATTGAAGAGGTTGTCTCAAAAAGACAGCCTCTTTTTTGTATTAATAAAATCAATATAAATTATTGGCAATGCTATGAGTACTTATTAAATAAACAAAACATGAACCACTCCCGATAGCTATTGCATATGCGTCAAGCTAATTTTGATTTTTTTCTTGAATACTGTTATAAACATTGAGTTCCGGAGGAACGAAACATATTGTAACAACGGTCCCGATAGCTATCGGGATTAACCCGTTGAAAAAAACCAACATTGACTTTTATACGAAAACCCCTAAATATTTGTGCTAAGCCTCCGGCATAGCACAAATATTTAGGGGTTTTCGTTGTGATATTCTGAACTTTTAACCCCGAATTCCATTCGGGGCTATTAATATTAAACTCCTATGGAGTTTCTCTTTTTTTGCTTCTTAAGTTGACGCATATGCGTTAGCTATCGGGAGTATCTATGTGGTTTTTTTTAAGCAAAATAATATACGTCAACGTTACGAACGAATCAATCATTGCTTAATCATTGAGAGATCACTTCTTACGCTTTGGCGTGATAGCAATGACTTACAAAATTTGCTTACATTTTCATCATGACTATACTTGCACCATCACCACCAAAACCTATTTGTTCGTTTTGAACACTGGATACTAAAGGATTTCTGTTCAATGAATCACGTACCAAAGTTCGAAGAATTCCGTAACCTTTTCCATGAACAATCCTTACTTGTTTAACCCCTAACAAATAAGCATCGTCTATAAATAAATCTAACCTGCGCATGGCTTCATCGCCACGCGTTCCAATGATGTTTAGCTCAGGACTAAAGTCTTTCATTTTGTCGTTCATATTTACTCCTTCCGACATTTTTTTCAATTCTTTTTCAGCCGATTTTGCTACTATTTGAAGCTTTTTTAAATCGACAGTTGTATGCAAATTGCCAAAGGCGACTACTGCTTTTGTTTTATTAATTTCTAAAACTTCACCTATACTTTGCTGGCCAATAACTATTACCGATGAACCAATATTTATATCACCTTTTATAGGTTTTGGAGCATGTTTTTCTTCTTTTATTTTTTCTTGCTTTGCAAAATCCTTTAGCTCTTGAATGGTTTCTTTAATTTCAGTTCTTACTTTTCGTTGAGTTTCAGTATCCGCTTGATTTTGCTTTATTTCTCTAATGGTTGCTTCAATTTTACTATTGGCTTCACTCACTATGGCTAACGCTTCTTGTTTGGCTTGCTTAATTAGTAGTTTTTTATTTACTTCTATTTCTTCTTTTAAAGCAGTGTATTTTTCCAATAAAGCATTCGCTTTTGCTTCCTTTTCAGCAAAACGTTGGCGTAAATCCACCACTTGTTTTTGTTCTTTTTCTACTTCTATCAGCAAGTCATCAACTCGCTTTTGCTTCACTCCTACTCTATCTTTGGCATAGTTAATTATGCTTTGTGCAAGACCAGTTTTGGTGGCTATTTCAAACGCATAACTACTTCCAGGTTTGCCCATTTCTAATTGATAAAGCGGTTGCATTTTATCGTTATCAAAAAGCATGCTTGCATTGATTAAACCTTTGGTGTTATTGGCAAAATTCTTTAAGTTACTAAAGTGAGTGGTAACTACACCAAAACTATTTTTTCGGTTAATGTGATTCAAAATGGCTTCGGCCAATGGACCACCAAATTGAGGATCGGTTCCCATTCCAAATTCATCGATTAAGAAAAGTGTTTTTCCATCGGCAAAATCGGTAAAATATTTCATGCGAAGCAAATGACTGCTATAAGTACTCAAGTCGTTTTCAATGCTTTGTTCATCGCCAATATCAACCATGATGTCTTTAAAAACACACATTTCACTATCAGGACTTGCTGGCACTAAAAACCCCGATTGAAACATAAATTGTAACAATCCAACTGTTTTTAAACAAACCGATTTTCCTCCGGCATTAGGACCTGAAATTACAGCAATTCTATTTTCTAAATTCAGTTCAATGTTAAGCGGCACAATGCTCAATTTACTTTTTTGGTGATTCAGTTTTAGCAAAGGATGAAAAGCAGTGCGCAAAACCATATTTGGCAGTTTAGAAATTGCGGGTAAATCGGCATCTAAATCCATTGCAAAAAGTGCTTTTGCCCTAATAAAATCAAACAAACCCATGCGTTGAATATTCTTTTCCAACTCGGGAATTTCAGGTCTAATTTGATCTGTTATTTCCAATAAAATTCGTTCCCTCTCCCTGCGATAAGCAATCTGCAATTCACGAATCAAATTATTCATTTCAAAACATTCAGTTGGTTCTATATAAACTGTTTGTCCTGTATTACTTTCATCGTGAACAAAACCAGGAATACTGCGTTTAAATTCGGCCAAAACGGGCAAAACCAAACGTCCATCTCTAATAGTAATTTCTAAGTCTTCGGCTATATAATTATTTTTTGCACCTTTATCGTAAATACTTTGAATACGTCTGCGTACTTCTTTTTCCTTTTCAGTAATTTTATCTGAAATTTTGGCTAATTCAGGCGATGCATTTGGCTTCATTACACCTTCATTATCTAGTATTCGTTCAATGCGCCTAACTATTAAATCGTTGTATAATAAACCTTCTAAAAGTGCGTGTAAATATTGGTATTTTTCAGGTCTATCTCTAAAATATTTTGCAATTTGTAAAAACGATTGTATTGTTAATTTTAGTTTGTGCAATTCTTCTTCTAACAGCCACATTCCTTCAATTTTTGCTTTTCTAAAATAAGGAAACACATCGTGAAAATGTTCATTTGGAAAAGGCAAATCTGTTTCCAATAAATTCTTGAAATCCTTTACTTGCCAAAGCATTCTTTCAATAATATCGTGACGGTTGTTGAACTTTATTTTATCAATGTATTGCTGGCCAAGTGTAGAAATACATTTTTTGGCTACTAATTCTTTTATTTGGTTGAACTCTAATTTTAGTTCAATGGACTGCGGATA
>JBMOGB010000326.1:0-4534 GCA_049318585.1 Bacteroidia bacterium | reverse complement strand
AATATTTTATTGAACTAAATACAAATCCACCTGATATAAAAGCACTTTGGTTAAGTTTTTATTTTTATGAAAAATGATGTATTCATCAATTCAGATGGAATAAATGTATTTATTGAAATTCATGTCAAATCGAAATTGATTGGCAAAATCATTATGACCATTATAATGCTGCTATTATTGTTCTGTTATTTTGCTTTTTTAATTATGATAGATGCCAAAGATATTGGAAGTATTTTAGTTCCATTTTTCATCATTTCAATTGTATTGATTGTGTTTCCACTACGTTATTTATTTTGGAACTTATTTGGAGTTGAATACATCGTGGTAAATACCAAAACCATTTCATTTGCATATTCTTATGGTATTTTAACCACCAATTACAAGACTATAAAATTTAACAGATTAGCAAGCGGCTTTGACACATCAAAACTTTATGATGACACACTTCATGGAACTTTATATTTTCAAGATTTTGATTTAGAAACTAATTTACCAATAAATATTTTTGAAACCAGCGTGATAATTCCTTACACAGAATTATTGAAAATTGATGATGAAATTAGAAAAGTATTTTATAACGAATTCTTATATGAAAATCAATTTATTCCCTTTTCGTTAAATTGATTTATTTAAAATTCATTAGCTATTCCACCACTTCAACAAATCTTTGAGTAATATCAAATCCTGATTTTTTTTCATCACCATGTTGGTCGGTTTGTGTTTCTATATTTTTACTTTTATAGTAAACCAACCCTTTGTTATTTTGGTAAACACTTCTTTGTTCTATACTGAAAATAAAGTCTTCGCTCAACTTTTCTGTAACTCTTAAAGTAGTGGTAAATGTAGTGTCGGCATTGGTAAAAGTTTCATTCAATAAATCTATTTTTGTATTTACTCGCAATTCAGTATTGTATAAATTTCCATTCCAAACCGTGTTTTTATTCAATGGAAAAACTGCCTTTAAAAAGTTTAAATTATTGGCTGTGTAAATCATCTGATTGTTTTTAAACTGCACAAAATGATTTTCTATTTCTCTAAAACTATCTTGGTTTTTGTATTTAGCAAATCGCTGTAAGCGCCAAGTTTTAGTGCCATTTAAGTCAATAAAACTATTGGTAAATTGAGTTTTTAATTGAAAACGAAAGGTATCGACAGTAGTAAAATTACTGTATGAAATGCTATCAACAACATACAAATATTGCTTGGTGCTGTCAATGGGAAAATAGCTGTAACCATTATCAATTACAGTAGTTTCGGAATTGTTTTTACTACACGAAACAATTGCAAGCATGCAAGCAAAACCCAATACTTTTAAATATGATTTCATTATGTACAAATGTAAATATAAATTCGAAAAAATAAATTCGAAATACGAATAACAAAATTCGAAATTCGAATAACCAATAAAGAAATTCGAAATTCGAAATTCGAATAACGAATAACAAAATTCGAAATTCGAATAACCAATAATGAAATTCGAATTACGAAAATCTAAATCCGAATTATTTTTACTACTGAAAATGAAAAACTAGGAACTATTCCTATAAATTTTTCGAATTTCGAATTTCGAATTTCGATCCGATTCATTGTATTGGCTTCAACTTATGGAAAACTCTGAAAGAGTTTAATATCAATAGCCACCAGTGAAACTGGTGGAAAAATGTATAATTAAACATACAGAAAGCCTCAAAATATTTGCGAAAGCCTATGGCTTTCGCAAATATTTTGAGGCTTTCGAGTGAAAGATTTGAGTTAGTTTTTTCAACGGGTTAAAACCCGTTGTTACAAAATGTTTCGTTCCTCCGGAACTTTAATGTTTATAACTGTTTACAAGAAAAAACTATAAGTTAGGTTGACACTTGGAATATTATTTCGATTTTAAAATCAAGTTTTTTGATAAATGTTGCTATTACTTATTTCCTTTTTTTAAATTACTTTGCCAAAAGAAATTTTCACCCTAGAAATAATATAAACTAAACCAGTTAAGCAACTTATTTTAAATTTTGTTTGACTTATAGTTGTAACCAGCAATAAAAAAAATGAAGAGACTATTGCTTTTTGTATGTATCATTCAATTTACTCTGCAAGCAAATGCACAAGAAATTATGCTTACAAGTGGATTGGCTATGCCTTTAAATCCTTTTTCTGGGCAAGATATATTAGACAATACAAACGGACATGCTTTGAATGGATATAATTTTAAATTAGACTATGTTATTTTAAAGCAAACAAATTTAAATTTTAGTTTAGGATTTCTTTACCTAAACAATGGTTTTGATGTAAAGAATATAGAACGTCAAAACAATATAATATTCTCTCAAAAATCGGTTTACACTTATTTAAAACCATATACTGGATTAGGATTTGGAGCTAGTATTTTGTTTTATTTTACACCTTTAAAAAGTAAAATAAAAGGATTCTCAAAAGTTTCTTTAGGACAATTATTTGCAAATTCACCCGAATATTCGAAATCAGATAGCTTAGAATATTTTAAAGTATTAAGCAATAAATCAAACAGTATTTATTGGAGTTTAGGAGCGGGAATTGAATACAGTTTTTCACCACAATTATCATTGATTGGATTTGCAGAATATTTTTACTCAAAAGTAGATTTTGGAAATGTTAGAATTAGCAATGTAAGTGGACAAGTTGCTACGCTTATTAGCCCAAAGTCGAACGAGCAAGCTTTAGAAAGCTTGAATATTAATATTGGCTTGAGTTATAAAATTTATAAATCAATTGAGCATTTTAAAAGAAAAAAATCAAAAACAAACACTCCTGAATTTTAAAAAATTTTCTAATTTCTATATTGCTTAATTAATGATTTATCACTTCGACAAGCTCAGTGACCGTAGGTCGTTGAGCTTGTCGAAACGCTTAAAAAAGAAACAAAAAAAGGCTAAAAAAACTACACTATTTTTCTACAATAATTTCATTAATTCAATCATTCCATCGGTAGCTTTTGCTTCTATAAAATGTATGTTTTTGGTACGAGAAACAGGAACTTTTTTAGGGTCAATAACATATAACTGTTTAAATGAATTGAAATATTGAACTAAACCTGCCGCTGGATAAACCTGCAAACTTGTTCCTATTACTAACATTATATCTGCTTCTTCAACTAACTTAATTGCAGGTTCAATATTTGGCACAGCTTCGCCAAACCAAACAATATTTGGTCTTAATTGTGAACCAAATTCACACCTATCGCCCATGAGGATTTCATCGCCTTTTATTTCATAAATTAAGCTGTCGTCATAAGTACTTTTGGCTTGAGTAATGAGTCCGTGTAAGTGCAAAATAGATGTACTTCCTGCACGTTCGTGCAAATTATCTACGTTTTGAGTAATGATTTGAACCTCGTATTTTTCTTCTAATTTTTTCAATAAAAAATGCGCCTGGTTTGGTTCAGCTTCCAACACATTTTTCCTACGAAGGTTATAAAAATCTTGTACCAAACGCATATTAGCTTGCCAAGCAGCAAGAGTTGCCACGTCTTCTACATGGTAACCTTCCCAAAGTCCATCACTGTCTCTAAAAGTTTTTAAACCACTTTCAGCACTAATTCCAGCACCACTTAATACAACTAGTTTTTGTTTCATTATTTAAATTATTTATTGCAAAAATAAGCTACAAACTACATTGTTAAAATAGAAATTTTTTTTTGAATTCAAACAAAAATTTCCCGCAGATTTCGCTAATTATCGCATATATTTCCGCACATTGTCGGAATCAGGATTTTCAGGATTTTAGGATTTACAAGATTTCTAGTTTTTGAAATTATCTTTAATATAAAAGGTTTTTATTCATTGCCAATTGCTTATTGCATATTGCCAATTCAACACTCAAAATCCAAAATCTCATTTCCCATTTCTCAACAAACAACAATCAAAAAAAATTCCTATAATTGCCTACATGAAAAAACTTTTTACCTTCATAGCAATTTGCTTTACAAGTGCTAGTTTATTGGCTCAAACTTATGATTACCGAAGCGCACAAAATCCACATTACTGGAAAAATAAAATGCCAAATGGCGGTTATTGGCAACAAGATGTGTTGTATAAAATCAAAGCTAATTTAGACGATAAAACCGACATTATTACTGCCAGTGAAGAACTGACGTATTATAATAATTCACCCGATACTTTGGCTTTTGTATATTTTCATTTGTACCAAAATGCATTTGTAAAAGGTGCGTATTTAGAAAACTTAAACTTGGCAAATAATTTTAAACAAAAGTTTGGAAAATATGAAGCAAACGGACAAGGAACAACCATTGAAAACATAACTGTAAACGGTGTAAACCTTAAAACTAGTTTAGACAATTCCATTATCAAAGTTTGGTTAACCGAACCTATTTTGCCCAACGGGCAATGCACATTCAACTTAAACTTTAAAACCTATTTTGACGATGGTGGAAACCAACGCAGGCGCATGAAAATGTATAAAGATGCTTGGGGAAATAAACATTTTAATGGGGTTCATTGGTATCCGCGTATTTGTGTTTACGACCGAAAATTTGGTTGGGAAACTG
>JBMOGB010000325.1:0-4637 GCA_049318585.1 Bacteroidia bacterium | reverse complement strand
ATTTTAAATGAATAAAGAGTCTCCAGACTCATAACTATATAAATCATATCTTGCACAAACGAACGCAAAAACTAGCTTTGAAGTTTAAAAATAATAGGTATTTTTGAATTTCAAAACATTATTCAAGTATGCCTAAATTGGTGTGATTGAAAAAGGTTTTTTGGGGAAAGATTCTTGTATAAATAAGTTAGCTGCAACCCGACCGAAACAGACTGCAATAGATAAACGAACTTGATAAATAGTTTATAAAAAAATAATATGACAGAAACAATTTCATTTGGACTTTTATGTATCACTTCACTTTTTACCTTAATAAATCCATTAGGGACAATGCCTGTGTTTATGTCAATGACCGCTGACCTATCAGTTGTTGACAGAAATAAAACTGCAAAGAAAGCCTCTATAGTATCGCTGTTAACAATAATTGCTTTTGCCTTTACAGGACAACTCCTATTTAACTTTTTTGGTATTTCCGTAAATAGTTTTAGAGTTGTTGGGGGTGTAATATTTTTTATTATGGGAATGGATATGCTTCAAGCTAGACTTGGACAAGTGAAAATCAAAGACAATGAAGTAAAAAGTTATGTAACTGACATTTCAATAACGCCTTTAGCTATTCCTATGATTTGTGGACCTGGGGCTATAACAAACGCAATTGTTTTAATGGAAGATGCCAATAACATTCAAAAAAAAATTATTTTAATACTTTCAATTTGTCTAATAATGTTTGTTACTTATTTAATCCTGTATAGTTCATCTAAATTGATAAAACTACTTGGGCAAACAGGCATAAATGTTATGATGAGAATAATGGGACTAATAGTTATGGTTATTGCTGTTGAGTTTTTCTTTACTGGTTTAAAACCAATCATTTTGGATATATTAAAAAGCAGATAGTTTTTGTTCAAAAAATACGATAATAAAAATGAGTGTACTAGAAAAAATAGACGTTTTTAGACAATTCACCGACTTTGACGACAGTGAATTAGAAATCATTATGCCTTATTTTGTAGCTAAAAAATTTAAGAAAAAAACTCATCTTCTTGATGTAGGTAAGGTTTCAGATGAAGTCTATTATTTGATAAAAGGGTGCATAAGATTATACTGTGAAAAAGACGGAGAAGAACTTTCAACTTACTTTTTTACAGAAAATATGTTTGCTGGTTCTTATGACAGTTTTCTATCTCGAAGACCCAGCAAAGTTGCCATCGAAACTTTAGAAGAATGTGAAGTTTTAGTACTTACTCACGAAGCACAAGAAAAACTGTATCACATATTTCCGAAAATGAACGAGTTTATTAGAAAAGCCATTGAACAAAGATTTGTGTTATTGCACGACTTATTTATTTCTTATCTTTTAAACAGTCCAGAGGAAAGATATTTAATGCTTCAAAAAGACCGTCCAGAATTATTACAACGAATTCCCCAACACCAAATCGCTTCGTTTTTAGGAATCACTCCTGTTTCATTGAGCAGAATAAGAAATCGGGTTGCAAAAAAATAGCGATTTTAATTTCTTATCTTTTGTTATCGTTTTGACTTATTTCAGCATCGTACATTTGCAGAAATAATTTTAAAATTTTAAAGACAATGAACAAAATAGTTAAAAGAATACTTATTGGAGTTGGAGTACTCGTAGGTATAATCGCAATAGTAGTAGGCGGATTTTTGTATAAATTCAGTTCCGAAACTTCAAAAATGACACCTGTGGAAACAGGACAAATTTCTGAACACGGATATGCTATAAAAGACGATTTCGCAAATATGTATCTTATCAAAGACAGTTTAGGTTATATTGCAATTGATGCTGGAAAAGATATAAAAGTTATTGAAGCAGAATTTAAAAAACTGAATATTAAATCTGAAGAAGTAATTGCAGTTTTCTTGACACACTCTGATATGGACCACGTTGCAGGACTTCCTTTGTTTACAAATGCCAAATTGTATATGGCGAGAAACGAAGAGAAAATGCTTAATGGAGAAAAACAAAAAGTGCCTGGTTACAACAACAGTATTAGCAGAAAAGACTACATTTTGTTAGTCGACCAACAAACCGTTGAAATTGGGAAACATAAAATCAACTGCATTCTTACAGAAGGACATACAAGCGGTTCAATGTGTTTTCAAGTAAATGACAAGAATTTATTTACAGGTGATATTTTGAGTTTGCACGATGGTAAACTTGGACAATCTGTAAAATTCTTTGACCTTGACCACGATATGACAACAAAATCTATTTCAAAAATTACGAATATTCCAAACGTAGAAGTTATTTTGACTTCACATTGGGGAATATCAAAAGACTATAAAAACGCAGTAAAAGACTGGAAAGAATAGCAAAACTCTGACAAAATGGGCAGCAGGTAACATTATTTATTCATCTGTGAAGAATTTTAAATAGTGTTTTTTATATATTTGAACTGTAAACGCAGGACTTAGTTTGATAGTAATTACACTAAAAAAATAGAAAAAAGCGTGGTCATATTTTAATAATAAAAGGATGAAAAAATATACTTTCTCATTACTTGCATTCATATTAACTATCAATATTGCAAAGGCGCAAATGCCAAATCCTGCGCTAGTTGGATACTGGCATAACTGGAATGATGCGAACGCTCCATACATTCAATTAGATTCAATTGACAACAGATATAATGTAATTGAAGTGGCTTTTGCTGTGCCCACAACATCATCCAATATGACGATGCTTTTTACACCAGACATTGTTTCACAAAGTGTGTTTATTGCTAAAGTTCAAGCATTGCAACTGCAAGGAAAAAAAGTATTGATAAGCATAGGAGGTGCTACCGCCAGTATTGACCTAACTACTACTGCAAATAAAAATGCATTTGTAAGTTCTATGACTATTATTATTAATACCTATGGCTTTGATGGAATTGATATAGATATAGAAAATGGCAACTCCATTTTAATTAGTGGAGGAACAATTGCTTCACCAGGAAATATTGCCCAAGTCAATTTGATTGATGCCATTAAACAAATTATGGCAAATTATAGAACAAATCATCCGCAAAAACTTTTGCTTACCATGGCTCCAGAAACAGCTTATGTTCAGGGAGGTCAATCGGGCTTTGGAAGTATTTGGGGAGGTTATTTACCACTAATAAATGCACTAAGAGATTCACTTGATTTATTGCAAGTTCAGCTTTATAACAGTGGCTCTATGTATGGAATAGATAGCAGAGCTTACTCTCAAGGAACGGCTGATTTTATAGTGGCAATGACCGAAGCAGTAATTCGTGGATTCTCTACATCGGGAGGAACGTTTACAGGATTACCTGCCAGTAAAGTAGCGGTGGGTTTGCCAGCTTGTAGCAGTGCTGCAGGTGGCGGTTTTATTGATTCTGCAACTGTAAAATCGGCCATTAATTATTTAACAGGAAAAGGTCCAAAACCGGGTACTTATGTGTTAGCACAAACAGGTGGATATCCGGCTTTAAGGGGTATGATGACTTGGTCAATCAATTGGGATGCAGTTAGCACATGTGCAAATAGGTATCAATATGCCAATAATTATCAAAGTATTTTTGGTAATTTGATCTATGCGCAAGTGCCAAATTATGTTTCATCAAACGGACTTGTGGCATGGTGGCCATTTACCGGCAATGCTAGCGATTCAAGTGGTTATGGGTTGAATGGTATAGTAAGTGGAGCAACACTCACAACAGATAGATTTGGTATAGCAAATAAAGCTTATAGTTTTAATGGTACTTCTTCAAAAATCACAGCAGCTACCAGTACACGATTAAATCTTTTACATAACAGAACCCTATCCGTTTGGGTGAAAAGTACCGATAGCACTTCTGATGCAGGAATTATAGGATACCTTTCAAATGGTCATAATGGTTACCAAATTTTGTTAAAGTCATCAGGTAAAATTGCTTCCATGGAAGATAATTGGACCGGTGGAGCCAACAATCCACCAACGAATGGATGGGATTTTGCTAACAGTACAAACAGTAATTATTTAAATGATAATACTTGGCACCATGTATTAAGTGTGAGAGAAAATGATACTACCAAAATATATATAGATGGTGTTTTACAAAATTATATTTTAACTACTCTTGTACCTAACTTCAATTCTTCATCAGTAATTATTGGTGCTACTAATGGAACTAGTCAATTTTTTAAAGGAACAATTGATGAAATTGGTATTTGGAATAGGGCTTTAACGCCACTCGAAATAACTAAATTAAATTATGGTTGTCCAAATTCAATAACCACGCAACCAGTGAACCAATTTGGAGCCATAGGCAATACTAAAAATTTTACACTTGTACATGCAGGCTCAACATTCAATTACCAATGGCAATCGAATCCTATTGGCTGTGGTTGGCAAAATTTGTCAAATATCAATCAATACACAGGTTCACAAACCAATGTTTTATCTGTTTCAGGAATATCCTACACAAATCATAACCAACCTTTCAGAATTATTTCTAAGGATGGAGAATGTGTTGACACCTCCAATATTGTTAAATTATTCATTTCGAATATTGCAAACGATTCCTTGCGATTGATTCAATTAAAGAATGATTCAATATCAAAATCAACCATAATTTCTACTTTAATAAACGATACCACTAGTAAAGGTTTAGCAATTTCAAATTTAA
>JBMOGB010000324.1:0-4650 GCA_049318585.1 Bacteroidia bacterium | reverse complement strand
ATCCATTGCCACTTATTTTTATTAAAGCCAGGTCATTATTTATATCTGTTCTTATTACATCTCCAACAAAAGAAAGGTTGTTCGATAAAATAATATTCACTTTTTTACTGTTTTTAACTACATGGTAATTGGTTACAATCATTCCATCTTCAGAAATAAAGAAACCACTTCCATGTCCACTATTATCGCTAGTTGTAACAGTAACCACCGAAGTAGTTAGTTCTTTCAAGTTAAGTTTATTCCCAATGGTAGGTTTTTGAATTGTAATTACTTCACTATTGGTCGTGGCTATTAACTTTTCAGTGGTTTTCTTAGTAATTTCATATAGCTCTTTGTTTTTTGATAAAAATATTAAGAAGCTATTTTCAAAAGAACTTAAAAGTGAATTGTTGATTCCAATTGATTTATCCAAATTGAATGATTCAATGTTTTCGGTTTTAACTATTTCATTGGTTTGTAAGTTGGTTACTGTCCACTTCGTATTTAGTTTACATTCAATGATGTTTTTAGGATATCTAACCTCATTAATTATATAAATTTCCGAAATTTGCGCATCAATTTTATAACCATTATTGTTGAATTCCTTTGGAACATTAAACCCATAATCTTTCAATGAATTATTTACAATTACTTCTAATTCTTCTGATTTAACATTCACTGTACTTTCCCATAAAATATCAGAAGATTCTCTTCCTTGAATAAAATTTGTTCCAATTGTTTCCCCAATTTTTATTTTAATGTTTACATTAGCACATCCAATGGGTAACTGTTCTTTTTGTTCATTCACCTTAGGAATATTTACACTTCTCCAAGAAATATTTTTGGGATATAATTTGTAGTTTGCTCCTGATATTGCATCTATTGAAATTAATGATACCGGACTTCCTAATAGAACTAACATAGAAATGCCAAACCTTGTCATTTGTCCACCATCATCATTTCTGCCAATATTTGAAAAAAAAGGAACTGAGGCTAACATAGATACTAAATTTAAAGCCCCCCAACTATTATACTCTGGATATAAATCTGTTTTTATATCTTTAAATCCTTCTTTCTTTAGTGTGATTGTGTGTTTTTTCTTTGATTTTAGTTTAATAAAATTAGATTTAACAGTTAGCATTTTGTTGTTTTCAAACACAGTTGTACCATCATCAATATTTAAATTTATTTTAGTTTTTGTACCCGAAAAAATTGTAGCACAAGACGAGAAGCAAATCAAAATAGAGAGTAAAACTATAATTGATTGATTGATGTTTATCTTTTTCATGTATTTGTTTAGAATTTAAATATAATATGAATTCAAAAGTTTCAGCAATATTTACATTTGTTTGCAAACTTACAAGCTAATTATTTTATTTTCTACAAACTACAAAAAGCGACCCAATTGAGTCGCTTTTTAACTATGAAACTTTGTCAAAATTTTAAACTTTGACAAAGTTATGTATGGAAATAACTAAACTACCGGAGGTGTTTTAGTTTTGGGTGTTGGTTTAGGAATACTTGCATTATATTTTAAAGTTAATGCATCCATTTGGTTCATGATGGTTTTATAGTCTTCTGTTTCAAAAGCCGAGTAAAACGATGAAGTTTTTTCCATTAATAAATCAAAAACTGGGTATGTTTCAACTCTTGCATCTTTTAAGTTTTGATCGGGTTGGTTTGCAATATCGGTATTACGCGCCAAATACATGTTGTTAAAATCAATGTTGGCTTGCTTTAATTCTGCCACCCAAGCTGTAAGATTTAATAAAGTAACAGCAGCTTTAACGACCACCTCGGTTTCTAAATCGTTAACCACACTATTAATGGCAGTAGTTTCGGCTAGTAAATTTAGTATGTATATTTTACTACCATATTTATCAATATGGGTTGTAATTAATTTACCAGCTTGCGCCTTATCATCTTCAAAATAATTTTCGTAACCATCGGCTACTTTTCTAATGCCTACTATGGCTAAGTCTCGCCTTTTATCTAGGCTTTCAAGCGTTTCAGTTTTTTCGCTTTTCTTGGCTATTTCAAATAGTTGCTCTAACAAGGCATTGCGTGCTTCTAATTGGTCAACAAATACTTTTAGTTTTAACGCTGTTAAATCAAAAGCTTTGTAAATAGTTACAGTATCTTTTAAGTACTGAATACTTTCTTTGTTTCTGTAATCTTTAATTTTCGATAATATCATATTTTTAAGGTTTTGGAATAACAAATAAAATAAAAAGTTTTTAATTAAAAAAATATATTAACACCAAATGCTAATGAAAAACATTTCATGGAATATGTCACTAACTTAGTAAGGAAACAATTCCGAGCATGGTAAAGCCTCCTAACTTGGTTAGGAAGGAATTCTTTTCGTGGTATTCTTCATTAACTTGGTAAGAAAAGAATTCCAAGCATGGTAAACCTACCTTACTTGGTAAGGAACCAATTCCAAGTAAGGTAAAGCCTCCTAACTTGGTTAGGAAGGAATTCTGTTTGTGGTTTTGTTCCAACACCTTGTGTGGAACAAAAACTAAGCATGGTAAAGCTTCCTCACTTGGTGCGGAGGAATTTGGGGGTGGGGAAAAAAGGAATAACTTTATAAGAATAAATGCAGCACATTCATATTGATATAGTTGGAGACAAATAAGAATTAGGTGCTAAATATTTATTTAAATAGTAAAGGAAAAACTTATTATTGTAACTCAAAAAAGCCCTCATAGCTGCACATATCTCCCCAAAAGGGCATTTGTGCCAGATAAAATCAGGGGTATATACAAGTTAGGTGCAAGCTTATGACGACCGACACGCAGAGATAAACCAATAAGAAACAGAAAAAAAATTGTAACTTTACGTCACTAATTAATATAGAAGAAAATGATAGCTGAAAAGACATTAAACAGGACACTGCATATTGCAAAATCTTCAAAAAAAGACGAGTTTTATACTCAACTATCAGATATTGAAAGTGAGTTGACCCATTACCAAAAACACTTTAAAAACAAAGTGGTTTTTTGTAATTGTGATGACCCAAGAAATAGTAATTTTTTTAAATACTTTGCATACAACTTTGAAAAGTTAGGGTTAAAAAAGCTAATAACAACTTGTTATAAAAATCAAGAGACAGATTTATTTATTCACGAAAAAACTGAAAAAGCAGTTTTTCTCGAATACAATGGTGATATAAATGGTAACAAAATTCCTGATGCAGAAGAAATTGGTATAAAACCACTCATAGGTGATGGTGATTTTCGCAGTAAAGAATCCATTGAGTTATTGAAACAATCCGATATTATAGTAACTAATCCACCATTTTCGTTATTCAGAGAATATGTTGAGCAATTAGTGAAATATGAAAAGAAATTTTTAATTATTGGAAACATTAACGCTATTACTTACAAAGAAATATTTAGACTAATCAAAGAAAACAAAGCTTGGTTAGGTATTAATATGGGTAGAGGTATTTCAGGTTTTATAGTTCCAAATGATTATGAATTATTTGGCACAGAGGCACGTATAGACGAAAATGGAAACAGAATAGTTGCTACAAATAACTGCTTATGGTTAACAAATTTGGACACATTTAAACGCCACGAAGATATTGTTCTAACTAAAAGATATTACGGCAACGAAATTGAGTATCCTAAGTTTGACAATTATGAAGCAATCAATGTGGATAAGACTCAGGATATACCAATGGATTATGCAGGAGTTATGGGAGTTCCAATTACATTTTTACATAAATACAATCCAGAACAATTTGAACTAATTAAATTTAGAAAAGGAAATGACGAGAAAGATTTATCTATAAATGGCAAGTGTCCATATTTTAGAATTTTAATCAAAAACAAAAAACTCTAGGTATCTCAATACAAAATAAATCAATGGCAAAAAAGCAAACAGACCGATTACGAATAGAAAAAGTAAGAGGACAAGGACCGAAAGAAATATTTGGAGTTAATGCTCAAATATTTGATAAGTCAGTAAATAGTTTTTCAAAAGCTGTTTTTGAAACTTTGAAAATAGACTTTCCTCATCTTGAGTTTCGTTTTAGAGACAACATCAAAAAAAAGGAAATCAATGAAAAACTCAATTCGGTTGATGCGAGATTAGGCGTTACTGTTTTCGTTGAAAACGCATCAATAAAACCCGATGGCGGAATTATTGAAGTTAAAGACAAAGGCGACAAGTGGCGAATTGTATTAGTATGTGAAGCCAAACATCAAGGAAAAGATATTGAAAACATCGCAAAAGGAATTTTGGTGGGCAAAAACAGCAATCAGGATTTAATGGTAGCAGGAAATGCAATTGAGCGTTCTCACAAGAACATCAATGAAATGAGAAACATAATGATTGACGAAAAGCACTTTCCTTATATCCTGTTTTTACAAGGTTCAAATTTTCTGACAGAACCAACAGCAGTATTAAGACCAGACGGAACTGAAGTAGTTTTGAAACACGATGCAGGTTCTCTAAACAGAATAGACAGATTGACCTCAGCAAATTACAGTTTGCCTATCAACCAAAATAGTTGCGAAAATATATTCATCACAATTGACGGAAAATCTGTTATGCTTCAAGCAGTATCCATATATACAAAATCAACCGAATGGACGGTTGATGAAATGTTACCTATAATGATGGATGTTTCAAAAACGTCATTAAAAATTTTAGGACTAA
>JBMOGB010000323.1:0-4654 GCA_049318585.1 Bacteroidia bacterium | reverse complement strand
TTTTGCTCCTTTTTATTAACATTTATTCCTTAAAGGACTTTTTCAGTGCCCTCGCTTAAAGCTATTTGTTTTTTACTAATTTAATTATTTTTATTTTATCAAGTAAAATAATAACAGGATAAACAGGATCTATTTCCCACCATTTTGCAGCAAAATTTGGGCGTGCTCCTGCATGGTGATGGTTGTTTTGAAATAGTTCTCCAAGCATCAAAAAATCAAAAACTAAAGTGTTTTTCGAATAATCGTTTTCGTTAAAGTTTCTGTAACCATATTTATGCCCTGCCCAATTTACAATTGCACCATGAACAGGACTCATTAAAAAATGTATGGGTAACAATAAGTACATCCAAGCATTGGTAGCAAAATATACATAAAACATAACATAACCTGTTCCAAACAAAAGACGACTAGTCCAAGTATTTGCCATCCAGTCTATGGCTTTCCATTCAGGAAAATTACGGTCAAATTTTGCTTCAAACTTGAATTTATTGGTATGAATTCCACTAAATATTTTGTAAGTATATTTCATCATGGTAACCACTTCTTTAAAAAAATGTGGCGAATGAGGATCCTTTTCTGTGTCGCTAAAAGCATGGTGCATTCTGTGCATAATGGCATATGGACGAGGTGTTAAATACGAAGCACCTTGAGTAATATAGGTAAATAAATAAAAGAATTTTTCCCAAAATTTATTCATAGTAAACATTTTATGAGCTGCATATCTATGCAAATAAAATGTTTGAGAAAACAAAGAAAGATACCAATGACCAAGAAAGAAAATTAAGATAGGCATTTATTTAAAAAATTAGGTTGCAAAAATAGATTTAGAAAAAAAATAAACAAGATACAAGTTTTATAATATCGCTGATTAGAATCAAATTTGTTAATGATTTGGTATTATAAAATCCTCCAAAAAACCATACTTATAACACCAAAAATCATTATAAGTTTTGATAGAAAACTGAGTTTAGTAAAATGTTTTTTAGTGTCGGCATTCCAAATTAAATATAACGAATAAAATGATGGAATTATAACTAGAAATACTATAAATGAACTAAACCAAACAAAATATAAAAGGTTAGTATTACTTATAATAGGGAATAGGTATATTAAAAAAATGCAAGACACAATAAATATTATTTGTAAGTATAAAAGGATGTTTTTTGTTTTTCTAATACCAAGTTTTATAGGCAATGTATTGGCGTTAAACTTTGAGTCACCACGCATATCTTCGGTGTCTTTGATTATTTCTCGAATTAAATTACTAAAAAATGCAAATACAGAATATGCTATACAAGCTAAAACATTGGTGTTTTCATCAAAAGGAATTAGTATAAAAATAGTAGAAGCTGTCATTAAGGCAACTAGAAAATTCCCTAATAAGTAGCTTTTTTTAAAGTATTGTGAGTACATCCAAAGTAAAAGTGAGCAAGTGAAAACTAACCCTGCAACTTTATATGAAATTTGCCAAGCTAAATATATGGCTAAAATATTAAAACTAGAATGTAGTAAAATTGCCCAACGCCTACTAATGCTTTTGCCAATAATTACTGCTTTAGGTTTATTAACCATATCCAGTTTTACATCCATATAATCGTTAATTATATAGCCAGCAGCAGCCGATAAAAATGTAGCACTAATTAATAGTAAAAATCTATTCGACAAAACATCATTTATTCCAATAGAAGGAGATAAAAAAAAATAACTTAGAACCTGTGTACTTGAAATTATTAGTATGTTTTTGTAGCGAATTAGCTTCAAAAAATCATAAATTGTATAGAAAATAGATTTAGTTTCCAATTTCGGTAACTCCGCCACTTACTATAAATTTCATAAAATCAGTTGGGTTTCCTTCGTATAGTTTGATTTTAGCTTTATCAATAAAAAATAAGTTTCCACTAAAAGCATACGAATGAGGAAAATAAACGCCAACTAATCCTGGTAAGTTTATTTCAAACAAATCATCTTGAGTAATAAAACCAGGCTTATAAACACCTTCTGTAAATTCGACAATTACAGGTTTTGAAAACTTTTTCTTTTCACCAACAAAAGCTTCCATCAAATCTTTTACAGAAGTGTAAATTATTTTTATAAATGGAAGGCTCGATAAAAAATCATCTATTAAGTTGAAAACTGGTTTTGAAATAATGCTTGAACCCACCCAACCAATTAAAGTAACTCCAACTATTACTACTAAAAATCCAATTCCAGGAATATTAATAGGTAAAATTTTATCAACAGATATAACTACACTTGACACTACGTAATAAGTGAGTAATATAGGAAGACATACCAATAAACCTTTTAGAAAAAAGTTGATTAGTTTTTTTATTTTATACTTAACTCCACTTTTGATTGCTTGTTTTGTCATTTTTTTTGATTGCAATATTATGCACTTAAATTTAAATAGTGAGAATAAATTTAAAGAAATTGTTTTTAGAAATTGGAAAAATTAAGTTTAACTATTTAGTTTTTTACTTAATAAATCCCAAATTACAATTCCACCAGCAACCGAAACATTTAACGAATGTTTGGTTCCAAGTTGAGGTATTTCAATGCACACATCAGCCATTTCAATAACATCATTGCTTACACCTTCTATCTCATTTCCAAAAACCAAACATGTATTTTTGTCCAAATCGAATTCATATTTGTTTAGCATCATACTTTTTTCAGTTTGTTCTATACAAATAATTACATAATCTTTACTTTTTAAATGTTCAATACAATGAATTGTATTTTCAAAATATTCCCATTTCACTGATTCTGTGGCACCTAAAGCAGTTTTTAGTATTTCTTTATTAGGTGGTACCGAAGTTATTCCACATAAAAAAATTTTTTCCACATTTAAAGAATCGCAAGTTCTGAAAAAAGAGCCTACATTTTGAGCGCTTCTTACATTGTCTAAAACCACATAAACACTACTTGTATTGCTGTTTTTACTATTTAAATTGAATGGCATTTACTGTATTTTTCTTTTAATACTAAATCATGCATTTTCAGTAAAATTATGATTTAGATGTGAATAACGATTTATTAATATAGTTGTTGTTTTAATTTCCAAAATTATGTATAAGTTTGCAACCGACCAAAAATATCAGAATTTATATTTGATACAATAATATTATGAAAAATTTTTTAAAACAAATTACTTTTTTAGTTTTGACAATTGTGTTGTTACAAAACACAAATGCTCAAAGCACTACTAAGCTCAGTGCCGATTTATCATTAGGAATACCTGTAACTTTTTTCTCAATAAGTCCTGATATTACAGGAATTTATCAAGCAGGATTAAGATATTCACTACATAAAAATTGGTCTATTGCGGCAAGATTTGCCGCTAAAACTTTCCAAGCTAAAACCGGAAATCCAGCAGGTGTTGTTTCTACAACAGGTATATCAGCCAGTGATGTAGCTAGTTATAAAAACTCATTCTATGATTTAGGAGGAAATGTTCAATTCAATATGAGTAATCTTTTTGGATTAACAAATACAAAGTTTAACCCTTATGCTACTTTAGGTGGCAGTTTTCAATATTGGAAATTAAGTTCAACTTTAATTAATGGTTCAACATCTGCATCAAATGAATATGGTTCAAGACCTATGCAAATTTTACAACTGGGTTTAGGTGTTCGTTATTATTTAAATCCCGCTTTTGATTTAAATTTATCAAGTGAATATAACCATGTTCAATCTTATTGGATGGATGGTGCTTATGCCGATAAAACATTGGACACATATTTAAATACCAGTTTTGGTGTTTCGTATAAGTTTGGAGCAAAAGCAAGTAAAAATTTAGCCGATTGGGAATCTAAAAATGTAGCTGAAGAGGTAAAATCTAACAGCAAACAGCCTTTAGGTAAAGATTACGCTCGTTGGAGCGCAGACTTAAATGTAGGTTTGCCATATTTATTTACTCCTATAGGTTACACACCTACTGGTATGGGTGGATTAGGAGTTAGATACTCTATTAATAAATTTGTTTCTTTACAAGCTGCTTATAATTATGGATTTTTAGCTGGCGAGCAATCTACTGGTAATGTAGTTGTTGGGATTAGATCGGAACCAACTAATTTTAAAAGTTTTAGTACAACCATGAGTCAAGTTACAGTAAGAGGTTTGCTTAATTTAAGAAGAATATTTTCTGAACCAATATTACTTCAAGAACCAGAAAATTTAAATAGTTGGAATTATTATGCTGTCATAGGTGGTGGGTATTTGTTTTACTCGACAGATATTGTATATGCTGATGATTTAAAAGATAATTTAACATATAACAAAGGAACTAATAACATAGTTTTAGGTTTGCAAGCTAGAAAACACTTAAGTGCCACTTGGGATTTATTAGGTGGTGTTGATTACAATTACAATCAATCATATTGGATTGATGGTGCAGGATCTAAGACAGATTTAAATAGCCATTTATATATTAATGCAGGTATTTCTTATAAATTCAAAACTAACAAAAACAGAGAATTAGTTGATTGGAGTTACGCTAATTATATATATCCAAAAAATACTAGTGAAGTAGCTATTGATAAAATTCCTGTAATAAGTAAACCAATTGTAGTAGATGTACCAAAAGTAATTGATGTACCAAAAGTAATTGAACCAGTTAAAGTAATTGAACCAGTTAAAGTAATTGAACCAGTTA
>JBMOGB010000322.1:0-4674 GCA_049318585.1 Bacteroidia bacterium | reverse complement strand
ACTTACCAACTGGAGCAAGGGAACATTATCATTTAAGACCAGGAATTGAATTGTCTAAAAGTTCAATTGAAGTAGTTGTTGGAAGGCTTGATGCTAAGGGAACAGGTAACTTTTACGAAAGATTCATTCCGAAAGATAAAAATTGAGTTTCAGTTGCCCTCGCCTATAATTAAAAGAATATCTTATAATTGTAACATAAAAAATGCCACTGAGTTGCGGATATCTGCCCAAAATGGGTTGATATGCCTGATAAAATTAGGGGGTTTTTATAAGTTAAGGTTGGAAAAAACCTCCAACTGAATTAAATTTGACAAAAAAAGAAAGTATGAATACCTCAGAATTAAAATTACAAATTTTTAGACAGTTAGACTTACTGGACAAAAGTCAGCTAAACGAATTGTCAGGTATTGTAACCAATTTGGTACATGGACAATATGGAATAGCTGATTGGGAGAATTTATCAATTATTGAGAAAGAAGGTATTATTGAAAGTATTAAACAACTGGATAGTGGTAAAGGAATCCAACATGAAAGGGTGATGGAAAAAGTTAGAAAGAGATTTACAAATGTCTAGAATTATTATTTGGTCTCCATTAGCTGAGTCAGATTTAGAAGGAATAATTGAATACCTTCTTGAAAATTGGAGTAATGAGATAATACTTGATTATGTAAATATAGTTGACAGCTTAATTGCTCAAATTGAAAATCAGCCAAAGATGTATCCAATTATTAACAAAAAACTAAAAGTTAGAAAATGTGTACTAACAAAACAGAATTCATTGTACTACAGGGAAAATAAAGAAAGAATAGAGATTTTGAGAATATATGACAATCGCCAAAATCCGAAAAAGTTGAAATTTTAGTTAATAATAACACGAAGCCCTGCTAAGCGTATATTTATAACATATTACATTTTAAAGACGACACATTTATGAAACTAGACATACTGAAGATATTGATTATACTGGGAATGGTAAGTTGTAATAATAATCAGACAGCTAAAACCGAACGAGAAGGTGAGCCGACCATTTATAGCGTCACAGACAATGATGCTGAAATGAATGATGCTATTAAAACTGCCAACCAAACACTTGACAGATTTAACGAGGCTTTAAAAAGCGGAAATAAGGACTTTAAATACTTTGCAATAAAAACACGTTTTATAACTCCGAAAGGAGGAGAGCATATTTGGGTAAGCAATATTTGGTTTAGTGATAGTAAATATTTTGGTGTTGTAGACAATTTGCCAGAATCAACAACAGATGTGCAGATTGGAGATACAATTCAAATTGTGAATGATAATATTAGCGATTGGATGTATATTGACAATCAAAAATTAAAGGGAGGTTTTACAATTCGACTATTACGAAAAAGCATGACAGAGCCAGAAAGAAAACAATTTGACTCGGAAAATGGACTTATCATTGAAGACTAAAAAAAATGTTGCATAAAAGCACAATTGCAATAGGTGCGGTTTAGTGCTCCGCATCAACATTTGTGGTGAAAATCGCTACCTTCTCCAAGCTTGAAAATGTTATAAGTAATGTGCCAATAAAGAAATGTAATTAATGACAGAAATCGCTACTAAAATATTGACCTTTATATTTACACTTGGAATGAAACCCATTTATGATAAACATTTGGCGTACTATCAATTAATCAAAGACTTTAGAGACAAATTACCTAGAGAGCATAATCAAGCAAAAAAGCTAACAGCTGATGAAATAGAAAAGCATCCATTTTTGGGCGAAACAGCTAAATATGTTACAGTAATAAACAAATCGACACATAAAATAAATATTAGTGAATCAGACCTTGACCAGTTTTATAATAAACTAAATAATTTCGACCTTAGCTTTATGTTCTTTAAAAAGTACTATTCAAGCAAGACAAAGAACATTACTAGATTTAATGCTAAAGCCAAAAATGGTGACTTCGAAGTAATAATGTTACAGGAAGTATTGAAAGAATCATCGACTAATCCTTTAAAACCTTTTGACGTGTTAGTTTATCATATCAAATGGAAATTAAAACTAACTTCTCCAATCTATATATATTTTACTAGAAAAAAGTGGAATAAGTAACATAAAATTGTTTAGGAGCACAACTTATAACATAACCTAAAAATATTGCTAGTCCGCTTAAAAACCTGCAACGCTGGTTCACGCCTTTGGCTTGGACAAACCCCAAAAAGCTAAAAGCCACAAAACAAAAAAAGCTGCTCCAAAACTTTTGGAGCAGCTTTTATATTATAAATTGCTATCAACTACAACTATCAACTGACAATTACAGCACTGTTGTATAATCACAATCAGACTCAAAAACAATACTTTTCTCTAATATTTTAGGACTATTTTTTGTATCTTTGACCTATGGCAAAACAAACAAAATATCATTTAGGAATAGAAATAGACAAGTTGACAAACAGCATAGTCAATACTATTTCAGGTGATAGTTTTCCAACAGACGTTCATCTGATAACAAAAAGTGATTTGAAGAATGGTTTAAAGAAAAATGGTTGGCTTTTTAATTGGGCAAACGAATTTAAACTCACTGACCGACAAGTTTTCAAGCTTACTATTCGTAACAATCCTGAAATAGTTCAAGGACTTTTAAGTATAAGCGACTATAACGACCATTTTTATTTACACCTCATTGAAAGTTCACCATTTAATTTAGGTAAAACGAAACTTTATGAAGGTGTTCCAGGTAACTTGTTTGCATTTACTTGTAAGACCTCTTGGGACAAGGGTTATCAAGGTTTTGTTTCATTTACTTCCAAGACAAAGTTAGTTGAACATTATGAAAAGACTTTGGGAGCAACTCATATTGGAGGAAATAAAATGGTCATTTTCCCCCAAGAAGCTTTGAAACTTATTAGAAAATATTTTCCAACTTAAATTATAAAAACAATGGGATACATAAAAGAACCAGTTGGTATCGATTTCGTGGTTGATCCAACACCATTAACAGAGAAAGATAGAAAAAAAATTAGTGAAGTAATTGCATTTTACAAGGCAACAGGAAAGAGAACACCAATTACAAAACCTTCTAATCAAAAACTAGTTAAGTCAAAGAGTAAGAAAGAAGTTGCTTAATATTTAGTAGATAATAAAACACAAAAAAAGCTGCCTTAGCCAGTCCACGTGCAAACCCGCAACGCTGGTTCGCTCTTATAGTGTGGACAAAACAACAAAAGTTAAATGCCATAAAATAAAAAAGCTGCTCCAAAACTTTTGGAGCAGCTTTTTTATTATAAATTGCTATCAACTGACAACTAAATCACGCAAGGCGTGAGACAACTACAACACTGTTGTAAAATCCCCAATGCTAAGGTCTTTTGCTTCGCCATGGTATTCTACACTGTTTCCAATCATGGCATTGTCAATTACTGCATTTACCAACTTAGTATTTGTTTGAACAATGCAATTACTCACCACAGAGTTTTGAACAGTACAACCATCGCCAATGCTGGCATAAGGGCCAACCACGCTGCGGTTCAGTTTTACATTTTTGCCAATATAACTTGGTTGAATAATAACTGATCCTTCCATTTGTACCGATTCGTGCACCATGTTTTCTTTGTCATCGTGCATGTATGAAAGTATGCGGCCATTGGTAAAAACAGTTGAGTTTTTGTTACCACAATCTAACCATTCAGTAACTTTTCCTGGTTCAAATTGAGTGCCTTTTGCTTTCATGTTTTCCAAAGCATTCGTTAATTGGTATTCGCCTTTATCAGTAATATTATTATCTAATAAATATTGTAGTTCAGAGCGCAAATAAGCACCATCTTTAAAGTAATAAATTCCAATAATGGCAAGGTCGGAAACAAAAGTTTCAGGCTTTTCAACAAAATCAGTAATTACATTATTTGCATTTACTTTTACCACTCCAAACGGTTTTGGATCTTCTACTTTTTGAACCCAAATAATTCCTTCTTTGCTTCTGTCTAACACAAAATCAGCTTTGAATAAAGTATCGGCAAAAACCACCAATACATTTCCATCCAAACTTTCCTTGGCACACATAATGGCATGAGCAGTTCCTAATGCTTCGTGTTGGTAATAAATACTACCTTTTGCGCCTAATTTTTCGGCTACAGCTATCAAATCTTTTTCAACTGCTTTGCCAAAACTTGGTCCTATAATAAAAGCAACTTCTTCTATTCCTTTACCACAAACTTTTTCTAAATCTTCAATCAGTTTTTGAACAATTGGCTTACCAGCCACAGGCACTAAAGGTTTTGGAGTAGTAAGTGTATGAGGTCTCATGCGCTTACCCATACCTGCCATTGGAACTATTATTTTCATATTGTTATTGTTTTAAAATTTACTGATGCAATTATATAATAAAAATCCGATTTTTGATTTACTTCTGTGAAGTATAATTAATTGATAATATGCATATTTTTTTGCCAACAAGTTTAGCTAGCCAGATGGTAAAACATAAATCGCAAGCAAATTTAGTTAGTTAGAGGGTAGTCAACTGGTCAGTTCGAGAGAAGTGTTCGGGTCAGTTCGAGCGAAGTCGAAAACGGCATGAATGTCTCGACTTCGCTCGACATGACTTAGTTTGACTTTTAAATTCAGGTCAGTTTGAGCGAAGTCGAAAACGGGATGAATGTCTCGACTTCGCTCGACATGACTTAGTTTGACTTTTAAATTCAGGTCA
>JBMOGB010000321.1:0-4724 GCA_049318585.1 Bacteroidia bacterium | reverse complement strand
TCAAAACAATGTTGCTCTGCAATTTTCAATGCATTTATTTTATCGTTTAAAGTAATGGAAGGCAAAACAGCTTCTACTAAATCAACCGCATTGTCAATCAAAACTCCTGTTGGTTTTTTATTGCTGGTAAGCATCAAACCGCCATTAACCACAGTGGTTTCATTGATTTTTGCCATATTCAAAACCATATCATTTACAATGGCAGCATGTCCATCTACCCGTTTTAGCATCACTGGAATATTGCCAAACAATTCATTCAATTTTTCATTAGTTGGAAATTTTTTATCAACCCATAAATTCTGATCCCAACCTCTTCCTAAAAGTACAGTTGGTTTGTGTAAAGCATAAAATTTATTGCAACGCTCTATGCATTCTTTCCAACTTTTTGCGCCTGTTAAATCTACCATTTTCAAAAAATTTCCTAAGCCATAAAAATGACTGTGTGCATCAATTAAACCCGGGTAAACAAACTGTTTTTGAAGGTCAATTTTTTGTGAAGATTCAAAGTTTTCATTGATAAATGAATTGCTTCCAACTGCCAAAAATTTTCCGTCTTTAATTGCAAATGCTTCATGTTCACTGTTGTTTGAATCAACTGAAATAACATGGCCATTAAAACAAATAGTATCTACTTTTTGTTTAGAGTTACAAGCTGTAAAAAGAATTGTTATTATTGCAATTAAAGCGAATTGTTTTATCATGTTGCGAAACTAAAATTTTTATGCAAATGTTGGTTTAAACTTTTTATCATTTTACAACTCATAACTCAACTTGAAAAAAACAATATACTTAACAATCTTTTTTATAGTGGCTATTTATAATTTACAAGCCCAAGATTCCTTGAAACGAAAGCAACTTTCTAGAGAATATTTTGTGGAAGACATTTCGGAAAAACTGAATGTTAGTTTGTTTTTTTTAAATAATAAAAGTGATTTTAGCTTATCGGGAAATAAAGGTATTAAACTAAACTATTCGCCAAACGATTATGGTGTAATTGGTTTAAGTGTTAGGCTAAATTGGCTAGGAATTGCATTTGGATATGCGCCCAAAAATTTACAAGAACATTTTAAAGGAACTACTACTTACACCAATTTTAAGATAAATAGTTATGGTAAAAAACTTGGTTTTGATGTTTATTATTTAGATTATTCAGGGTTTTATTTAGACAATACCAAAGAGGTTTTAAGTAGTTACCCGCTTAGGCATTATATTCGTGAAGACTTGAATACATTGACAATTGGGACCAATTTTTACTATATATTTAACCACAAACGTTATTCGTACCGAAGTACTTTTATACAAAACGAAATTCAAAAACACAGTGCTGGAAGTTTTATGATAAATGCATCATTGAATTATTTCAACATTAGTGCCGACTCTTCTATTGTTTCAAAAGGAATAGATTTTATGAAATTCAGTACTGAAGCTAAAATTAAGAGAGGTGATTTTTATAATTTAAGTATTATGCCTGGTTACGGACATACTTTTGTGGCATTTAAAAATTGGTTTTTAACACTTTCATTATATGGTGGAATTAATTTTCAGCAGCAATATTATATCAGTGAGTTAAAAGACAATCGGAATGAAACTTTCAAACAGTTTGAATTTATTCCAAGGGCAATGGCTAGAGTTGGTTTAGGGTATAATTCAAAAAGGTTTTTTTATGGATTTAATGGTGTAATGGATGTATACAACTTACCTTTAGGAAAAAATGAACACGTAAGTTACAGTGTTGGAAATGCTTCGGCTTATTTGGGTTTTCACTTTAATTTGCCAAAATCAATTACTAAATACACCGACAAAATGAAAAAATTCACTAATATAAATATTCAAAAAAATTAAGTAGCAGATAATTTTGTTTATTTGAAAAAACTTCCAACGATCCAATTGGATTAAAAAAAGCAAAAACAACCATAGATACTATGCAAACATTATTACAGTTGTTATTGTGCCAAGTCTAAACTTTCGAATTCCGATAATATGGTTCATTAAACCCAAAATACGCATTAGAAAATATATTATGAGCCAAATCTACTTCAAATCAGTGTTTCCTTAAATTAAAAAAACGTAGCGATGCTATGATTTTTAAATTTAAGGAACTGATTTATTGTATATTTAACTCTCATAACGAAGTCCTAAAGCGTATTCTGGGTTAAACACTTTTTGATTTGTAAAAAACAGTAGTACCTTTCTAAAAAATGGAATGTTTATCCTTACATTTTGATATAAGATGATTGGACATTTACAAAATTACTTTTTATAAATAGAACCATTTGACTTTATAATTATTGGAGATTCAGGAACATCAGATTGAGTGAGATTGATTATTTCTTTCAAAGCCATTTGATCATTATCTATAATTGGGCCACCCTCACCTAATTGTTTAGTAGAATATATATTGCCAGATAGGAATTCCCCTTTATTATTTACAACTAATTTAATAATTGGCGCTATACCAGATAAACCTTTAAGATTAAATCGTCCATAAGTTGCAAAATTACCCATACTATAAGCAATAAACCTTCCTTTATAAATATCTATTGCTCGTGTTACATGAGGACCATGGCCAAACACTACATCAGCTCCAGCATCTATAACTACTCTAGCAAATTTATATGGATTACCACGATTTTCTCCAAGAAATATTTCATCAGCACGAGTAATGTGACTACGAGTAGAACCTTCGGCTCCACCATGGAATGAAACTATAACAATATCGCAAATAGAATCAAGATGTTGAACAATAGATGTAGCATTTTTGGTGTCATTTATATTAATGGTACCACTGTTAGGAGCAAAAGCACAAAAGCCATATTTTATTCCGTTTTTTTCAAAAGTTGTAAACGGGTATTTTGTTAAGCCTGCAAACTTTATTTCAGCCTCTTCTAGTAATTTTACAGTGTTTTCTCTCCCAATTTCTCCAAAATCGCCTACATGATTATTGGCTATACTTAGTATATCAAACCCAGCCTCTTTAAAATAATTCACATAATGATTGGGCATTCTAAACGCATAGCACACATCAGGATTTGAACAGGTTTTAACCGTTCCTCCTTCCGATAAAATAACACCTTCAAGGTTTCCAAAAGCAATGTCTGCTTTTTCTATAATGTGTTTTACAGGTGTTAAAATATTTTTTTCATCATCTGCTGGAGGCAAATAAGCTATTGAAGGAAAATTAGTACCTAACATCATATCACCAACACCAATTATTGATATTGAATCTTCTTGATTTGAAAGGTTTGTAGTTGATAACTTACTATTTGGAATGGGTACTTCTTGCACATTTTGTACTTTTTTCAAATTGTCAAACAATTTGGTTTCAATTACTAAAGGCAATCTACCAGCTTTAATAAAACGCTTTTTGTAATACTCTTTTTTTTTATAGTCTTCAATAATAATTCCTCTACTACAACTATGCATCATTTTAATGCTACCTTTTTTTGCTTCTATCACTAAGGAAACATGACCAATGGAATTACTTTTTAAATTTCTACCTTTAAAAAAAAGTAAGTCACCTTTTTTTATTTCTTTTTTATCAATATTTTCTACAATTGATTCAATAGAAATGGAAGAATGTGGTAAATGATAACCAAATCCTGAAAAAATATAGGCAATATATCCACCACAATCCATTGCCCATGATGATGCTCCTTTATATCTATATGGTTTATGAAGAAAGTTTTTTCCGAAATTAATAATACTATCTATTTTTGAGGTCTTTGCCCCTACTGTTTTGATAGAATTTAGGTTGCTTACATTACTAAAATTTTCTGGATGAGTATTTATAGTTTGAGTTATGGCTACTTGAATACCTAATCCACAAACACAAAAACCTATTAGTATTAATTTTTTCATTATGTATATAATTTATTGTTTGTTCTTTCAATGACGCTAAGAAGCTGTCTAAATCTACGTTTTTTTGTTCAAATATATCAATAAATTCCAATATATATCTTCAATTTTAGTAGCTAATGTAAAATAGATTTCAATTTTGTTTGCTTTGCAATTCGTTTTCCAGAATTATAATTTATCTGTTTTTTTGCATTTTTTCCATTTTTTAGCTAAATTCAATACCGTAACAAGCAAAAAGAAACAGCTGGAAATTTAAAAACCTAATTTGGTTTATTGTATAATAAAAAATAGCAATAATGGCATTATAATTGCAAACAAATTTCCGCTACTATTAAGTACAAAATCATGAAATTAGAAAGCCATAATTTAGTAAAAAGATATAAGAAAAGAACCGTTGTTGACCATGTGTCAATTGAAGTAGAACAAGGCGAATGTGTTGGATTACTTGGGCCAAACGGAGCAGGTAAAACCACAACTTTTTACATGACAGTTGGGTTAATAAAACCAGATGAAGGAACTGTTACATTAGATGGTGAAGATTTAACCGCCATGCCTATGTACAAAAGGGCGCAAAAAGGTTTAGGATATTTACCGCAAGAAGCCAGTATTTTCAGGACTTTAAGTGTGGAAGATAATATAAAAGCAGTAATGGAACTTACGCCCATGAGTAAGGAAGAACAACGCGATAAATTAGAATCATTGATTGATGAATTTACTTTGCACAAAGTGCGTAAAAGCATGGGAAATGTGTTGAGTGGTGGCGAAAGACGTAGAACTGAAATAGCCCGAGCATTGGCGGTAAACCCAAAGTTTATTTTATTAGATGAACCTTTTGCAGGAATTGACCCCATTGCGGTGGAAGATATTCA
>JBMOGB010000320.1:0-4730 GCA_049318585.1 Bacteroidia bacterium | reverse complement strand
GCATTGGCAATGGTATTTGCGCTTTGCGGTGGAGTATTTGTAGCAAATGCTCAAAAATTAGGTTACGTAGATTTACAAGAAGTAATGGTGGCAATGCCCGAGTACAAAAAAGCCAATACTGATATGGAAAAATACCAAAAACAATTAGAAGAAGATTTAGGTAAATTACAAGCAGAATTTAAAACTAAATACGAAGATTTTGACAAATCGGCAAACACAACTACCGCTACCATGCGTGAGTTTAAAGAAAAAGAATTACGCCAGTTACAAGAACGTATTCAAGAGTTTCAACAATCGGCTCAAGAAGAAAGCAGAAAAAAAGAAGCTGATTTGTTAAAACCAATTGTTGAAAAAGCAAAAAATGCCATTGCACAAGTAGCTAAAGAAGCTGGTTATTCATACATTTTTGATGCTAATTCAGCAGGAATGTTATACAAACCAGAAGGCGATAATATTACTCCTACTGTTAAAAAGAAATTGGGTTTAGTTGATGCACCAGTTGCTCCTCCAAGACAAGTAGCTCCTCAAAAATAAAAAATTATTAGTATTTAAAACCCTGATTTTCAATTGAAAATCAGGGTTTTTTTTGTGAATTGTAATAGCCATTACATTTTAAGTAATAATTGATACATTACTTTTTGGTAAATACTTATACATTTGCCAAGCACACTAATATTATTCAATGATGAACAAAAACAAGAATAAATTTATTTTTTTAGTAACTATCTTTTTTAGTTTTACTTTTTCTAATTTATATGCTCAACTAAAAAATGTTCCTACTTGGAAAATAAATAGCAGCAAAAAAGAAGCTAAAGTTAGCGATATAATAGACGTAGTTTTAACCAGTGTAATAGAAAAAGACTGGTACATGTATAGTAACGATATGGATCCAAATTTAGGGCCTATTACTGCCGAATTTACTTGGGCTAAGGATAAATCGTATCAATTAGTGGGCAAAACTATACCAATTGGAAGCCATAAACATTACGAAGAAGTTTGGCCGGGCACAGTTAGTACCATGAAAGGCACTGCTAAGTTTATTCAAAAAGTAAAAATACTTTCGGTAAATCCTAAAATAAAAGTAGCCATTTATTTTCAAGAATGTTCAGAAGTTACTGGTATGTGCATGCCTCCTTATGAACAAGAATATGAATTGAAGAATTTAAAAGTAATTACTGCTTTAAACGAAACTTCGGTTGAAACTACTACAGCAGTAAATAGTAATGATAATGTAATTTCTTCACCTGAAAATACCACAAATACAACTGTTGTTGAAACAAAAAAAGATACTTCAAAACAAGCAGCTGTAACATCAATAACTCCTATTGAAAAACCAGCAACTGAAAGTTTTTTAAGTTTTTTGATTTTGGCTTTTTTGGGCGGATTAATTGCAGTGGCAACTCCTTGTGTATTTCCAATGTTACCCATGACAGTTAGTTTTTTTACTAAAAAAAGTAGCACAAGAGCCGAAGGAATAACCAGGGCTTTAACTTTTGGAATATCTATTATTGGTATATATGCTTCGCTAGGATTGGTATTTGCATTTTTTGGTTTAGGACCAGATTTTGGAAATTGGTTAAGCACGCATTGGTTACCAAATGTATTGTTCTTTATCATATTTTTAGTATTTGCAGCATCGTTTTTAGGTATGTTCGAAATTACATTGCCACATGCTTTTGTAAATAAAATAGATTCTAAAAGTAGCATGGGGAATTTTGCAGGAATTTTCTTTATGGCGTTTACTTTAACCTTGGTTTCGTTTAGTTGTACAGGCCCTGTTGTTGGAAGTTTATTAATAGAAGCAGTAGGAGGGAAGTTCATAAAACCATTATTAGGCATGGCTTCGTTTGGCTTTGGCTTGGCACTGCCATTTACCATGTTTGCTATATTTCCTAGTTGGTTACAAAACTTACCAAAAAGTGGTGGTTGGCTTAATTCGGTAAAGGTAGTGTTAGGATTTATAGAAATTGCTTTTGCTTTTAAATTCCTTTCTACTGCCGATGTGGTTTACCATTGGGGAATATTAGACAGAGAAATTTATTTAACTATTTGGATTGTCATTGCTTTTTTATTAGGAATGTATTTGTTAGGAAAACTTAAATTTAGCCACGATAGCGATATGCCTTATGTGGGAGTTCCTCGTTTTGGTTTAGCTGTAATCTCGTTTTGCTTTGGCGTTTACATGATTCCGGGTTTATTTGGCGCACCTTTAAAAGCACTTTCAGGTTTGTTACCACCAATGCAAACGCAAGATTTTATATTAGGTGCCGAAAATAGCCACACAACCATTCAACCGTCAACTAACGTAACTGTAAAAGCCAAACATTCCGATTTCCTACATTTACCACATGGTTTAACAGGTTATTTTGATTACAAAGAAGCATTGGCGGCATCTAAAGCTACTGGCAAACCTTTATTCGTTGATTTTACAGGCCATGCTTGTGTAAACTGTCGTAAAATGGAAGAATATGTTTGGGCTAAACCCGAAGTGCTAAAACGCTTACAAAACGATTATATCATTGTATCGCTTTATGCAGATGAAAGATTAGAACTGCCAGAAAACGAATGGTACACTTCGCCTAGAGATGGGAAAGTGAAGAAAACTATTGGTGGCCAGAATCAAGATTTACAAATTTCAAAATATAATTTTTCTGCTCAGCCTCAATATGTATTGATTGATGGCAATGAAAAAGTATTAAATGCACCTCGTTTTTACGATACTGATGAAGCTGCTTTTGTAAAGTTTTTAGATGAAGGCAAAGCTGCTTTTGGTAATAAGTAAATTTACTGATAACTTATTTGATTGGCGTAATTAAGCTGTTTAAATTCAATTTGTGAATTGACAACTGTTTAAAATTTTTGTTTTTATAGTTGAAGTTTTTTTGTAACATTGTTTTCTTTATTATGAACAGAAAACAAATAAAAATTCATTTATTATCTCTCAATTTCTTTGTAGTATTTTGTAGTATTTTTTTGTTAAATATTAAAGCTCAAAATCAGTTTGGGTTAACAACTGGAAATTATTCTGGGTTGCATAATTTACAAATAAACCCAGCAAATATTTGTTTTCAACCTGTTACTTACGAGTTAAATATTGTTGGAGCAGATGGATTTATAAATAATAATAATTTTTTTACAAATGCAACTTTTGTTCCTAAGTTGCCCTTTAACAATAATTACACTAGGCTAAGACTTAAAAATCATAATTATAAACCTGATTCTTTAAAGCCAGGAAACTTATTGCTTTTTAGCGATATTCAATCAAATGGATATGTTTTTGGTGGAGTAAATGTGTTAGGGCCATCTATTTTATTTGCATTAAGCAGAAAAAAATCAATGGCAATAACTACTGGTTTTAGAACACATTTAAGCGCCACAAATATTAATTCTTTTGGAGCACAAGCTGTGTTTGAAGGACTTTCATTTAATCCAATAAAATTCCAACAAATGAAAATGGAAAACACCAAGATTTCGATTGGTAGTTGGTCGGAAATAGGTCTTAGTTATGCTCAAGTAATTAATGATAACAGGAA
The DNA here is from genome assembly GCA_049318585.1 of Bacteroidia bacterium. GTDB lineage: Bacteria > Bacteroidota > Bacteroidia > UKL13-3 > UKL13-3 > JAAFJM01. The sequence continues at coordinate 1,197 of JBMOGB010000320.1, read as the reverse complement.
CTATACCCACAGGTTAGGTATTTCTGTTAAAGCACTTTTGGGAATATTGGGTGGTTATGCTTATGACAAAGGTTTTAATGGAAGAAATGAAACTGGAAGTCAATTAATTTTCGATAACTCTAATTTTTCATACGCCTATTCAGGCCCGGCTACAAACGATAAGCTTAAAAATACATCTTCAAAAGACATAGCGCTCAGAGGTATAGGAGCAAGTTTTGACATAGGATATTCTATTCAAAAAAACCCAGTTCCTGGTACTCGATATTGCCCTAATTTATACCAATATGGAAACAATACAAAAGCATATAATTGGAAAGCTGGAATTTCGTTTTTAGACATTGGTGCAATTCAATATTTTAAAAATTCGTTTGCCACAAATATTATAAATGGAAGTTTGGTTTGGGGCAAATTTGATACCATTGTAATATATGATATAACCGCTATTGATGCCACTTTAAGAAGTTATGTTGGTGCTGAACATACACAAACATTTAAAAAGTTTTGGTTAATACTTCCAAGTGCTGTTAGCTTACAGTACGACTATAACATCAATTCAATATTTTTTGTAAATGCTACAATTGTGCAAAGGATTACTTTAGCTAACATGCCTTCATTATCTCGAATGAATTCTGTAGCAATTATTCCTAGGTACGAAACAGAAGAATTAACTGTTTGTATGCCTTTTATTTTAAATGAGTACAAAGATATAAACTTAGGTTTGGCTATAAGGTATAAACATGTAACTATTGGTAGTGATAGGTTTGGGGAAACTTTTGGTTTGCAAAATATTTATGGTGCAAATTTTTACTTTGCTTTTAAATATAGTCTTATAAATAAGAAAATATTTTGGAAAAAAATATTTTAAATGACTAAAGCAAATTTTTAATTCAATTTAGCTTAGTTAAGGAAAATATATTTTGAAACAGCTTTTAGTAAAATCCTGTTTTTTCAACAAATTCAAACGATATAATACCAAATACCCATATAATTTAGTCCACTCGAATGCTATCGCATAGGCGTCATCTTAATTTTGAGTTTTTTCTTGTAAACAGTTATAATCATTAAAGTTCCTGAGGAACGTAAAATTTATAGCAACGGTCCCGATAGCTATCGCATATGCGTCAAGCTAAGAAGCATAAAAAGAGGGGTAATAGACAAAAAGTAGGCTAAAAACGCTTGAGAGTATTAATATCATTA
>JBMOGB010000319.1:0-4761 GCA_049318585.1 Bacteroidia bacterium | reverse complement strand
TCAAAATATTTTCTTTGATAATTTTATTTAACTGATTTGATTGAATATAAATCAAACCAAACAAACCCAACATTACCAATACCATAGCTATGCTAATGATTGATGATAAATAAGATATGCGTTTTCTGCGTTTAACTTTTTGTAATTGAGTTGCCAATTTTTTTATGTATTTAACAGGGCAAAAATAATTGATAAATAGAAGTGTTCAAGTAAATTCAATCCACAGTTTTGTTTATGGTGTTGTTAATTCTATTTTTGGCGACAGAAATGCACCAGTCTTTGAGCTTGTCGAAACGAATGAGATTGCCTCGACAAGTTCAGTGACCGGATATGATGACACAATTAACAGAATACCGGTCGTTGAGCTTGTCGAAACGTATAATGACACTTCGACAAGCTCAGTGACCGAAGGCAGTTGCTCAGTGACCCTTACCAATGGTCGTTGAGCTTGTCGAAACGTATACAATAGAGAAATAAAATATGAAAGGTTATATGTATATTTTAAAATGTTCGAATGGATTGTATTATGTTGGTAGTACAAATAATTTGGATTTGAGAATTGAACAACATAAAGCAGGTGAAGGTGCAAATTTTACGAAAAAAAATCTACCTATTGAATTGGTTTATTTTGAAGAATATGATAGAATTGACGAAGCATTTTTTAGAGAAAAACAAATACAAGGTTGGAGTAGAAAAAAGAAAGAAGCATTAATTAACGGTGAGTTTGAAAAATTACCAGAAATGTCTAAAAATTATACACAAAATAAACAGTAACACTTCGACAAGCTCAGTAACCGAAAGATGTTATAATACCGGTCGTTGAGCTTTTCGAAACGAATAATGACACTTCGACAAGCTCAGTGACCCTTACCAATGGTCGTTGAGCTTGTCTAAACGTTTACAATAGAGAAATAAAATATGAGAGGTTATATGTATATTTTAAAATGTTCGAATGGATTGTATTACGTGGGTAGTACAAATAATTTGGATTTGAGAATTGAACAACATAATGCTGGTGAAGGAGCTAATTTTACGAAAAAAAATCTACCTATAGAATTGGTTTATTTTGAAGAATATGATAGAATTGATGAGGCATTTAAAAGAGAGAAACAAATACAAGGTTGGAGTAGAAAAAAGAAAGAAGCATTAATTAATGGTGAGTTTGAAAAATTACCAGAAATGTCTAAAAATTACACACAAAATAAACAGTAATATTTCGAAAAGCTCAGTAACCAGTAGATGTTATAATACCGGTCGTTGAGCTTTTTGAAACGAACAATAACACTTCGACAGGCTCATTGACCGGAATAGTTGTAACTTCGGTCGTTGAGCTTTTGGAAACGAACAATAACACTTCGACAAGCTCAGTGACCGTAAGGTGTTTTAACTTCGGCTGTTGAGCTTTTCGAAACGAACAATAACACTTCGACAAGCTCAGTGACCGATGGTATTATAACACCGGTCTTTGAGCTTGTCGAAAAGAATACTAAAAAAAAGAAAAACAAAAAAATGAAAGAATATAATTTTACAGAAATTGAAAAAAATTGGCAAAAATATTGGGCCGATAACAATATTTACAAAGTAAGCGAAGACAGCAACAAACCTAAGTTTTATGTATTAGATATGTTCCCATATCCTAGCGGTGCTGGATTACATGTTGGTCATCCATTGGGATATATTGCAAGTGATATTTTTGCGCGTTATAAAACTTTAAAAGGGTTCAATGTTTTGCATCCAATGGGTTATGATAGCTTTGGTTTACCTGCCGAACAATATGCCATTCAAACTGGCCAACACCCTGCAATTACTACTGAAGACAACATAAACCGTTACCGCGAACAATTGGGCAAACTAGGTTTTTGTTTTGATTGGGATAGAGAAGTTCGTACTTCCAATCCTGATTATTATAAATGGACCCAATGGATTTTTGTTCAATTATTCAATTCGTGGTATAACCCCAAAAACGATAAAGCAGAAAAGATAGAAACCCTGATTACGATTTTTGAAACCGAAGGTTTTAAAGGCGTGGATGATTCTATTTTAACTGGTGGAATTGAACTAGATTTTGGTGCATTTACTGCCACTGAATGGAAAGAATTTGAAGAAGAAACACAACAAAAAATATTGCTTGGTTTCAGAATTGCTTTCTTAAGTGAAGCTTATGTTAACTGGTGTCCAGCGCTAGGAACTGTGCTAAGCAACGATGAAATAAAAGATGGAGTGAGTGAGCGTGGAGGTCATCCAGTAGAACGTAAATTAATGAAACAATGGAGCATGCGCATTACTGCTTATGCCGACAGGTTGTTAAAAGATTTAGATGGCTTAGATTGGACCGAAAGCTTGAAGGAAGCACAAAGAAATTGGATTGGAAAATCGCAAGGTGCTAGTTTAAATTTTAAAGTACAAGACAGTAATTTGGAAATTGAAGTTTTTACTACTCGTCCTGATACTATTTTTGGAATTAGTTATTTGGCCATTGCTCCCGAGCACGATATGTTGGCTGAATTGGTTTCGCCCGACAATGAAAGCAATGTAATGGCTTATGTTGAAATGGCCAAGAACCGCAGTGAACGAGATAGACAAGCTGATGTTAAACGCATTTCAGGAGAATTTACGGGTGCTTATGCCATACATCCAATTACAGGAAATGAAATTCCTATTTGGGTTGCCGATTATGTGTTGGTTGGTTATGGAACAGGTGCGGTAATGGCGGTGCCTGCTCACGATACCCGTGACTTTGCTTTTGCTAAACATTTTGATTTGCCAATTATTCAAGTAATAAAACCTAACAATGTAGAGACGCTGTATGCAACGTCTAACGATGAAAAGACGTTGCATGCAACGTCTCTACAAGAGGCCTATGATGCCAAAGAAGGAACGCTATTTAATTCGCATTTTTTAAATGGATTGCAAGTAAAAGATGCCATCAAAAAAGCGATTGAAGAAATTGAAATTCTTGGATTAGGAAAAGGTAAAACCAATTTCCGTTTGCGTGATGCCATTTTTGGCCGCCAACGTTATTGGGGAGAACCCATTCCGGTTTATTATAAAAACAATATTCCGTATGTGTTAAGCAACGAAGAATTGCCGTTAGAATTACCTAAAATTGATTCTTATTTACCAACCACAACTGGCGAACCACCTTTGGGTAGAGCCAAAGATTGGAAATACAAAGGCGAGTATGAATATGAACTTTCCACCATGCCAGGTTGGGCAGGAAGCAGTTGGTATTTTTTACGTTATATGGATAATAAAAATACCACCGAAATGGTAAGCAAACAAGCTGCTGATTATTGGCAACAAGTGGACTTATATTTAGGAGGTAGCGAACATGCAACAGGCCATTTATTATACGTGCGTTTTTGGAGTAAATTTTTATTCGATTTAGGCTTAATTCCTTGCGATGAACCAGCTAAGAAGTTGATTAATCAAGGGATGATAACGGGAAGAAGTAGTATTGCTTATAGACTTGGTTTCTTAGATTTTTCAGGTAACGCAATTGAAAACCCAAATACTTTATTTATTTCTAAAAACATTGCTGATAAAATATTAGAAGGTGGATATCTTGGGTTAGAGTTAGATGAATTAATTCGTGCTCAACTAGGTTCGGATTTTGCAGATAAAATAAATGTAAATCAGCAAAATGGCTTCATTATTATTAGAACACATGTAGATGTAAACATGGTGAAAAATGATGAATTAAATGTTGAATCTTTGAAAAATTGGAGAGACGATTTTAAAAACGCTCAATTTCTTTTAGAAGATGGTAAATATCTTTGTGGTTTTGAAATTGAAAAGATGTCAAAACGTTGGTACAATGTTGTTAATCCCGATGATATTGTAGCGGATTATGGTGCTGATACTTTGCGTTTGTATGAAATGTTTTTAGGTCCGTTGGAGCAAAGCAAACCTTGGAATACCAACGGAATAGAAGGTGTTCATAGGTTCTTGAAAAAACTATGGCGTTTGTTTTATAACAATGAAGGAACTTTTATAGTTAATCAAGACGAACCAACCAAAGCAGAGTTCAAAGCATTGCACAAAACCATTAAAAAAGTAGCTGATGATATTGAGAACTTTTCGTTCAATACTTCTGTTTCCAACTTTATGATTTGTGTAAATGAGCTTACCGATTTGAAATGTAACAAACAGGCTATTTTACAAGATTTGTTAATTGTACTTTCGCCTTATGCACCACATATAGCCGAAGAACTTTGGCATCAATTAGGAAATAAAACAAGCATAACCAAGGCTAGTTTCCCAACGTTTAATGCCGAATATTTGGTAGAAGACGAATTCAGTTACCCAATATCTATCAACGGAAAACACCGCATGAATTTAACTTTTAGTTTGCAAGCAACTGCCCAAGAAATTGAAGCAGCAGTTTTAGCCCACGAAGCTATACAGAAATGGTTGGAAGGCAAAGCACCTAAAAAGGTAATTTTTGTAAAAGGAAAAATTGTAAATTTAGTTTGTTAACAAACCTGTATTGACAAGGCATGCCTTGTCTATATCTAAAATATGAACCACATAGAAACAAAAAAAACATAGCATTACACTATGTTTTCTCTGTTCCTATGTGGTTTTTTTATTCGAATTTCGGATTTTATTTTTCGAATTTAAAATTCAAAAATTATTTTTTCTTGGTTGTATATTTTGTTCCTTTTCCTAAAAAGAAATTGAAAGTATCGCTGCGTAAACCAATACGTAAAGTTTCACTTGGAATTACATCGTTTGGAGCAATATTACCTAAGTTTACAT
>JBMOGB010000318.1:0-4766 GCA_049318585.1 Bacteroidia bacterium | reverse complement strand
TTATTTTATCGCGGTAGTTTTGTTTTATTTCTAAAATACTTTTACCATAAAACTCCTCTAATCCTTTTTCTCCTCCAAATTGACGTGCAAAATATTGAATTCTTTGTTCTAATTCGCCATCTATTCTCTCATCCGAAAGAGGCAAACTATCAATTTCTGCTTTGGTTGAAAGTAGTTTTTCGGTTAGTTTTTGTTTTAAAATATCACACCTAATGGTGTCATTTCTTTTATCTGGATTTTCTTTTAAAAACTGTTGGTATTCAAATTCTATTTCTGAATGTAAAATAATTTTGTCGGCAAATACTCCAACTATTCCATCAATTGTTTCGCCTGAACCAGGTTGGGCAATACAAGTATTTACCATCCCGAAAACTATCAAGATAAATGAAGTAAAAATTACTGATAATTTTATAGATTTATACACGTTTATTTATTATTTAACTGGTATTTTAATTTTTGCTGAGCAAAAAACAAACTTATTTTAAATGTTAAAGAGATTGCCTCATCTCAAAACTTGAAATGAAGCAATCTCTTTAAGTATATTTTTCATTATCTAATTACTAAAACAATCCTTTTACAGCATCATCATTAACAGTAATATTGTATTTGCTACGCAATTCATTGATCCAATCTTTCTCTAATTGGTTTTGATATTCGCTAGTTGCCATTCCTTTGGCTTCTTTTAACGTTTTAGTTTCACTATTTACTACACCGTTTACAATATAAAATTTGAAACTACCTTCCGCATTGGCAATATCAACTATTCCTTTTTTGTCCCAAAGCTTATCAGCAGTCGCATCAGCGCGTTCACTTTTAATTTCTTTGTTGCTAATAGTTCCTGCAATTTTCTTGTTTAATTTCTCAAAAACTTCAGACTGATTTTTTCCTTTACTGAACATTTTTACTGCTTCAACTTTGGTTTTTTCATTTAAGCAAGTATAAATAGCATAAGAAACTCTTTCTTTCCAATTATAATTACTTTTATTCATTTCATAAAATTTCTCTAAACCAGTTGTATCACTCACTGCTTTACTCCATACTTTTTTATCTGTTAAATCAAACAATAATATACCATCATTATACTCTTGCATTACGTTTTTAAAATCTTCGTATTTATTTCCTAAAATTGATTCTTCATATGCCAAACATTTGTCGTTAGCCCAGTTATGGAATGAATTTTGAACTGCCATAAAAATAGATGCTTTTTCCAAAGGTTGTTGATTTGCTTTTAAATAACTTGCAAAATCTTTAACTGAATAAGTAGCAGTTCCTATTGAAAATAATGGATTGGTACTTATTTTTTCTTCATCATATGTCCAAGCAGCGTTTATAAAACTCGAATCTAATGTGTTAGCAAATGTTTTTAAATTAGCCGAGTTTTCTTTGTAATTGTTTTCTGCTTTTACCCTTGTAACTACAGCAGCTTTTGAACTTTCAGAACGAGAATCTTTATTAGTTTTTTGCTTAATTACATCTTGTATATCTTTAAACTCTCCAAGTGGACGTTTTTCAATTAATTTAACAATGTGAAAACCGAAATTAGTTTTAAATGGTTTCGATACTTCTCCTAAATTTAAAGAAAAAGCAATATCTTTAAACTCTTCAGGATAACCACTTAAACTAGCCATCCAATTCATCACACCTTTGTTTTTACTACTTGCTTCGTCTTGGCTATATTTTTCCGCCATTACATCAAAAGTTTCACCATGTATTAGTAAACCATAAATAGAGTCAATTTTGTTTTGAGCGTCTTGAATTTGTTCAGGTGCCGCTTCATATTGATTTCTAATCATGATATGTGCTAATTTAACTTCACCTCTTGCCTCACGCTTTTCATTCACTCTTAAAATATGGTAACCAAATTGAGTTCTGAAAGGCATTGAAATTTCGTTTTTACCGGTTTTATAAGCATTGTTCTCAAAAGCATAAACCATTTGGAATACTGTAAACCATCCCAATTTTGAACCTTGTTTTTTTGCTGAAGGATCTTCAGAATATTTGCTAGCCAATGAATCAAAATTTTCACCTTTCAAAGCACGTTTTCTTAAATCTATTAGTTTGTTATAAGCAGTTAAAGTATCGGCAGGACTAGCATTTTCATTGCAAAATAATAAAATATGACCACCGTTTATTTCAGTTTTCATACGTTCATATGCTTCTTGCATTAACTTTTCACTTACTTTTTTGTCTGTTAAGTATGGATTTGCTAATTGTTTTCTGTAACCTGCTAATTCCGTTTTGAAATTGTTATTTGTATCCAATTTCATTGCTTTAGCTTCCTTCACCTTCAGTTTAAAATTAATATAAAGTTCCAAATACTCACGTACTTCTTTTTCTGTTAATTTATCCTTATTGGTTTTATTTTTAAAAAGTAATCTTTCAAATTCGTTTTGGAAAACGGTATCGGTTCCATAAACAAAAACTACAGGATTTGACTTAACAGCAGGAATAACTTTAACAGCTGTAGCGTTACTTTTTTTGCCTTTTTGAGCAAATGTTTGACTCGTAATTGATATTACTAAAAATGATAATGCGAATGTTGCAATTTTCTTCATAAACTTTTTTATTTCTATTTTATTTAAAAGGATTGCAAAAATATAATTTTTAAATAGGCTTGCAAGTTTTAATTAGTAAATATAAAACTCTATTGAGTTTGTTTCTAGTTGTTTATAAAAATTGCAAATTTTAGACATTTTTTATTTTTATTTGCAAGTCGTGGAAATAGCCCTAACCTTCTTACTTTTTTGCTTTGTATGCTTGCAATTTACTCTTTTGGTTTCATTGTTAAACATCCCTAAACAAAAGTGCATTTTCATTACAAATGACCAGTATCCAAATATTTCAATTTTAATTGCTGCTCGCAATGAAGAAGCCAATATTATTGAATGTTTAAAATCTTTGGAATTATTGGATTATCCTAAAAAAAATATCGAAATATTAATTGGAAACGATCAATCTACCGATGAAACCGAACAATTAATTACCGAATTTATTCAAGGTAAAGCGTATTTTAAACTAATAAATATTCCAAATCAAATGGGAAATGCGAAAGCAAAAGCCAATGTTTTAGCACACTTATTTGAACAAAGTAACCATGAAATTATTTTTGTTACCGATGCTGATATTCAGGTAAATGCTAATTGGGTAAAAAGCATTGTTCCTTATTTTAATAACTCAAAAACAGGAATTGTGTCAGGAACAACTATTGTAAGTGGAAAAGGGTTTTTTGCAAATATGCAAAGTATTGATTGGTTGTATTTTTCTGGATTGCTGATTGCATTTGATAATTTAGGATTAAAAAGTACTGCTGTTGGCAATAATATGGCTGTAAGTAAAAAAGCATATTTTGCCACTGGTGGTTTCCAAAATTTAGACTTCAGTGTAACGGAAGATTTAGCATTATTTACAGCTATAAAAAATAAAGGTTATGAATCAATAAATTTATTGGAAAACGATAATTTAAATCAATCAAAACCACAGTATTCTTTAATAAATTTTTTGCATCAACGAAAACGTTGGTTAATTGGAGCTCAGGGATTAAACTTAAAGTGGAAAGCTATTTTTATGTTGATGGCCCTATTTTACCCCATGCTTATTTTATTGTTTTTTTATAATTTTAAAAATGCCATAACCATTTGGATTTGCAAAATATTTTTACAGTTTTTTATATCAATAATTATTTCCATAAAACTAAAAAAACTTCCAAATGTTTTTTACTTAATAGTATTTGAAATTTATACTTTTATTAGCACTTTTATTGTTTCAGTTTTTTATGCATTACCCATAAAAATGATTTGGAAAAACAGGAAATATTAATCTCTCAATATGATAAGCATTCAACCATTTACCTTCAACGAATTTCAGGAAAATACTTATGTATTATTTGATGAAACCAAAGAAGCAATTATTATAGACCCTGGCTGCATGTACAAACATGAAGAAAATGAATTAGCGCTTTTTATTCGTCAAAATCAATTAAATGTTGTAAAATTATTGAATACTCATTGTCATATTGATCATGTGTTAGGAAATGATTTTGTAATGAATACCTATAAAATTCCATTATATTTACATCAAGAAGAGTTAAAAACTTATAACGATACCAAACGATGGACGGTCATGTTTAGTATGCCCGATATTATTATTCCCGAAAACTTAATTTTTATTGATGAAAGCACTGAAATTATATTTGGAAATTCAAAGCTAACATGCTTATTTGTTCCTGGACATTCCGTTGCAAGCATTGCTTTTTATAATAAAGAACAACATTTTTTAATTGGTGGCGATGTAATATTTAATAGTGGAATTGGCAGAACTGATTTGCCAGGAGGCAATTTAAAAACCTTGTTGCAAAGTATTCAAATAAAAGTATTTACCTTGCCAAACGAAACCATCATATACAGTGGACATGGTGAAACTACCACAGTGGGTTTCGAAAAACAGCATAATCCATTTACCCATAACTTATAATCATGATTCAATACATCATAGTTGGAATTTTATTTTTAGCTGCCATTTTATTTTTGGTTTATAAATTCGTTCTATCATCAAAAAAGAAAAATTGTGGCGATGAAAGTTGTGGATGTAAGTAATTGGAATAAAGTTGATTGGTTAATAGGTTAATTAGATGATTAATTACTTGAGAAGTTATAAGGATGTTAGTTTGATTTTTTTCGAATTTAGAATTTCGAGATTCGAATTTTTATAAAATAATGAATTTAAATACTAATAAATACGAAACTTCGTTAATGGTTAGGCCAGACGAT
>JBMOGB010000317.1:0-4771 GCA_049318585.1 Bacteroidia bacterium | reverse complement strand
TGAACATCTATTCTGTTGGCAAAGTTGTTAATGTTGAGATTCCTGCCGGTGTAAAAGGCGATATAGTTGTTTACAATCTTCTGGGAAGCGAAATAGCACGTAAAGCTGTAGAAGCTAATAGCCTGAATAAAATCAATCTGAATGTTCCTTCTGGATATTACCTGGTAAAAGTTAATGGAGCTTCCTATAGCGCAAACGGGAAGGTTTTCATAAGGTAATTATTTAGGGACAGTCTTTTATAGTAAAAATTAAAAAATCAAGAATATGAAAAAGATCAAATTGCTTTTCATTCTGCTAGTTATAAGTGCTATGCCATTGTTATCCTTTGCTCAGGAACCCCCTCATCCTCCTGGAAGTGGTGGGGCTGCTGCTCCTGGTGGAGGACAAACCCCTGTAGGTACTGCTCCTGTTGGCGGTGGCTTGGAGTTGCTTTTAGCTTTGAGCCTTGTATATGGAGGGAAAAAGGTTTATAGCGCTAAAAAATTGGAAGATAGGTAAAATAAACGTAAAATTTAACGGTATAACCTAAAGTTTAACGGAGGTTAACCTTATGGAAACTGGCTCTTATAATGCGGATATTTATTATTCGATAGTTTGAGCCAGTCTCTGTTTTTAGTAATGATTAATAACTTAATAAATGAAAATATGAAAAAGATAATTTTTTTAATTCTTGCATTTGGATTTTTTGGTTCAATTGCTTTATCTGCGCAGGAGACGAGTGATATTATTGTTCCTGAAGTAGTTAAAAACAGATTGATGGCTATGTGGCCTCAAATACAAGCTGTTCCGGTTACCTGGTCTATGGATGGTGGAAATTATAAAGCTACAATTTTAATTTTGGAAAAACCTGCTTTTGCAATAATTGATCCGGCGGGTAAACTTATTAAGGTAGAAAGGCGTCTTGGGGTTTACTATCTACCGAAAGAAATCACGGCGTCTTTAAATAAGCAATTTCCTGAAAATGAAGTGCTTGACATATATGAGTTCACTAACTCGAATGGAATTAAGACTTATAATATCACCTACAAAGTTAAAACTACTTCTCTTTTCAATTCGGATGGAAAATTGATTCAGAAATAAGGTCTTGTTTATTAATCTTATTTTAAATTTTTCCACCTCTAATTTGAAATTGATTCAAGTAATAAGCAGTAGAATCTAAGTTTTTTGTGTTGTTTAGATAGTAATAGTATAGGTTTCGATATGCATCTTTTAGTTCGGAATCTAAGTCAATTGAGCGGCGCCAAAAGGTAGCCGCTTTTTTTGATTCACCTGTGTTGATTAAGTATATGCCCATATTAAATGAAGCTGCTGCGTTATCAGCGTCTGTATTTATTGCTAATTGGCAGCGTTCAACAGCTTTGCTGTATTCTCCTTTTTCAAAAAATCTTTTAGCAGTCTCCAGGCTAAGTTCAACATAGATTTGACTTACATCTGTTCCATTCATTCCGGTGGTTCTTATTTCGCTAATAATTTGAAAGGCTGAATCATAAGATTCCCTGTTATATAGAGCTTTGCATAACCCGAAACTAAAGCGTGGGTCCTTATGTAGGGAAATTGCTTTTTTAAAGTATTTTTCACTGGTTGTGATTTCTTTTTTCTTAAAATGAGACCTGCCCAGAAAGTAATACAACCAGGCTTTTTCTGGATTTTTTTCAATTGAGGAAATCCAAAAAGAACTTGAATCTCTGTATTTTTTAGCTTGAGAAATGGAACTTACTGAAAATAGAATTAGCAGAGCGATAGGAATTATTCGGTTTAATCCTTTATAGTCAAAATTTGTGCTTATCTCTGTTAATATAGCTATAAGTATAATTACTAATCCTACTATAGGCAAATACCCCCTATGGGTCAGGTAATCATAGCTATCTGAAGAGGTGTCTAACCTCACAAACATATTAGGTAGCGAAAAAAGTATATACCAAGCCAGACCAAAAAGAATCAGATTGATATTTTGGGGCTTGTGTATGAATATATATATTAATAAAAGAACGGATATCAGAATACCAAGTATTGTATAAAAATTTGAATAAACTGGGGTTAATGCTAGGTTTATCGGTAGAAATAGTTTTGCTATTATTTCAAAAGGGAAGGGGTAATTAGCCAAAATAGCCCAAAAACCAACTTGAGCCATTCCAACATTAGCTATTGCTGAGTCACGTAGAAAATACCACAGTATCGTTATTATTACTAAGTTAATACTTAGAAATATCTTTCTCTTATCTAATGTAAAAAGTTTAGAGTAGATCAAATATAAAATTAAAAGAAAAGGTAAAAGGATAGCCGACTCTTTTGAAAATATTGCTAAACTGTATGCAATACTTGCAACTGCAAAGAAAGAAAATTTGCGATTTTGAATGTATTTGATCCCAAAAGATAAAAAAAGCAGGCCAAATAAAGTAACCAATATATCATTTCTTGCTGGTATCCAATATACCGCTCCTGCCATGAGAGGGTGAACTGAGAAAAATAAAGTGGCCACTAACCTTATTTCCTTCTTAAATCCAAGCACCCCTAAAAACCAAAATAACGCAAGGCAGCTTAGAATGTGATATATTATATTCATAAAATGATAAAACCAGGGATTTGATTTCGAAATTTGTGCATCAAGAATTAAAGATACAGTTAAAAGGGGCCGATAATATGGACTTGATTTATTGAAAAAGGCATCGGATTGAAATGCTTTAATTATATTTCCGGGGTTTGTAAGTTTTGCCTGGTTTTCAAGTATCAGAATATCATCATCGAAATAAACATATCCATTTTTAATAGAAGGGAAATATACGAACAATGGAAGTAGAATTATGAGGAGATAGGAATACTTTAGAGCAGAACTAGTACTTTGTTCCGATTTTTTTGGTAGTACCTTTTCAGTTTTACTAACCATTTTACCTGTTGCCATTGTATGAAATATGCTTTAAATAGGATTTATTGTGTAGATATCCAGCAAAGTGTTTTTATTTTTTGATTATTGTAGGATCTGTTTCCAATGCTTTTGCAATATATTGCTTACCTAATTCCAACTGCCCAATATTTGTATAAGTTATACCCGCATTGTAAAGAAGGAATGCATTTTTGTCATCAATTTTTAACCCAAGAAGTGAGTATTCAAGGGATTTTCCATAATCCCCTTTTATTCCATAAGCAGTGACCATATCCTGAATTAGGCTTAGGTCATTAGGATTTAATAAATAAGCTTTTTCAAAATACAGGATTGATTTTCCTAAATCGTTTAAATCTTTCCCATATATTTTGCCGATCAATTGCAAAGTGTTCGCATTCTTTGAATTCCATTCTGAAACTTTGAGGAAATCGGAAAGGGCTTTTTCTGGCCTGCCCATTATTTGATAATATAAAGCCCTGTTTTCATACACAAGGGCTATACGGTTGTCATTTGGGTTAATACTTATAGTATTGCTCCATAAAGTTTCGTCATTTTTCCAAACTTTGCATTGTTGAAAAGTTAAGTAGAAAAGATAGACTGAATATAATGCTATAAGAATTGGGATGATTCGTCGCTTAGGCCGGTTTTGTAGTAGAATATTAACCAGATAACCTAAAATAAAAAATACTCCGATAGAGGGGATATAAGAGTACCTGTCAGCCATTATTGCTCTGCCCACAGGAAGAAACTGTAAAACAAGGGCTATTGTTATAGCATAGAACAATAGCCCAAATCCAATAACACTTAAATTCTTGTTTTTAGAGAAAAACCACAAAATGGAGAAACCTACCAATGCCAATGTAGACAATAATGTTAAATAAAATGAAGCTGGAATCGTATTCGTTACCCATGCGCCGTTAATCAATGGGTATGGATAGGGATAAAAGGCAGACAAATTAACTGGAAGCAGTATTTTAAAGATATAGACAGAAAATCCATGCCCTGCGTGAAGAATCCGACTAAAGAAGGGGAAAGTTTCAGAACCAATGGCTTTTCCATCAGCTTGAATCTGAATTGCGTAATAGCCTAATGCTACTGCAATCATTAAATATGGGATTTTGTCTAAAAACAACTTTAAATTCCATTTCCTCGATTCGAAAAATCCAATCAATATCAAAGCAACAGGAAGGCTTGCTGCCATTGCTTTTGACAGCATAGAAAAAATAAAAAGAAGTAGCGATAAGGTATAAAGCTTCCAGTCTGATTTTTGTAAAAACTTTTGATAAGCAACAATAGAGGCAAGGTAAAAAAACGCATATAATACATCCTTTCTTTCGGAAATCCAGGCAACTGATTCAACATGTATTGGATTAATGCCAAATAGCAAGGAAGAAATAGTGGCAATCGTAATGTTGTTTTTCGATAAACGAAAAATGAAAATGAAAACCAATAAGGTGTTCAGTATGTGTAAAAACAGATTGGTCAAATGGTATCCAAATGGTTTATCTTTTGAAAAATGGTAGTTGATTGCTAACGAGAGGGTTGTAATTGGATGGTAATTGGCATATAGCCCACGGTCTTCCTTAAAAATCTTTAAAATACTGGCGCCGTCGATGTTTTTGATTAATGAATTGTTTGTTACATAAGCCTGATCATCCCAGGTTTTTAGCATTCCATTTTGGAGGGATGGGAAATAGGCTGCGAAAGTTAATAGCATTATTAGTGTAACTGCCAACCATTTGCCATGAGTTGAGCTTAGCAGTTGTTTTTTTTGTTTAGTTGTTTTTACAGCTAAACCGCTTTGGCTCAGGGAGGTGCCAACAGAGGGTTTCTTAAAATTCTGTTTTTTTTCTCGTGGAGCCATTTTTATGGAATTCTGATTTAATTTAA
>JBMOGB010000316.1:0-4772 GCA_049318585.1 Bacteroidia bacterium | reverse complement strand
GGGCTTTACCCTATGCTGATATATTGTGCCCTTTCAGGGCTATTTACTTACTACTTCAACATTCGTTATTTATTATTCGATATTCAATGTTATTGTCATTTTCATTTTCACTTTATGAATTAAATAATATTTATTCGAATTTCTTTCTTCGAATTTCGAATTTATTCTTTCGAATTTTCAAATATTATCTTCCACCAAAAATACTGCTACCAACTCTAATTAAATTACTGCCATTGGTTATGGCAATTTTATAATCGCTGCTCATTCCCATCGATAATTGGTTAAAAGATTCCTTGTGTTCAAAATACTCATTTTTTACTTTATCAAATAGTGTTTTTAAGCCAGCAAATTCATTTGTTATTTGTTCTTCATTGTCAGTAAATGTTGCCATTCCCATTAAACCAACTATTTCAATATGGTTAAGTTCATGATTGATATATTTTTTCAAAATTTTAAACAATTCTGCTTCTTCAAAACCAAATTTTGTTTCTTCATCGGCTATACTAATTTGCAAAAGCACTGGTTGAATTTTATTGATTTTGGCAGCTTGTTTATTTATTTCTATCAATAAATTTTCACTATCAACCGAATGAATTAAAGCCACAAACGGAATAATGTATTTTACTTTATTGCTTTGCAAATGGCCAATCATATGCCATTCAATGTCTTTTGGCATTTGTTCATACTTACCAACAAGCTCCTGAACTTTGTTTTCACCAAAAATTTTTTGCCCTGAGTTGTAAGCTTCCATAAGGGTTTCCACCGGTTTTGTTTTGCTTACAGCAATTAATTTAATATTTTGGCTTAGTTGTTGTTTTATTTTTTCAATATTTGCAGCTATACTCATCATGATAAATTCAATTTACAAATATGCATTAATTGCATTAGTTATTACTACAATTGGTTGCCAACCGGATAATTCTTCAAAACCAAATCCATTTTTCGATCGAAATAAAATGGCAACTATTTTAACCGATATTCAAATTGCAGAAGCTGGTATAAACCAACAAGGTTTGGTGCTTGATAGTTTAAACAAATCAATGCTTTGGCATTATGAATATGTTTACAAGAAAAATGATATTACCGAAAAGCAATTCAACGAAAATTACACTTATTATTTAGAGGAACCTGCTTTACTTGATAGTGTTTACACCGATGTTTTAAAAAACATAACTAATTTAAGACTACAGAAATAGTAAATTTATCATAGCTTTATTAAAACACAATAAGCTCAATAAAATTATTTTATTGAGCTTATTGTGTTTTTGTTTTGCAACTAAAACAACATTGATTTTTAGAAACAATTTTATGGTTTCACATAAATTTTTGTATTATTCCTATAACCAGTAGTTTTGCTGTACCAATCTTTATAAGTAGAACCTCCAGATTGCGCCCAAGCTGCAAAATTTAAGTAAGCTAATGTTATATTTTGTTGTTCAAAAGGGTAATCAAAACGTTCAGGAATTAATATAGCCCAAGGCAAATTGTTTTTACTTAAATATTTTTTTGTTCCTAATAATTGTGTGTCATCATCGCCTAATCCTAAAAACGGATAAGAAGAAGTAGAAGTAGGATTTTTTCCAGGTAAATGAATTTCATAACTTCTACCTTTTCCTGTTTCATTTATCCAAATAAAAGGGTCGTGTAAGCCAATTCCAAATTCCGAAATATCAACAACAGCATTCACATCAAACGAAAAATCGAAATTTACAGAATCATCATATCCAACTAAAGGAGCTGTGTTCCAGGCTTGTTGATGTAGTCTAACATCATCATAAAGCCTTACTGTAGCATTGGTTTTGTCGCCTTCTACTATTCCTCCAACTATGTTTGTAATTTTAGTTCTTGCTATTGGATATTGAATGGCAAAAGCAGTTTTTAAACTACCTCCCGATGCTCTTAAGCAATACCTCGATTCAAACCTTACTAATTTATTATTTGCATTGGTAATGGCATTGGTTCTCATATCCATAACTACATCGTTCATGTCGTAATCACCTCTAAAATACCACAAATCTTCGTAGGCTACAGTTGCAGTTTTATTCGATGAAGGGAAATAATTATTAAAAGCCTTTGTTCCGTCTGTTGGGTAATCATCGTTTATATCATCTACTCCATCTCCATCAGTATCGGTTGAGCCAGGAATTATTGCTATTTTATCTAAACTAACGTTATTAATATTATTAACTGTGGCATAATAAATTACATCTTCAAAATCGTTATCGCTACTGCCTGTTGGGTTCCTGTTTACATCTTCAAAACTTAGTACAAAGCGTTGAGAAGAAGGTTCATAAACAAAAACTAAATGTTGGCGATATTGATCACTAATTTCTGGATTAAATGTTTTATTACCATAAAACACAAAGTGTGTTCCTAAATTGTATAAAGTTCCATTACTATTATTATAACCATCAGCAATTATTCCAAAAGCAATTACAGTATCTGCTCCAAATCTACCAATTTTAACTTTATTTCCTGTTGCTAAATCGCCTCCAGAACCAGTAAATGAAGTGTTGGGATAAATGATTATCAATGAATCTATATCATTTGCGTTAGTAGGTGGATTGTTTACATTATAAGTATAATAAAACAAAGAATTTCGTTGACCAGCACCTTCTTTTATAAAAGTTATATATACATCACAAAGGTTAGTTGTAATAATATTTCTTCTGTAAAAATTATCATCTAACATAGCAGGATATCGCGTGGTTAAATTTACCCTGCTTGGTAAAAAGGTAGTAATGTTGTTTAAAAATGTTGTTGTTACAACATCGTTTATTGGTTCTAAATAATTGGGTTTACCAGTGGTTAAACTCCAAGTTCCAAGTTTTGTAGAAATTTTTCCTGGTGCTTTTCCAATGCTTCCTTTTCCAATAATAGCCGGATTTACTACTGTTTTTGGATTAAAGTTTTTTCCGCCTAAAGTTTCATTTATAAACTCATAATTATTAATTATTACATCACTTGGAATGTTAAGTGCAGAAGTATTTATTACCAAATTTGTAAGTGAAAGTGGCACTTCAACTTTAGTTTCCCACTCGCCATTTAAATTGGTTGTTCCTTTTGCTAATATGCGTCCACCTAACTCAAAACTATTGTCCATAATGTAAACAATTACATTTTTATAAACATTTCCTTCTGCATCTAGCACTACTATTTTTACCGAATTAAATCGAGTAGTTTGATAGTTAAATCCGTTGGGTGTTTTTAAATTATCTATATCGGTTGTAGTGTTAGTTGTTGGCGTTACCTCCTCGTCCGATTCACGTTTACAAGATGTTACAGATATAATTGTAATGACTATACACAAAAATATAGCGGCTTTTATTTCAAAATATTTCATAATATTAATATATTATTTTAGGTTACAATTTAGCTATTTTTTCAATCTATTTATTTGTCGATAAATCAATTTCTAAACACATTCAATTGTTCAGAACAAATATATGTACATTAATGAATAAAATGAATAAATTTTTAGTGATTATATACACTCAAAAAACTAATCATTCTTTCAAAAGCTTTTGCTCTGTGGCTAATTTTGTTTTTTTCTTGTAAATCCATTTCAGCTAGCGAAATGTTGAATCCATTTGGAATAAATATTGGGTCATATCCAAATCCGTTTTTACCAGTTTTTGTGTCAGTTATTTGCCCTAATAATTCACCTTCAAACAAATATTCTTTTCCATCAATTATTAATGCAATTATGGTAACAAATCTTGCATTTTTATTGTCAAAATTTGTTAAGTTTTTTAGCAATAAATTCATGTTATCATTGGCGTTTTTTTGCTCACCAGCATAACGTGCACTATATACTCCAGGTTCATTGTTTAATGCTGCTACCAATAATCCAGTATCATCGGCAAAACAGTTTTTGTTGGTTTTTTTATAGATTGTTCTTGCCTTAATAAGTGCATTTTCTTTCAATGTTTTACCATCTTCTATTATTTCTTCATGATAGCCAATTTCAGTAAGCGATTTAACAGTATAGTTTGTACCAATTAAAGCACTAATTTCTGTAACTTTATTTTGGTTATGACTTGCAAAAATTATTTCCATTATCCTATCATTTTTTTTATTCCAAAGCTCCAAAGTTGCATCTTCAATTCTTTGTTGGTTTCATAATTAATTAAAGGTTCAGCTTTTAAAATTTGTGTACTTCGTACAATTGCAAATTGGTGCGAAGGAATGGACCAACCTTCTTTTTTTACCCAATCATCGCAACCCCAAATGATCATTTTTAAGGGTTTAAAACTTAATATTATATCGCTAATTGAAGCACCTTCTTCTTGCTCATTTATATTTAAAAGTGCCATTTCAGATAGGTTTAATTTTAAGCCTGCTTGAATGATATTATTCAGTAAATCCATTTCGCTGTTATTTAGTGTTTTATCTATCAATAAAACAAAGCGTTGTTGGTTAGTTCCACTGTACTTGTATTGTATAGAATTTTGTTTTTCTTTGACCACGAAAAACTCATCGAACAATGGTTCAATGAATGGATTTTCAATTAATAAATTATCGTTCATTTTTTAAATTTTACAGATGGCAATTAGCATCAAAATTAACAAAAACCCTCAATCTAGAATCAATTCTTGTGATTTTAATAATATAGAATTTGGTAAAATATTTTCAGATCACATGTTTAGAGTAGATTATGAAAATGGAGAGTGGAAAACAGGTGAAATTTTACCTTATGGAAATATAAGTTTTTCTCCTGCTTTATCAAGTTTACATTACGGACAATCAATTTTTGAAGGCATGAAAGCTTT